>NZ_CP120416.1:0-367500 GCF_032773895.1 Teredinibacter sp. KSP-S5-2 | reverse complement strand
TGGCGCCCATTTCACGTTCAATCAGTTTAAAAAAGCTACGCGCAAACCTAAATATAGCTCAACAAATGCGCTGTATCTCTCGTTACCCCTCTTCTTGTACTTTTTTATTTTTAAAAAAGCCAATGCATGACTTCACTAACCAGGTAACAGGACCCGACAGGGCATAAACAAAAGCCATTGCGAACAACACTCTTGGAGGATCAATAGTTACCAGGATAAAAACCAGAAGTGTAATGAGCATGGCAACAAAAGGCACACGCCGATTAGCATCAAGACCTTTAAAGCTTTGATACTTCAAGTTTGACACCATAGTCAAACCAACAAACACCGTTACAAGAGCAGCAAAAATCGATATTTCCGTCGTTAATTCCAGTTCGCTTCCCCACCACACACCAGAAGCCATAAGCGTGGCTGCGGGAGGACTGGCAAGACCAGTGAAATAGCGCTTATCCTCATCAGAGACATGGGTATTAAAACGGGCGAGACGCAAAGCCGCACAGGTAACATAGACAAAAGCTGCTGCCCAGCCGAACTTACCTAATGGCTCCAGCCCCCAGCTAAACAACACTATGGCTGGTGCCAGACCAAAGGAAACCATATCAGAGAGGCTGTCATACTCAGTCCCAAATGCACTCTGGGTATTCGTCATTCTTGCCACGCGCCCATCAAAGCCATCTAGGATCTGCGCAGCAAAAATGGCAAGGGCCGCATTAGCAAAGTTGCCATTCATAGCCGACACTATGGCAAAGAAGCCCCCAAACAACGCACCAGTGGTAAACAGGTTAGGCAGCAGATAGACGCCTCTGCGTCGAACCGTTTGCCCTCCTTCAGAGACTTCTTCCTCATGTTCGTCGATAGGAAGGTTGTCTGTCACGATTGAAGGGATATCTTGCGTTTCGTCTAACGGATCTTTTGGCTGATTTGTCATGTTTGCAAAACCTAGTTTAACAACCTTACATTTACGTGTTTTTAGGGTGCCTAATATAACAAACGCGGCCTAAGCCGCGTTGTAATTTTTTTGATGAAGCTTCAAAAACTAGTTTTTAGACTTATCAATAATCTTGTTTGCCTCAATCCAAGGCATCATCGCACGTAACTTCTCACCCACTTGCTCAATCGGGTGAGCAGCGTTGTTACGACGCCATGCAGTCATCTCAGGATAATTAGCTTGTCCTTCAAGGATAAACTTCTTGGCATAGACGCCGTCTTGAATGTCTTTAAGCGCTTGACGCATGGCCCAGCGAGACTCTTCATTGATAACTTTTGGCCCAGTAACATACTCACCATATTCCGCATTGTTGGAAATTGAGTAGTTCATGTTGGCAATGCCGCCTTCGAACATAAGATCAACAATTAGCTTAAGCTCATGCAAACACTCGAAGTACGCCATCTCTGGAGAGTAACCTGCCTCTGTAAGTGTTTCGAACCCCATCTTGACCAACTCAACCGCGCCACCACAAAGTACCGCCTGCTCACCAAATAGATCCGTTTCAGTCTCGTCTTTAAATGTTGTTTCAATGATGCCTGTACGACCACCACCAACGCCACACGCATATGACAAAGCAACATCTTTTGCTTTACCAGAAGCATCCTGGAAGATAGCAATCAAATCAGGAATACCGCCACCACGAACAAACTCAGAACGAACAGTATGACCCGGCGCTTTAGGTGCGATCATGATTACATCTAAATCTTTGCGAGGAACGATTTGGTTGTAGTGAATAGCAAAACCGTGAGCAAAAGCTAGAGTTGCACCTTCTTTCAAGTTTGGCTCAATCTCTTCTTTATATAGCTGAGACTGAAACTCATCTGGAGTCAAAATCATTACAACATCAGAAGCTGCGACCGCTGAAGGTACATCACTTACTTTTAAGCCATGCGCTTCGGCTTTAGCAATGGAGGATGAACCTGGACGCAAGCCTACAGTTACGTCCACACCAGAATCTTTTAGGTTACATGCATGAGCATGACCTTGAGAACCATAACCGATGACGGCAACTTTTTTGCCTTTAATAATCGATAGATCACAGTCTTTATCGTAATAGATTTGCATTGTTCGTCTCCTATTTGAATAAATGAGGCACCTAGAGCGGCAACCCTTTGTCGCCAGGCAGTGTATGGAAAAAGGCATATTGTGTAAAATGATATATTTGCAACATTTTATTTCATATTTCGAAACGCAAGTTTATGGATACATCTCAGCTGAAACACTTCATTACCCTCGCATCTACACGACACTTCGGTAAGGCAGCGGAGCAATGCTTTATTAGCCCATCCACATTGAGCAGGTCAATCAAACAACTGGAAGAAGAGTTAAAAGTTCAGTTGTTCGAACGGGACAACCGCACTGTGGAATTAACAGCTCAGGGTAAACAGTTTCAACAATATGCTAACGACGCCTACCAACAACTGGAGACCATAAAGGAGGCCCTTATAGCTGAAAATGGAGAGCTACAGGGCGCCATTAGTATTTACTGCTCCATCACCGCAAGTTACAGCTTTCTATTTAATTTCCTGACCGAGTTTCGTCAACGTCACCCCCTCATTGAAATAAAGCTTCATACCGGCGACCCTGCCGATGCGATACAACGAGTCACCGGTGGCCAGGAGGATTTAGCCATTGCGGCGAAACCAGAAAGACTCCCTGTGGAACTGGAGTTCAAACGAATAACACACTCACCGCTTATCTTGATTATCAGCAAAACAGCAAACCTCCCCATTCCTCACACCGTTCAGGATGTTGATACCTGGCAAAAACTCCCCGTAATTCTCTCCGAAAAAGGGATAGCTAGAGAGCAGCTTGATGCTTGGTTTAGGAGCCATAAGATACAACCTAACATCTATGCTCAGGTATCAGGCAACGAAGCCATAGTCAGCATGGTGAGTCTTGGCTTTGGTATCGGCCTGGTTCCCGAAATCGTATTGAACAACAGTCCGTTACGAGATCAGGTCGAACACTTCCCGATTCAACCACAAATTAAGCCGTACCAAGTCGGTGTTTGCTGTCTAAAAAAACGCTTAAAGAGTCCGATTGTTGCGGCCTTGTGGGAGCAGATAGCAAACAAGGCAGAATAATTGAGTTATTCTAGTGAATATACAGAACAACCTCCCCAGCAAGGATTCGATATGCTGAACAACCAAGTCCTATGCGCAATATCTCTTTGGTTTCTCTTATTTACCAATTGTTTTGCTGCACCAGTCTGGGAAGTATCTAACCATGACCGCAAAATGTTTGTTGCAGGAACAATACATGTATTAAGTAAAAACGATCACCCTTTACCTGACGCTTTTGAAAAGGCATACAGCCAATCGAATATTATTGTGCTTGAAACAGATATGCACGAGCTACAATCAGCAGCAACTCAGCGCAAGATTCTGCAAGCCACCATCTATGCCCCCGGGCACTCGTTATCAGCCAAGCTTTCCAAATCCACCCACGCAAAACTGCTCTCATACCTTAACCAAAAGGAACTAGACTCGACCCCCTTACTCCAGCTTCGACCTGGAATGCTGATGGTGACGTTAACCATGAGTGAACTACAAAGACTGGGAATGGGAGATACCGGAGTTGATGCCTTTTACGCCCATAAAGCAAAAACAGAAAACAAAGTATTAATGAGCCTTGAAAGTGTTGATCAACAAATTAACTACATCGCCAACCTTGGCAAAGGACGGGAGGATGAGCTAATCCGATATATGCTGGAAGACCTCAACCAGCTGGAACAAACGATGATTAAAATGAAATCGTTATGGCGTAAAGGGGATATCCAGGCACTCGACGCACTCGCAAACGAACCAATGAAACGAGACATGCCTGAAATTCACAAGACGATACTGGTAGAGCGTAATCAAGCGTGGCTCCCCTCTTTAAGAAGAATGATGCAAACTCAAGATACAGAGCTTGTTCTTGTTGGCGCTCTCCACCTCCCCGGAGAATACGGACTGCTCAAGCTATTGGAACAAGAAGGATATAAGGTTAAACAACTCTAGCCTCGCCTGAGACATCATCTAGTCAGCTTTTTTTACACTTTTCAATCAAACTAAATACCTCTTTAAGCATTTTTTGTATAAAAACCACGTCACATCATGCCTTTAGAGTCTTGGCATGCCGCTTGCTGTAGCAGTAAACAAAGGAAAACACTAACTAACAATGGTATTTAAATGATTAGAAAAGCTGCTTTTTTAAGCCTGGTCATATCAATCACCTCACTATACTCGCTAAACGGTTGGTCGTTAGCGATTACGGATGTTGGCGGGGTAGATCGATTTATAGCCAGCAGTGACCTCCGCAACAGCGGCTCAGCGACGGAAGAAGCCTGGGTAGAGTCCATTTTGGACTTTGATGTTACTTTTAACACCAGCTACGACTCCAATGGTTCAGATTGGACGCTACTGGATGGAATGAGCGATGTGTATGCTGCTTCAATTAACACCGCTTCTGACTATTTTTTAATTAAGTTGGGAACCGGCGGAACCAGCCTTCAATCTCACTATCTATTTGAAAATATTGGAGATTTGGACTGGGCTGTTGTTGACTTCTCCGCAGCAGGGATTGATTTCAGTATCAAAAACATAAGCATCGACCGCATGAGTCATGTCGGTGAATTCAGCTCAGTTTCTGTGCCTGAGCCCTCTTCTATTTTCCTTATCGGTCTAGGTTTACTTGGGTTAATCGCCCAAAGAAAGCGTCACTAAAGTATCTCTCCTGCCCTCTCCCATAGAGGGCACATCTCAAAATGTCGCCAAAGTCGACATTTTTTACACACTACGTCACAAAATTTAAGCTTCAACCCCATATGTAAACCTATCCTTTTGATTTCCTGTGCATTTTTTAAACAGGTACAGTTAATGCAAATACTCGGGTGTCTTTACTTCATGCTGTACGTGGGAGAAGTTATGAAAAAGTTGGGTATTGCAGGATTAGTAGCTTTTTATTTGTGTGTTTTCCCAATGGTAAACCTCTGGGCTTTAGCTATTACCGACGTAGGTGGCATCGACTCATTTATTGCCAGCGCGGATTTGGGTAATAGTGGCGATGCTACTGAAGAGGCTTGGGTTGAATCGATACTTGGTTATGATGTTGACTACATGACCAGCTATGATTCATTCGGCAGTGATTGGACTTTGCTGGATGGCGAGTCTGATGTCTATGCTGCAGAGCTTTCCGGTTCACCTTCTCACTTCCTCATTAAAATTGGTACTGGTGGAACAGATCTGTTATCCCATTACTTATTTGAAAACAATGAGGATTTCACCTGGGCGGTTGTCGACTTTTCTGATGCAGGAATTGACTTCGCTGAAAACAATATTTCGATTTCTCGAATTAGCCATGTCGGCGAATTTGGTGACTTAATCGAAGTAACAGAACCATCTTCAATTGCGCTAATTATTCTTGGCACAATCGGATTGATGATTCAACGAAGACGTTTTGCAGTTAGCAAAGTGAGATAAATCGAAGGTGAAGAGAATGAGCCCTGAATAGCAGTATTCAGGGCTCTTTTCATGAGATAAAGGCTACAGACTCAAAACCTTTTCGCCCCGGCTAATGCCCGAAACACCAGAGCGAACCACTTCCAGGATAGCGGCTTCACCAACGGCCTGGAAAAATGCATCAAGCTTATCGCTCGCGCCAGTAACCTGAATGGTATAAACCGATGCAGTCACATCAATGATTTGCCCACGGAAGATATCAACGCAACGCTTGATTTCTGCACGCTGAGCACCTGTCGCACGAACTTTGATCAACATCAGTTCGCGCTCAATATGCGCCCCTTCTGTGAGATCCACTAACTTGACCACGTCAATCAAGCGGTTTAGATGCTTAGTTATTTGCTCAATTTTATGATCATCACCAATTGTGGTTAACGTCAAACGAGAAAGAGTGGAATCCTCTGTCGGTGCTACCGTCAGCGTTTCAATGTTGTAACCACGCTGTGAAAACAACCCCACTACTCGCGAAAGCGCACCCGGCTCATTTTCCATCAATAACGAAATAATTCTTCTCATCAGGTACGCTCCGTTTTATTTAACCACATGTCGCGCATAGAACCATTTGGTGCCACTTGCATTGGATAAACGTGTTCTTTTGGATCCACATAGATATCCATAAAGACCGTTTTATCCTTCATGGCGAAGCATTCTTCCAGCTTGGCTTTCAGATCTTCCCGCTTGGTCACTTTCATTCCAACGTGACCATAGGCCTCCATGAGTTTCACAAAGTCCGGGAGAGAATCCTCATACAAGCTTTCGGAGTAACGACTATCGTATTGCATATCCTGCCACTGCTTAACCATGCCCAAAGCCTGGTTGTTAATGCAGATTATTTTTATCGGCAAGTGATATTGGGTACAGGTCGACAGCTCCTGAATACACATCTGAATACTACCTTCCCCGGTTACGCAGACAACAGGCTTGTCTCTATGGGCAAATTGAACCCCCATAGCAGCGGGCAAACCGAAGCCCATGGTGCCCAAACCACCAGAGTTTACCCAGCGGCGAGGCTCATCAAACTGATAGTACTGTGCACTGAACATTTGATGTTGCCCAACATCAGAACAAACAAACGCTTCACCGTTGGTAACTTCATATAAGGCTCGAACAACTTCCTGTGGTTTTAACATGTCGCCACTGGTGTCGTAGTTTGGCTTAAGCAAAATGCCGTGACGATTACGCCACTCATCAATTTGCTGCCACCAGCCTTCTATTGCTTTAGGGTCTGGGCGTTCATCACTGGACTTAATAATATCCAGCATTTCATTCAACACACTATCAACTGGTCCAACGATAGGGACATCTGCTGTGACGGTTTTTGAAATAGAAGCCGGGTCAACATCAATATGAATAATCTTTGCTGATGGACAGAATTTTGAAGGCGTATTGGTTACACGGTCATCAAAACGCGCCCCAGCCGCAAGAATAACATCAGCATGATGCATAGCCGTATTGGCTTCCACCGTACCGTGCATTCCAAGCATGCCTAAGAACTGCCTATCGGAACCAGGAAAACCACCTAATCCCATTAATGTGTTGGTAACGGGTACATTTAATAGCTTCGCCAATTCAGTCAACTGTTTTGACGCCTCACCCTGAACCACACCACCACCGGAATAGATGATAGGACGTCGAGCAGACAATAATAGTTGGGCCGCTTTTTTGATTTGCCCTGAGTGCCCTTTTACCGCAGGCGTATAAGAACGAAGCTTAACTTTGCTTGGGTACTCATAATCGTATTTATCAAACGGATTAGTCACATCTTTCGGTATGTCGATTACAACAGGACCGGGTCGTCCGGTGGATGCGATATAAAACGCTTTTTTCACAATTTCAGGAATTTTGGCTGCGTCTTTAACCAGGAAACTGTGCTTAACAATAGGGCGGGAGACTCCCACCATGTCAGTTTCCTGGAATGCGTCTTCCCCAATTTTATCTGACACGACCTGGCCAGAAATGACGACCAAAGGAATGGAATCCATGTATGCGGTGGCTATGCCGGTAATTGCGTTGGTTGCGCCAGGACCAGATGTGACCAAGACGACACCAGTTTTACCTGTTGCACGGGCATAACCGTCTGCTGCGTGTGTCGCAGCCTGCTCGTGTCTGACCAATATATGTTTTACTTTTTGTTGACGAAATATTGCGTCGTAAATATGGAGCGCTGAACCACCGGGATAACCGAAAACAATTTCAACGCCCTCATCCGCCAGGGAGCGGATCAGCATGTCGCCGCCGGAAAGTTTTTCCACTGCGTTGTCTCCCATTGAAATAAGAAAGGCTAGAGATTAAAAGCCAATTAAAAAACAAAAATCGTTCATCCGCCAGGGATGAAAAACATTAAATTAATTGATATCAAGGCGAAGCTTTCCGACACACTGCGATGTGGGCGCTAAAATCTGTGATGTCGGTGGAGGGCGTAGGTTGTTGCCCCCTCGCGCTTCAGGATGGTCAGGTAAGCGGTTGGCTTATCTGGGTAGGGTTGACACCGAGGTTGACAAAGTGCCACTACTAGCCATCAGGCGAGCTGTCATTGTGGCAACCTCACGCCTAAAGATCAAGATCCACCCATGGTTGTCGCCTGTTTTTGCGAAACCTTTTGACGTTGAATCAGCTTTACTTGGTTATACTTGCCAAAAGGGGGATTAGGAAATTAGTATTAGTCTACCCAAGCTTATGTTCTGCTAACGCGAAAGGCGATCAAATGAATTACAACAAAAAGTCCACAATGCTTAAGCCTCTTTTATTTGCAACAGCCCTGACCGTGACGACTGTGGCATTCGTTTCCTCTGTTAGTGCTGCAGAGTACTACCGCTGGCAGGATGAAGATGGCACCCAACACTATGGCTCGACGCCACCACAAGGTGTTAAAGCAGAGCGTATCAAAGTATCTGGCGGTAAGCCGTCACCTGCGCCATCCACATCATCTAGTAGCTCAAAAACAAAACCACCTGAAACACCGCCGGCAGTCCAGCTGACTCCTGAACAAATCGCCATCCAAAAAGAAAAGTGTCAAGTTGAACGAGATCGAGTAGCGGCACTGAAAAAAGGTGGGCGTATTCGAATGGAAGCTGACGATGGATCAACAAAATATCTTACTCAGCAGGAGATCGACTCAGAAATTTCCATTTCGGAGAAAGTGATCAACGATACCTGCAAAGGGATATAAGCGCTAACCACAAAAAACCGCTCTCAATTATTTGTGTATAGCTCAGTAAATTCTCAGGCTGAGCTATACATTTCGCACGACATCCGCTTGACCTTAACCTTCCTGCTTTTACTCAAATAGAATCTTATCGCCATCCCAACTAGCAGAGATTTTTTGCCCAGGCATGAACTTGCCCGACAACACATCCTGCGCAAGCGGGTTTTCCAGTAACTGCTGAATTGTCCGTTTTAGTGGCCGGGCACCATATACCGGGTCGTATCCAGCTTCAGAAATATGCGCCAGGACCTCATCGTCCAACATCAAGTGCAAATCTCTTTCTGCCAATCGCTTACGCAGAATCTCAATCTGCAATTTTGCAATACCGGCAATCTGTTTTTGCTCGAGAGGATGGAAAACAACGGATTCATCTACCCGATTTATAAACTCTGGACGGAAATGGCCGGCAACGACTTCCATGACGGCTTCTTTCATTGCGTTGTATTTGTGTTCATTTTCGATATCGGAAGTATCGCCGCCATCAAAGCTGATACTGTCGAATGCTTTGTTTTGGGCAATATCCTGAATCGCCGCACTGCCCAAGTTAGAGGTCATAACCACAACTGTATTTTTAAAATCGACCGTACGCCCCTGACCATCCGTTAGACGACCATCTTCAAGCACCTGCAATAGAATATTAAATACATCCGGGTGGGCCTTTTCAACTTCGTCCAAAAGCACAACAGAGTAGGGTTTTCTGCGCACAGCTTCCGTTAAGTAGCCACCTTCTTCATAGCCAACATATCCGGGAGGCGCACCAATCAATCGAGCCACGGAATGCTTTTCCATGAATTCGGACATATCAATACGAACCAACGCATCCTGACTATCAAACAAAAACTCAGCCAACGCTTTGCACAATTCAGTTTTCCCTACACCGGTTGGGCCTAAGAACAAAAAGGAGCCATTGGGTCGATTCGGGTCGGACAGCCCGGCTCTGGCACGTCGCACCGCATTGGATACCGCAACCACTGCTTCGGCCTGACCAATCACCCGTTTATGTAACACGCTTTCCATGCGAAGGAGTTTTTCTCTTTCCCCCTCCAACATTTTGGAGACAGGGATTCCAGTCCATTTGGACACCACTTCAGCAATTTCTTCATCCGTGACTTTATTGCGCAACAGCTTCATTTCATGCATTTCTGCCTGACTGGCCATATCCAGCTGCTTCTCCAGCTCAGGAATAATGCCGTACTGCAATTCAGACATCCGAGCCAAGTCACCAGCACGACGGGCAGAATCAAGATCCAGCCGGGCCTGCTCAAGTGTACTTTTTATTTCCTGGGACCCTTGCAACGCCACCTTTTCAGCACGCCAGATCTCATCGAGATCCGCATAGGCTTTTTCAACCTTCTGGATTTGACTATCAATTTTCTTTAATCGGTCTTTTGCCGCTTGGTCATCATCTTTTTTAACGGCTTCACGCTCAATTTTTAATTGGATTAAACGTCGCTCCAGCCGATCCATTTGCTCCGGTTTGGAGTCAATTTCCATACGAATACGACTTGCCGCTTCATCAATTAAATCAATGGCTTTATCCGGTAATTGTCGATCAGTGATGTACCGCTGGGAAAGCTTAGCCGCAGCAATAATTGCCGAATCTGAAATATCCACCCCGTGGTGCACCTCATAACGCTCTTTCAAGCCCCGAAGAATTGCAATCGTGTCTTCTTCATTGGGTTCATCAATCAACACTTTTTGGAAGCGGCGCTCCAGAGCTGCGTCTTTTTCAATAAACTGGCGATACTCATCCAAAGTCGTGGCACCGACACAGTGTAACTCTCCACGAGCCAATGCAGGTTTTAACATATTACCCGCATCCATTGCCCCTTCGGCCTTGCCCGCGCCCACCATTGTATGGAGTTCATCAATGAACAGAATAATGCGGCCTTCTTGTTTCGACAGCTCATTCAATACGGATTTCAACCGCTCTTCAAAGTCACCACGAAATTTCGCGCCCGCCAGCAAAGCCCCAAGATCCAACGAAAGCAGGCGTTTGTTTTTCAAGCCTTCGGGAACCTCACCATTAATAATGCGCTGCGCCAAGCCCTCTGCAATGGCCGTTTTACCCACTCCAGGCTCTCCGATCAACACAGGGTTGTTTTTGGTTCTTCGCTGAAGAACCTGAACTGTGCGTCGAATTTCATCGTCACGGCCAATCACGGGGTCAAGCTTGCCAGCTTCAGCTCGGGCAGTCAGATCTATGGTGAACTTTTCCAGCGCCTGGCGATTACCCTCGGCATCCGGGTCATCCACGGTTTCCCCCCCTCTGACCTTATCCACCGCGGACTGTAATTTCGCTAAATTTCCAAACGCACCGAGAAGCTTACCCAGCTTGTTGTCGGAGTCTTGCATTGCCGCAATCAGCAGGCTTTCGCTGGAGATGTATTTATCCCCCCCTTTCTGCGCATGTTTATCTGCCAGATTCAACAAACGCCCCAACTCCTGAGACATACGCACATCACCGGTAGGGTTCTGAATCTTTGGCAAAGCCTCCAGGGATTTCGTTAACTCATTTCTCAAGCCAACCACATCGAAACCTGCATGGGCCAGTAACTGCCTGACGGTTCCGCCCTGTTGGTCTAACATTGCTTGCAGTATATGTAAGGAATCGAGCTCAGTGTGATCCCGCCCGACAGCGAGTGACTGAGCATCAGAAAGTGCGATTTGGAGTTGATTCGTCAAGCGGTCTATACGCATAACAATACCTTCGGCTATAGCAATAAAATGCCAGATGACAATAGGGTTACTGTCAATAATCTGGGGGCATGCAGTCGAAATACAAGCATTCGGTTAATTTGTAAAAAGATGTAACCAAACATGTAAAAAACGTGAAGCTCCGCCGTACAATGGAATTATTTAATACAAGCACTGCTCTAACTCCATACCCAGGCAAAAATATTAGAAAAAAGAGGTTGGCCATGAAAAACTCGTTTTCAACATTTTCCTTTGCTGCAGCGTTAGTTGTCGCCGCAATCGCCTTTACAGACAATATCAGCTACGCAACCCCCAAACCAGACTCACCAGTATTGGCCAGCGATACTACTGAACCCACCCTTATCGAAAAGAAAAGTAAAGGGCTAGACACCACCAAATTTGCACCAAATGTATCTTTGTCCGATTACGAAACAATTTACGTTACCGATGCGGAAGTGTCTTTTAGTGATCGCTGGCTGAGGGACCACAAAACCGATACCTCTGAAAACTATAGAGAAAAAATCAAAACCAAGTACGCCAAACTTTTACACGAAGAAGTCACAGCCGTTTTAAAAGAAGAGACCAAGTACGAAGTCGTGGTTGGCTTACCGCGTGAAGCTGCAACGGAGAAGACGTTAATCATTGCGCCTAAATTGATCGACCTGCATATATATGGCCCTGATGACGGTGGCCCAAGAGATAAAAAATACGTCAATACAGCAGGGATAGCCACCTTTATACTCGATATCTCGGACGCAAAAACAGGACAACCCCTAGCATATCTGCGTGACAGAAGAGAAACTCAAGAAAAACTCGGCCCGAACAATATGGAACGCGCAACGCAAGTCTCTAACTATCACGATTTTAAGATGCAAATTCGTCGTTGGAGCAAAAACGCAGCAAAAATCATTTTGCAAAACTAAACAGAGTTTACCGGCAAGGCTTGCTATCCATAAATAACAAACCTTGCTGATCAAGATAAAATACCGGGTGTTATTGTTTCCAGATCAAACTGGCCATTCGTCCGGTTTCAACGTCCCGACGAAACGAAAAAAAACGCTCATTATCTAAATAGCTGCAAAACTCTCCTCCATAGATTTCTTCGACGTCCAGTCCGTTTAACTCTGATCTTGCCAACCGATATATATCAGCAAAATAAATATCCTTTTCTCCTTCCTTCGGGGTAAAAGAAGATTCGATGTTTTCAGCGAAAGACCGACTTTTTTGGCCTTGTTGAAAGGCATATAAAACATCAAGGCCGACCTCAAAGCTGGGTTTTGAAATGGCCGGCCCTAGGTAGACAAGCAAGTCTTTTGCCGGTGCCTGAAAACACTTAATGGTTTCCGTCACAATACCATCTGCCAAGCCTCGCCAACCGGCATGTATTGCCGCTACTTGCTCGCCGCCTTTATCGGTAACCAGTAAAGGTAAGCAGTCAGCGGTAAGAACGGAACACACCACCCCCGTTTTGCCGGTAAAGGTCGCATCCCCTTCAGTAGGAGTAGGGATGTACTCATCCAATGTAATCACATCGGTACTGTGCGTTTGCTGCAGCCAGGAAACCGGGTAGCCAATATACTCGTATAGCTGCTTTCTGTTTTCCTCGACACAATCAATATCATCGCCCACATGGGCTGCAAGATTAAAAGACGCATATTTTTCCTTGCTCACGCCTCCAGATCTCGTGGTAATCAGCGCCCGGACATTTTCCGGTGCGGGCCACTCGGGTTTGATATAGGCAACATCTTTGTTATTCATAGTCATAAACCGTTTATTTGCGATATCAATTCCGAGATGTCGGCGGCCAAGGGCACTTCCCAGCATTGATATTTTTTTGTTCGAGGATGAATTAAACCAAGCTTAATTGCGTGCAAAGCCTGTCGACTAAAGCCGTCTAACACTTCAAAAATTGGCGAAGAATGTATCTGAGCACGAGACAATTTCCTACCATAAACAGGGTCTCCCACCAACGGATAGCCAATATGCGACATATGCACACGAATCTGGTGCGTTCTACCGGTTTCCAACTTCAACCTTAGGTGAGAAACCGGCCCAATGCTCGCCAAACGCTGATAATGCGTTCTTGCAGGCTTGCCATTTCGATCCACAACCGCCATTTTGGTTCTCGTCGACGGATGACGCCCGATATCGCCGTCAACCAAACCCCGACTATCTGTCTCGCCCCAAACTATCGCCTCATATTCCCGGCTCACCGAGCGATCCTGCAACTGGCTAACCAAGCTCGTCTGGGCCTCTATGGTTTTGGCCACCACCATCAACCCGGAGGTTTCTTTATCCAGACGATGGACAATACCTGCTCTAGGCACCGCACTAATCGATGGACAATAATGCAGCAACCCGTTCAGCAAGGTTCCCTCCCAATTGCCTGAACCTGGGTGAACAACCAACCCAGCAGGCTTATTTAGCACCAGGATAGACTCATCCTCATATACCACGTCCAATTCCATGGCTTCGGCCTCCCAGTCGCCCTCTTGCTGGAGACTGGCTTCAAGAATGATGGACTCACCTCCAGCAAGCTTGGTATTAGGCTTAACCACTCGTCCGTCGACCAGCAAAGCACCGCTTTTTATCCAATTTTGGATACGTGCACGGGAATAGTCTGGGAACATTTTGGCCGCTACCTGATCCAACCTGGAGCCGGCGTCGGATTCAGCGACCCGACCCTGATGGTGTTTTTGTTGCTTCATTTGTATTTACAAGTCTTGCTGGATTACACTGTCGGCCCTGAAAAGAGATGACATTTTGGGTGGGCTATCATACCCAAACCCTTTGCTGAGATTTAGTTGAGAATGTATCAAATAACCAAGTTAGTCTGGATTTTTCTTTGTTTCGCCCTAATCAGTTGCTCCAGTAACGATGACAAGGAGCAAATTGACTCTGAACAAGTCCTATACGAGAAAGCACAAAAACGTCTGAACTCCGGGCAGTGGGACTCGGCGATAGAAACCTTGCAACTACTCGAAGAGTATTTCCCCTTCGGCTATTTCGCAGAACAAGCCCAATTAGAACTGATTTACGCACAATATAAAGCCGATGAACAGGATCTGGCTATTGCCGCTGCGGATCGTTTTATTCGATTACATCCTCAAAGCCGTAACGTGGATTATGCCTACTATATGCGAGGTGTTGCAGCATTCCATAATGATTCTGCCTTCGTGTCGATGCTACCTACCGACACAACCAGCCGAGACCCTGGCACGGCATCGGATGCATTCAATTATTTCGCTCAACTCATTAACCGTTTCCCAGAAAGTAAGTACGCGCTGGATGCTCAAAAGCGAATGACTTTTATTCGAAATGCGGAAGCCCGATACGAAATCCACGTCGCCAACTACTACTTTAAACGTGGTGCCTATCTCGCGGCGGCAAATCGGGGCAAATATGTGGTAGAGAACCTACAACGCTCGCCTGCCGTGCCCGATGCTCTGGCAGTGATGGCTCAGGCATATCACCTTCTTGGAATGGATGAACTATCAAACAATGCCGTCAAAGTTTTGCAACACAACTATCCAAAACATCCAACCTTAGGTAAGGACGGCGACTTCAATTTCCAGTTCGGGCGCGATCAAAAGCGATCATGGATCAATTACTTAACTCTGGGATTGTTTGAAAAGCGTAAATACCCAAGCTTTGATTCAAGAAAGCAATACAACCCCTTCTACTCGGATAAAGGCCTGGAGCCTCCCCAGAGAGGCTAGAGGCAACTCGGCCCCTAATCTCCTATTTTCCAACCATTGGTAATCGGATAACGTCGATCACGCCCAAAAGCTCTTCGACTTATACGAATACCAATCGGTGCCTGACGGCGCTTGTACTCATTGATATCAACCAACCGAAGCACTCTGCGCACAACTTCCTCTTCATATCCATGCTCAACGATTTGGTGAGCACTCATATCCTGCTCGATATACATTTCCAATATCGCATCAAGAATTTCGTAGGGAGGAAGTGAGTCTTCATCTTTTTGATCTGGTGCCAGCTCCGCCGAAGGTGGGCGGGTAATGACACTTTCGGGAATCACTGGGCTGATGGTATTACGGTATTTGGATAGCTCAAAAACCATGGTCTTTGGTACATCTTTCAAGACATCTAAACCGCCGGCCATATCGCCATAGATGGTTGCATAGCCCACCGCCATTTCACTCTTGTTGCCCGTGGTCAAAACCAGATAGCCAAATTTATTCGAGAGCGCCATAAGCAGCACTCCTCGGCTTCTAGACTGGATGTTTTGCTCGGTAATATCGATGCCTTTGCCAACAAAAGACTCGGCGAGAGTGTCCATAAATGCCTCGTACATTGGCTCAATACTTAAGCTCCGGTATTTCACTCCCAAACGCTTAGCTTCGTCCTCGGCATCATTTTTACTCAGCTCAGACGTGTAACGGAAGGGCATCATCACCGCTTCAACGCGTTCCGCGCCCAAGGCATCCACAGCAATGGCCAAAGTCAGTGCAGAATCAATACCACCAGATAAACCCAGCACAACCCCTTGAAAACCATTTTTATTGACGTAGTCCTTCACGCCCAACACCAAAGCATCATAGATTGTCGCCAACCCGGACTGCACTGGCGCAGATTGTGAACCTGAATGCACAGTGATTGTTCGATCTGATGTACTTAAATCCAGCGCCAGTAAAGCGGATTCAAAGCGCGGAGCTCGAGCAATAATACTGCCCTCCGCATCGGCGACATGAGTTCCCCCATCGAAAACCAACTCGTCCTGACCACCGTACTGATTTACGTACACAATTGGCGCACCAACATATTTGGCTCGTTCGGAAACAAGCTGCTCCCGCTCTAATTGCTTATCCTTGTGGAAAGGCGAAGCATTCAAGTTAAGTAAGACATCAACATTGGCCGCTTTCGCTTGTTTTATCGGCTCACCATCCCATATATCTTCGCAAATTGATAAACCGACTTTGACGGAATTGAGCTCAAATGTGGCGTATTCCCGCCCTTCAACAAAATAGCGTTTTTCGTCAAACACCTGATAATTAGGCAAGCATTGCTTAGCATATTCGCAGATCAGCTTTCCGTTATGGATGACTCCCGCCATATTGAGCAAACCGGCAAGGCTTTTCTTTGGGTATCCAACAACGATTGCACATGACAGGTTTTGTTCACATAGGGTTTTAAGAGCTCGATCAACACGGTGACCAATGCTTTCTCTGAGCAGTAAATCTTCGGGAGGATATCCGGTTAATGTCAGCTCTGGGAAGAGTACAATATCGGCATTGTATTGACTTATTGCTTCACGAGAAGCCTTTAACACCAATTCAGTGTTACCATCTATATCTCCAACCAACGGGTTGACCTGAGCAGCAACGATAGTCAATGCTGACATGTGTTTTCTATACTCCTAACAAATGATAAAAATGCGAATGCCTTAGAGCAGGCTTGATGTGAACATCGAACAGAGCACAATAAACCATAACCCACAAATACTCAAAGTATACCTCTACTACCGCCTGCTATTAGGGTTGATTCTCTATTCCATGTACGAAACGGAGCTGGCTCCCAAAGTACTGGGCTCGCAGTATCCTGACCTGTTTTGGTTAACGTCGTTTTTCTATATTTTAATCTGCTTTGGTGCACTATTTGTTTTTCGAGCAGAACAATTACGGCACTCATTTAATCGAATTACCGGTCTGCTGGTCATCGATCTATTCGCCCTGCTACTGCTTATCTATGCCAGTGGTGGCCCTGAGAGTGGCTTAGGTTACCTGTTACTGGTGAATACCGCGATGGCGAGCATATTCCTTCGCGGGCGATTATCTCTGGCGTATGCCTCCATTATCACCATATTCGTCATTGCCCAGGCAGTATATCAATCCCAGACATCCGCCAGCTATTCACAAAATATGTTTGCCGCTGGAAGCTTGGGCATACTAATTTTTCTCTCATCCATTGCATTCACCTATTTAACTGAACGCATTCGACAAAGTGACAGTAAAGCAATAGAACAGGCACAGTATGCCAAGCACCTGGAAAAACTTGCCAAGTTAATTGTTGCCAGAATGAGAACCGGCGTCATAGTTATCGATGAAGAAAATAAAATTGAACTCATTAATGATTCCGCGTTACAGCTGCTGGATATTCCCTCAAATGGTCACTATATCAATACCTCCATCGAGGAAATCTCCAATTTAAAAGACCTGATCATGACATGGCGCTCCTACCCCATTGTCGGAATACCCAAGGTACATCAGCTCAGGGCCGGACAAGAAGTAAGAATCAGTTTTTCCAGGCTGGGCAATGGACTTGAAGAACGAACCCTTCTGTACCTTGAAGATTACAGAACTATTGCTCAACACGCACAGCAGCTCAAACTTGCTTCACTGGGTACACTCACAGCCAGTATTGCGCACGAAGTCCGCAATCCGTTGGGAGCAATATCTCATGCAGCCCAACTTCTGCAAGAATCTGAAGAGTTACCCAAAGAGGATCACCGTCTGATCGAAATTATCTTGCAGCATTCAGACAGGGTGAACCAAATCATCAATAACACGCTGGTATTATCCAGGCGCAAAGAACCAAACGCAGAACGAGTTGACCTGGATAAATGGCTTCATAATTTTCAGGAAGAATATTCTGTGCGCCGTAACGCAACGATTTTACTTACCCAGCTATCGGATAATGCACAAACAAAATTCGATCCCACTCACCTCAACCAGGTAATCACAAACCTGGTCGACAACGGTGTAAGATACAGCCAGGAGAACACTGGTGAAAGCAAAATTGAAATTCGATATGGTGTCAGTGACAATGAAGAAACGGCATTTTTGGAAGTAATTGATTTCGGTAAAGGCGTCGAAGAAAAACATATTCAGGCAATCTTTGAACCGTTTTTCACTACAGAACAACATGGCACCGGGCTCGGGCTCTATATCTGTAAGGAGCTGTGCGAAATTAATCAAGCGACACTGCACTACAAAAAAAACGAATCAGAGCAAAGCTGCTTCAGAATCAACTTTTCTCATCATCAAAGGGTTATTTAAAAAGAGCTAACCAATGCAAAAACATCGGGCACTAATAATTGATGACGAACCGGACATTCGTGAGCTGTTAGGTTTAACACTAAACAGAATGGGAATCGATGTCGACACAGCCGCGGATATCTCCAGCGCCAAGGCCTTACTAGAAGGCTCAAATTACAATATATGCCTAACAGACATGAAACTTCCCGATGGAAACGGGATTGATTTTGTCAAACATGCACAAAAAGCCGCGCCCAATATGCCCATCGCTGTTATCACAGCCCACGGAAACATGGATACAGCTATCCAATCCCTAAAGGCTGGCGCATTTGATTTTTTAACTAAACCTATCGATTTATCCTCTCTAAGAGAGTTAATTCTTTCCGCGATAAACACCAATACAATTCACTCCAATACCGATCTCGACACAGGGATCATTGGCAAATCCGAATCCATTATCCAGCTAAACAAAGCCATTAAAAAACTCTCTCGCTCACAAGCGCCGGTTTATATCAGTGGTGAATCGGGAAGCGGGAAAGAACTTGTTGCCCGCTCAATACACAGCCTAAGCTCCAGGCAAGATCATCCATTTATTCCAGTAAACTGCGGAGCTATCCCCCGAGATTTGATGGAAAGTGAATTTTTCGGCCATAAAAAGGGGACGTTCACAGGCGCAACTCAGGATAAAACGGGGTTATTTCAGGCAGCAGAAGGTGGCACGTTATTTCTGGACGAGGTTGCAGACTTGCCCATTGATATGCAGGTTAAATTGCTTAGAGCGATACAAGAAAAAGCGATTCGCCCCATAGGATCAAACAGTGAACTTAAAACAAATGTAAGGATTTTATCGGCAACCCACAAAAATTTAGGTGCCCTTGTCGAACAAGGTGAGTTCCGTCAGGATCTATTTTATCGACTAAATGTTATCCACATTAGCGTGCCAGCATTAAGAGAAAGAAAAGCAGATATTCCAACTCTTGCCGAATACCTACTCGACAAAATACAAAGTGAAGACGAAGACAGAAAACTCACCCTTGCTTCTGATGCCATTACTGCATTACAGCGATATTCTTTCCCAGGCAACATTCGTGAACTGGAAAACATATTGGAAAGGGCTTATACACTTTGCGAAACAAACAACATCCATGAGCAGGACCTACAGTTAGGTTCAAACCTTGGCGTAATATCCTCGCCCACTACAGAAACAGAATTATTAAGCGAACCAACGAAAACAGACCACTTTATACAAAGCCAAAACTACCCCTCTCTTGATGATTATTTAGGAGAAATTGAAAAGGAAATATTGTGTTCAGCTCTGGACTCCGTTCGCTGGAATAAAACCCTAGCGGCCAAAAAGCTGGGTATCACTTTTCGCTCTCTCCGCTACCGACTTCAAAAACTGGGAATTGATACCGATTAAAGACAATATCACACTGTAATTATGGTGAATATCCTACACCCTTAACGAAAAGCATTTGTTAGTCTTTACGCATACATATAAAAATAACAATGCCAGGAGGGCTCAGTATGTATTCACGGGACCAAGGGTTTACCCTTATTGATTTACTTATTGCCATTTCTATTCTTGCCATTCTTTTCGGTATGGCAATCCCGCAATTCTCCGTCATTCAAGCAAAAGCTGAAGCAAAATCAACGACATCAGCAATACGTCGCTCATTAGCTTTTGGTCGACAAAAGGCTGTTGTTGAACAAAAACACATTACAGTCTGTGGAGCAGACGGCAACCTAAGGTGCGAAAAAAATAATCCGCAAAATATTATTGTATTTGATGACAAAAATAACGACCGCCAGTATACAAACGATGAAATTCTTTACTCAAACTTGGCCTTGACCTATAGCGGAACCTTAAAACTACGAGCCTCTTTGGGAAGAAGTTATATCGAGTTTAGAAGTAACGGAAGCGCAAAACAGGCCGGAAGTTTTGAGTATTGTAAGCCCGGCATACCAACAGCATCCAGAAGAGTGACAATTAGCTTACCAGGGAGGCCATATATCGGAAGAGATTTTGATAATGACGGGGTCGTGGAAGACGCAAAAGGAAAACCGATAAAGTGCTAGGTAATACCTAGCACTTTACTATTTTACCAACAACCAGTCGTTTCCGTACCTGGATAGGCAGAATAGGATTTCTTAACCCCCGCCTGGTTGAGGCTTAATACTAAACAAGTAGTATCATTTCGCTGTGAACCTTGGGCAGTAGCAGTCATTTCAAAACATTGACCATTGTCTGCCGCGGTAGGGCAATTTGTATTCTCAACGTTAAGTACATAATGTCCGTCGATAGAAGTCACTACGGTATTAGCGCCAGCACCACAAACAACACCTTCATCATCAGAGTAGACATTAAACCGTAAAAAATTCCTTTCCTGCATGGATGCACAACGTAAGAGTAACTCTTTCCCGTCCGCCCTGTTCGATTTTTGAATACTACTTTGGTAACTACTAAAAGCAATGCTTCCCAAAATACTAATGATAGCCACCACAAGTAGTACTTCGATAAGGGTAAAACCTTTCATATTATTCATAGCTAAAATACTCTTACTTCCAGTTCCAATTCACAGGGATTTCCCGCCAGGAACGACGGCCACCACTTACGTCCAAACTAACAAGTTCAGGGAAGAATAGTTCACCGGTAGAAGTCTGAATTAACCCTCCACTTAAGTTACCCAACCCTCTAAAGCCCTGAGAAAATAGTAATTCTTCATCTCCACCAGGCTCTGTGGCGGTGTTGTCAATTCGACGTTCGCCAACCCCCAGAGGAGAAATAAGTGCCGATATTCCTCCCGTTAAACTGGGAGCATAAAGCACACCAGTGCCTTCTGGTTTACATTTTTCCAGAGTCACGTCATACGTGGGATATAACAGAGTTCCAAAGAAAGGCAAAACCTCTGCGCGACCTAACGTCCGTCTCTTTAAGTTTGCAGTACCATCCGGATTCTGGGCGCTTTCATTCAACCCATATACATAGTTGTACATCCATCCCTGCTTCTGTTGAACGGCACTCACGACATGATCGTGCATAGTTGCATTTTCCGGCAATCCAAGGTCATGGCTAGCATCGCCTATTGACTGACCTCTTTTTCCTAGCAGCTGCCCGTTAGTTACAATCATCGTTGTATCAACAATATCGGTACCCACAGGATTACCTTGTTTGTATTGCAATTCCACGCCAGTTAATTTGCCTAAACTATCTTTCGGCTCTTTTAACCCATAGAACGAATTTTGATACTCGTAAAGATTATCTTTTTGGGTATAAAGTCTGCCCGTTCCCACATATATCCAATGCTCACCATAGGTATCAGTATAAGCAAGAGGTGGCGCGGAAAACGGTTGATTAGTGACATTTAACATGCTCGATACAGAGCTCGTTAAGTTACTAGTAACACCCGTCGATGACGAAAAAGGTACGTAACGGGAAAGTCTCCCTCCAGGAACCTCAGGCGTGCCATTTACTGTTCCAAAGTAAATTACATCGTCTTTATAATCCCTATCCCAATCGGCAACCTCAATACCACCAACAAAGCTATCGGCTAATCCGGTATCGACAGGTCCACCAGACTTAAGCTCAAGCGTATCAAGATTTAACATAAATAGTTTCGCAGTCTGGTTACTGACGCCAAAAGTAATAGCATCCTTTCGAGTGGCGTCTGTTGATCCACTGGGTCCAGAACCAAAAACTAAATACCAGGCATCCGATCGCTCATCACCAGCCGTAGTTGCGTCATCCAACACAACACTTTTTACCACCATTGGTTCAACAGTTGTGAAACCTAAATTCGGGTGAGTAAATTCCGCGAGTAATTTTGGCGGACTCTCTGGGTCAGTCACGTCCAGAACCACATAGGCTGATTTAAAATTAATGGCATCACTTAAGTCACCATCTTCATTTGGATCCACCTGATATAAGCCACCGCCAAAGCGCATGCCAACAACTAAAATAGCTTTCCATTCACCATTGATTTTCACATCAAAAACCTTGGTGGAACCATCCATGTAACTGACATGGGGATAGTTTTCCCGGCCAAGCCACTGTAAGTGGGGTAACAGGTTATAGGGAACATAAGCCCAAAGCTCATCACCTAATTGTGCTCTGGCATCAGACGAATAAGTATATTTATTTTTTGTCCCCGCATTGAACGCATGAATCATACCGTCATTGCTACCAACAAAAACCACATTACGCCGACTTTCATTAGCCTGCATATATGTCTGGTAAGTTTTGTCATCATAGACACCGTAATAACCGAATTTTGCATCATCAGGAGGGCCTAGAACCGCAGGAGAAGAATGGATAATATCTCCCAACAACCATGGTTCAGCATCCGTAGTTGACGTAATAAAATCGACTGTACGAGAGCGGAATCCAGCAATCCCTTCTTTACCTCGAATAAAGTTCACCAAATTATCGGTTTTCGTTTTTATCGACTCCTTACTTTTCGGATCTGAAGCACTGACAGAAGGGTCATATGAAGGGAAACCTAAGAACCGGTAGCGAGGCACACCATCTACCACATTCGAGCTAGATGTAGGATCAAACTCACCGGTAACAAAATCAACAAGAGTTGCTTCAGTTCCTTTAATAACACCGTCTCTGTTTGTATCAAAAGCCGTTACAATATAACGCCCGGATAATGCGCTATTACTGTATGTCCGTTGATTGACGTAATCGGTCACCTTCGCTAATTGATGATGACCTTGCCATACAGGATTCAACTCAGACAGAGGGAAACTTCCTTCAAACGTTTCGTTGCTACTGCGGAGCGCTGCTGTATATTTTTCCACAGCAAGTTCACCTAGTGACTCGTTATATCTGATCGAAATAATTTTATCACTATCTTCCATGATCCCGTCTCCGTCAGAGTCTTCTCGAAGACGTTTGTTGCCTCGACCGTAGGATTCAAGGAAAAACGCATTCAAACTACCCACCCAGTTTACAGAGCGATCATCCTCACCATTGAATTTCGGGTTATACAATGCCTGAACAACAATCCCGGCACCTTCCGTTGAACTCGCCACCACCGCAGCAGCTGTACCCGCTGACACTCGAGACGAAATATCGTTTAATGCTTCAACAAGATATTCTTTTAAATCACCAGGGTTTTGCGAGAAGAAATACTTATCAGGGACACCATCCTTATTCTCATCCCATTCGTAATGGGGGTTGTCCGTAGTTCCATTGGGAATGGCATCGTCATTCTCATCATTAAAACCGCCGTACTTTGCAGTATAAAATAGCGGCTGCTCCAGGAATTCTGCCGATGTGCCATTACCAAAGCCAAATGTCATTTGAACCGCACTATCTCCAACATTACAGCCGGAACAACCAAAACCGCTATATCCATTAATACCGGAATAGATATGAATGCCATCATCATCAGTACCACTTAGGATATAACCAAAACCAAGAACAACACTAGCTAGCTGGTATACCGCATCTGAAGATACCTTTAACTCAGTGGCACTCACTTCATATTGAATAATACCGCCAACATCCAGATCAAAGTCACCACCATGCTCGGTATCATCCCATACCACGTAAAAGGTACCGCCATGAACACCGGGAGAGATTTCATGGTCAGGCTCAATTATTTTAAAATCAGCCAATCCACAAGCCCCACTCCCACCAGCCATTAGGGCGTTACACGCAGGCACAATAGAAAGTTTTTTGCCTTGATTGGCCCCGGCAGGAACGGTAATTTCAATTTTTGGCACATTTGGAGCTAACGCAATACCATAAGTATTAACATTTTGCTCGCCAGAAATCAGAGGATTAATATCTTCGGTACGAGCAAAATACGACAGTCCTGCCGAATGGTAACTTCCTCTCAACCGAGGTGCCTCTGGACAGGTTCCAGAAACCTTGGATAAGTCCGTTATACTTTTTGCAGTACACTGACCATCATTACTGCCACCAGAAACACCAACAAAATACTTGTTCGTGCCAGCTCCTGTAATGCCTTCCAACTCACCAATGTACTTGGTATAAGCCTGGATATTACTTCTTGAGCTGGCACCGGAGAAATATGCGAAATCGCTATCAGCCAAGTCCGCATCAAATGAAATCGTACTTGCATTAAACGCCAGCACATTAAGTTTCGCACAAGAATTTTCTTCCTTAAGAGGCGAAGAAGAATTTGGGTCAGCGCCAGCCTTAGTACTCCAATTATCGTCAGACTCTAAACCGGAAATATACGTTGTGTCATCAGCTGAATGCAGAGGAGACCCTGCACCACCAAGGTATCGATAACATTCCAATAATATCTCACCAAAAGGGTTACCCCAGTTGGAACAGTTCCCATTGAGGAAGCTTAAGGTTCCCCAATTACAGCCATCATACAAATACCAACCGGAACCGTTATCTTCGGCAAAACGGTAATTTGCAATTCTGAACTTATCAATGGTACTAACAATACCGTTCACACTGGTAAAGGTACCATCGATAGTCGAATTAACCTCGTTACGAAAACTACTTACTTCTTTACGTAACGCACCACCTTCCATATTGCTGTCGTAAGAACCGGTCATTAACCCCCAATAAACTTGGTCGTCTTCACCAAATTTTTGTAAGACACCAACAGGTTTATAAGTACCATTTGGGTATTGTTTACAATCGCTTTCCAATAAGCCAACTTTACAAACTTCAACACGGGCAACGTAATCTCTAATGGTATTACCGTCACCTTGTGTTGCTCTGTCAGCGGTATTCGGAGCTCCGGCATTAGAATAAATACCAACATCAACCGGATCCGCAGAGTAATTTTGCCAGCGGTCAACAACATTCGGCTCATCACGATAAATACACTGCTGTCCAGTCAAACTTCCCCAGAGTAGGTAATTGCCTTCTACGACTCGCATTAATGGGGGCGCAGGACTATTACTGGAATTCCTGTTTGAGTAGGCATAACCATTCGAGGTATTACAAATAGTAATACCAGCGGCTTTACGCCTATCCGCATAATTGGAATTGGAAGGAGATAAACCGATATAAGAAGATTGATCCTTAACATTGTTAAAAGGCGTCAACTTGCCAACATCTTCGCCATCATAGTGTTTGGCAAAAGAATGCACATCCATAGGCAAAAAACTTCGTTCCAAAACAGTTTGGTTTGCACCATCTGTATACCTGTACCCTCCGTAGAGAATCTTTCTAACATGGTCAATACGGGTCATGCTCGCCCAGTTAAGAAAATTCCCATGCCATTGATTTCCCGCAGTTTCATTACAATAGTTGCCAGCTGCTGAAGCTTTTGACACAGGTTCAAAAAGTAAACTGCTACTGCTATAAACATAACATTTTTGAGGGTCAAAATAGCCTTCGTATGTAATGGAATGCTTATAACCAACATCTGGCCTTCCATCCCCATCCAGGTCATCCCAGTCAGTGTATGATTTAAAATACAACTGATGGTCATTGGACATCGCCAACATAACCAAAGGCGTTTCATTTTCAATCGTTGGGGGTATATAAATATAGTCTGTAATGTCTTGCGCTTGAGCATAACTAGAGAAGCAAAGCGAAAATAGAGCGCCAGACAATATTTTTTGCCAGCCCCTTTTGGATTCAGCTATAAACTTGGATATCAATATAGTACTCATAATATATTTCCAATCTGGGTCCGTATTAAACGCAACACAGGTTAACAATCAACGCAATTAACAACATAGGTACTTTGAAGTGCCACTGGCGCCACTCTTTTTCCACCAGCAGTAAAGGCCGTTATTCGAAAAAGAGGTTGCCCCCCATCGGGGTTCTGACCTGAAGCAATTCCGAAAATATCATTATCCGAAGGACTTGGATCCACAAAACACAAGAACTCAACAATATATTTCACTTCTATATTGTCATCTGACACCGTAACCACTCCATGACGCCCCGCGGTATCCCACACATCCAAGGTTTCGTCAGACCAAAACTTTACTCTTTCGCCGCCTGCTGCTGCGGTTTTTCCCACGGAACATTCGTATTCTGTTTTGGAAAACGGCCAAGAGCCATCGAAACAAAAACCTGGATAATCTTTTCCTCCAGTGCAATTATCAGTAAAACAAAAAGTCGTAGCCGGGTCGCAGTCATCTTCCAAATTTTCCCGGCGAATCTCTAGTTTTTTGGATAAGAGATATTCAACTTCCGTCAGCGCCGCATCAGCAAGAGCAAAAGCATCAGATCGATCCCTGTCATGAGAAACCATTTTCATCTGCATGTTTGTGGTTTCCATGTTAGAAACGCCTATAAGCGTTATCACACCCAATATCACCAAACTAACAATTAAGGCTGCGCCAGATTGCAGCTTTCGCGCCCTAATTATCGGTTGAAATTTCCTCTTCATAAAAACCTCAACTAATTCATTAAATCACGACGAGAACGGCTACGAATCTGAGCGGTCAAGCTCGCTGTGCGCCATAAAAATCTATCGGGACCAAAATCAATTCCGTGTAGCGTGGTGACTTGATCTGCATCGAACACATCACCTTGAGAACGGAAAAATAAATTTACTTTAACAGCTAACACTTGGTTCCAGTCAGCAACCGCATCAGCTCTTTGGTAGCTATCAATAATTCCATCGCCCATATCAGACAGCCAGTTGGGATTATCTATATGAGTCCGAATATCTTCATCAACACCATATAAGACTTCCATCCGCTCCACACCTTGAACCAACTCTTCCAAGCGCACACCAGAAGAGAGAAGTGTTGCCTTTTTAAGTGCAGGCATACCAGGGATAATCGCTGAATTACCGATATAATATGCAGCAGAATAAAATCTAAACACCGACGAGCCAGGTGAATATTCCGCAGGGCTGTTACCACCGCACGAAGTGGAAGTACAACTTCCATCACACTCAAAAGAAGAGATTGAAGCTTTAATCACTTTGGTACAATTTTGGTTGCTACCGCTTCCCGTATTGTGAACGATATGATCTGCGGGCAAGCTACTATCACTTGGGCCGCTAACCGAGAAAAAACCCATTTCACCACAATTAGAGTCCACGACGATTAGAGGTGTTCCCACACTAAAATTATGGCTCCCTGTCAATTTAATCTCTGCAGAATTGGGAGAGTGAGAAGCAACAGACACTTCCGTCGAAGTATCTGCGTAACGCAAAAGAATTGAGTCCGAATCGTTATACTGATCAGCTCTATATTCGACCGGGGCGAGCAAATCACCCTCATACCCCTCTATTGCCGTGAGGTTGAGAAAACTGTCGGCAGCAGAATTATCAATAGAGTTTGCAATTCTAAATTGAGATAAGGTACCACACTCAAAAAATCCCGCATGCTGAATATCCCGGGTTAACACATCAACAGAATAGCGAATATTTTCTTGAATATATGTCGACTCTTCCTCCACCCTATAGGTGTTGTTACTGTTCAATATTACATTTACCACACCGCCAAATATAATCATTGAAATCAAAATAGAAACCAGCAGTTCAACCAGAGAAAAGCCTGCATCTTTCTTTACCATCTTTACGGTACTCATATTCTCTGCCTATAAATCCTCAATAACTTTTTACTATCCACCCAAATGAACAATGGTAGTTTTTAACGTGACACGCTCTTTAATTACATCAGAGGGAACAACACTTCCTCCCTGACGCCCAACCGCATTCGATTCCCTGTCCACCCCCAAAGAAAACTCAATAGTAATGGTCACATCGTAATTAGTTGTATTATCAGGAGTTGTACTAGCAACATAACTAATCGCCCCTTTGCCAGCAGGCAACTGGTTTTCTATATTTTCACGCCATTCACGTATGTACCACCTGGCCAAATCAGCATAACCACAGGTACTACCTTCACAGTTAGCACCACCAGGAGAGGAATCATCCAAACCGATTTTAAAAAGTTCAATGCAAGCCTTGGCATTGTTACCCCGATCACCGCAAGAATGAATAGCTTCCAGAATTTCTTTGGAAAGCATATCGGCTTGAGAATATAGATACGCGTTATTGTTTAATTTAATAGAGTTAGCCTGCATTGCTAAAACACCCAGCATGCCAACAGCAAGAAGAAAGAGTGCGACCATCACTTCAATTAATGAAGAACCGGCAGTTTTATCTACTCTCTGAACTCGATTGCCTAAAACTTTTTTTAAGCTCATATCACTCGTATTCACTTCAAATTCTCTAGTTAATTTACGGACAACTAATCTCTTCACTGAACACAGTACCATCATCCTGACTGAGTACGACTTCATGAATGCCATTTGCATCCAGATCATGGGACTGGAGCGTTCTTCCATTTAGCTCAACCAATAAGCCTCTGGCATTAGAAGCAATATTATCTACAGGACAGACAACAATAAAATGTCTTAAGTTGCTAAGGCTGTAACCGCGGAAATTAAAACCAAATGAGGCCACATCTGTGGATGTGTTTGTTCTACTTCTAACAGAGACAGTCGCATCACAAGAAGGGGTATAGCTCGAATAGAGTTTCTCCGTTGCGTCTCTTACTCCGTTGCCTGTCTGATCAGCAGCAACTGAATCATCCTCAAAAACAATAAAACCACTACTCCAATCGGCAGCAGTAGCACAAGTCTCACCATCCACTGAAGCACACAAACGCATGTTATTTTGCGTATCCATTGCTAAGCGCCTTGCGCTAAGAATCGTTGCAGCAAAATTATGTACTCCAGCCGTAACACACTTTTTGTTTTGGTAAGTTGTCATGGAGGGGGCAGCGATAGAAGCCAGAATCGCTACGATAAGAACCGTCACCATTAGCTCAAGTAGAGTGAATCCAGCTATCTTTGACTTGGGAGAGCTACAAAATTTCATAGGGCGAAAAGACCTGAAGACTGTTAACTTAGTTATATCAGGGCCTTTCCGGGGATGAAAGCCAGCTCGGACGACTGGCTTTCAGGGGCGATTAACCGCGGGAATAATTTATAAAAGGTGAACTAGCGCAAATCTTTTGGCAGGGAGAAGCTGATGTTCTCTTCACGGCCGTGCATCTCAACCGGCACCTTAGCTCCCAGTTGCTGCAGTCCTGAGATAACATCTTTCACTAACACTTCTGGCGCTGAAGCTCCCGCAGTTATGCCTATGGATTTCACATCGGCAAACCATTTCTTCTTGATGTCTTCCGGGCCATCAATCAGAAATGAGCGCGCACCACACCGCTCAGCTAACTCTCGCAGACGATTAGAGTTTGAGCTGGTTGGCGAACCAACCACCAACACCAAGTCACACTCAAGAGCCAGCTGCTTCACGGCATCCTGGCGATTTTGCGTGGCATAACAGATGTCGTCTTTTCTCGGTCCAGATATTTTGGGAAATTTCTGCCGCAAGCTATCGATGACCTTGGCCGTATCATCCATTGAGAGTGTTGTCTGAGTTACATAAGCCAGTGAATCCGGATTCTGAACCGTTAGTCGGGCGACGTCCTCTTCGTTCTCGACCAAATAGATTGCCCCGCCATTCGCAGTATCATATTGCCCCATGGTGCCAACCACTTCGGGATGGCCTTCGTGACCAATCAAGACACACTCACATCCGTCCTTACTATACTTTGCCACCTCCATATGCACCTTGGTTACCAAGGGACAAGTTGCATCGAACACTCGCAAACCGCGATCGGCAGCTTCTTTTCTCACTGCCTGAGATACGCCATGGGCACTGAAAATCACGATCACATCATCAGGGATCTCTTCTAACTCCTCGACAAAAATCGCTCCGCGTTCTTTCAGGGACTCGACCACAAATTTATTGTGTACCACTTCGTGACGCACATATATCGGCGCACCAAAAACATCCAACGCTCGGTTCACGATATCAATGGCGCGGTCGACACCGGCACAAAAGCCTCTTGGGTTAGCAAGTTTAATTTCCATAACGCTATTAATTCTTCACCACAGGTTGGACGTCAATTATTTTGACATCAAAGACAATCGTTTTACCGGCAAGGGGATGATTAAAGTCGATCACAACTTCGTTATCATCAAAGCTTTGCACCATACCAGGCCGCTCTGCGCCCGCAGCATCCGCGAAAGACACCACTAAACCGGGTTCAAGTGTGAGACTTTCATCAAACAGGCTTTTCTTCAATACCTGAACATTATTCGGGTTGGGCATGCCAAACCCATCGGCAGGCGATACTTTAATCGACCGCTCATCGCCAGAACGCAAGCCCATCAAGCTTCGCTCAAACCCCGGTAATAGATTTCCATCACCGACGGTAAAGGTCGCTGGCTCGGCATCAAAGTTGGAATCGATAACCGAACCATCTTCCATACTCAGGGAAAAATGCAAAACGACTTGGGTATGGGAATCAATCACACACATACAGACTCTTCGCTCCGCACCTAATTCGCTTTTTCTGCGTCACTGTGACGACCAAAAAATGCATCCAATATTAACAGCGCCGCACCAACGGTAATCGCGGAGTCAGCAATGTTAAACGCCGGGAACCAGTGGAAAAAGATAATGAAATCCACCACCTCCCCCATCATGACGCGGTCGTACAAATTACCAACAGCACCGCCTAACACCAGGGCCAAGCCTAACGCTTCAAATTTACGTGTTTTATCGACAAGTGCTATCCAGAAAATTAAACCGAGACTGACCACAGCCGATAAGCCGCTTAAAAAATATTGTTGCACTCCGCCCCAATCCGCAAACATGCTGAAAGCAGCGCCTGGGTTATAGCGTAAAGTAAACGCAAAAAATGAGGTGAACTCCATAAGCTCACCTTCGTAAAAATTCGCGACAACTATATGCTTTGAACTTTGATCAACAACGATAACCACCGCGGCGATTGCGTAACAAATCCAAGTCCAGCGCTCACGTAAACCTTTATGCAAATTCACGCACTTCCCCTTCGCCTTCAATATTGGTTACACAACGGGCACAGATAGATGGGTGTTCAGCATTACTGCCAACATCTTCGCGGAAGTGCCAGCAACGTTCACACTTCTCATGTTCCGCTTTAGTTACGGCAACACGCAAACCCTGCACGTCAGTGGCTTCGCCTTTGCTTTCATCAAAACTTTCCAATTGAGTGGAAGAGCAAATCAAGACAAAACGCAGTTCATCTTTTAGCGATAGCAACTGCTGCTTCAGTTCATCCGAACAATACAAGGTCACTTCGGAAGCCAATGAACCACCAACTACACCTGCATTACGTTTTGCTTCGATGGCCTTATTCACAGCAACTTTGACTTTGGCGATTTTCTGCCAGAATTCGCGAGAGAAAGTTTCGTTATCCAAGCGAGGTAAGCTTAACCATTGCGCAACAAAAACGGAGGATTCTTTCTCGCCGGCAAAACCACCATCAAGCTCTTGCCAGATTTCATCCGCAGTGAACGACATGATCGGCGCAATCCAGCGAACAAAAGCATGCACAATATAATGCAACGCAGTTTGAGCAGAGCGACGAGCCACACTATCAGTTTTAGCTGTGTACTGGCGATCTTTAATAATATCGAGATAAAAACCACCCATATCCACCACACAGAAGTTATGTAACTTCTGATAAATAAGATGCAAATTATAATCGTCGTAATGTTGAAGAATTTCTTCCTGCAACTGCGCCACACGATCAACGGCCCATTTATCCAGTTCTACCATTTGATCAAATGGCACCATATGCTCAGCCGCATTAAAACCGTTTAGGTTCGACAAAAAGAAACGCGCGGTATTACGGATTCGTCTGTAAGAGTCGGCGGTACGCTTAAGAATTTCATCAGAAACACTCATGTCTCCGCTAAAGTCCGTAGCCGAAACCCATAAACGCAAAATATCTGCACCCAACTCGTTCACCACTTTTTGTGGCGATACGGTATTGCCCAACGACTTGGACATTTTTTTGCCTTCCGCATCCACGGTGAAGCCATGGGTCAATACTTGTTTATACGGCGCGGTTTTATTAATCGCCATCGCAGTTTTTAATGAAGACTGGAACCACCCCCGATGTTGATCCGACCCTTCAAGATATAAATCCGCGGGATAACCCAAGTTGTCACGCTGTTGCATAACGGAGTAATGCGTAACACCGGAATCAAACCAAACATCCAGAGTGTCTGTCACTTTGCTGTAATAATCCGCTTCATCGCCCAACAACTCAGCAGCGTCCAATTCAAACCACGCATCCATGCCTTTTTCGTCGATACGTTTTGCCACTTCTTCAACAAGGCGGGGCGTATCCGGGTGAAGCTCTTGGGTTTCTTTATTCACAAACAATGTAATTGGCACACCCCAAGTACGCTGACGGGAAATACACCAATCCGGGCTTGCCTCTAACATGGAACGGATACGTGCTTCACCCCAATCGGGAATCCACTGCACACCATCCACTGAGGCTTTTACATCATTTAATAAGTTATTTTTTTCCATGCTGATAAACCATTGTGGTGTTGCACGGAAAATTAATGGCGTTTTGGTTCGCCAACAGTGAGGAAAACTATGAACAAATTTTTCCTGATGTAACAAAGCGCCTTTTTCTTCTAACAAGGCAATGACTTTCTCATCGACTTTATAAACATGGTCACCGGCAAAAATTTCAACGCTATCGCGATAAGTACCGCCCTCGTCCACATAATTCAGAGTGCCGATGTCGTATTTTTTACCCACCACGAAGTCTTCCATACCGTGATCAGGCGCAGTGTGTACACACCCCGTACCTGCATCGGTTGTCACATGGTCGCCCAATAAAACCGGAACACATTTATCGTAGAAAGGATGAGATAACTGCAAACCTTCCAGCACAGAACCGGAGCAGTTACCCACGACGTCCAACTCACCCAATCCCGCACGCTGGCAAACCGATTCCACCAAGGCTTCGGCCAGCAATAAACGTTCACTACCGTTTTGCAGCACAACGTAATTGATTTCGGGGTTCACACTCACAGCCTGGTTTGCAGGGAGCGTCCAGGGCGTTGTTGTCCAGATAACAACCGATACTTTGCCGGAACCTTTCAGGTTTGGAATGGCAGTCGCCAGTTTTTCTTCTTCCGCTACGGCAAAACGAACATCGATAGAGAATGAGGTTTTATCCTGATACTCCACTTCTGCTTCCGCCAATGCAGAACGGCCAACCACACTCCAATAAACCGGCTTAAAGCCTTTGTGTAAATGGCCATTTTGGACGATTTTACCGAGAGCACGAACCGTGTCGGCTTCGGTTTTAAAATCCATTGTCAGGTAAGGCGTATCCCATTCACCCAACACACCCAGGCGAATAAAATCTTTTTTCTGACCTTCTACTTGCCGCGCAGCATACTCGCGACACTTTTTACGAAACGTCGCATGGTCAACTTTCTCCCCCGCTTTACCGACTTTCTTCTCAACATTGTGTTCGATCGGTAAACCGTGGCAGTCCCAACCGGGAATATAGGGCGCGTCAAAACCACTTAAAGTTTTGGCTTTGATAATAATATCTTTCAACACTTTGTTAACGGCATGGCCAATATGAATGTCACCATTCGCATAGGGAGGGCCATCATGCAGAATAAATTTGTCCCGTCCAGCACGCGCCTGACGAATGGACTCATATAATTTCTCCTGCTGCCAACGTTTTAACATTTGCGGCTCTCGTTGTGCGAGGTTCGCTTTCATTGCAAACTTGGTTTGAGGCAAGTTCAGTGTCGATTTGTAATCGCTCATAATGTTTACTTAGTGTTGTTGTCGATCTTAGTTAAGTGTTGAATCGTTAAAGTTATCTGCGAAAAAACGTTTCGCTTCTTCTGTATCGATCGCTATTTGCTTTTGTAAAGCCTCCAGCGATTCAAATTTTTTCTCGTCCCGTATTTTTCGTTGAAAAACTACCGAAACATAATTTCCGTACAGGTCGCCGTCAAAACCAAAGAGGTGCACTTCTAATATCGGTTTCTTTTTTCTACGTCCATCACCGTCGATGGAAGGACGCATACCGACATTGGCCACACCTTGATATTCACGCGCACCAAAACCATCGCGGGTTTCCAGTGTAACCGCAAACACGCCATTAACCGGTGAGCGGAATCGTCCAAGTGCCACATTCGCGGTGGGAAAACCAATTTGTCTTCCCAACTGGTTGCCATACACCACTTTGCCAAAAATGCTGTAGGGCCGACCCAAAATACGCTCGGCATCGGCTAAGCGATTTTCCGCTAATAACTGCCGGATACGGGTACTGCTAATACGCTCCCCGCTGTCGCTCAATGTTTTGGTGTCTTCAACAGAAAAACCATACTGCTCACCAGCCTGCTTTAACTTATTGAAGTCACCGGCTCGGTCACAACCAAAACGAAAATCATCGCCGATAATCAAGTGCTTTACCGCCAGGCCTTTCACCAATACCCGCTCGATGTACTCCTCCGCCGATAAAGACCGCAAGGCCTCGTTAAACTTCAGGCACACCACCTTATCGATGCCCAAAGAAAGCAACTCGTACACTTTTTCTCGCAGCCGGGACAACCGGGAAGGCGCCTCATCCCGAGCAAAAAACTCATAGGGCTGGGGCTCAAAAATCATCACCACCGAAGGCAGCGAATACTCACGCGCCTTGCTCATGACAGACTCAAGTAATTGCCTATGTCCCAGGTGTACGCCATCAAAGGTCCCAATGGTTGCTACACAGCCTTGCCCATCGGCATTTATCTGCTCGGGTCGCAATGCGGAAAGGCCATGCACAAATTGGTATTGATTCATTTTGGGATCAGTTTTGACAAAGCGGCAAGTATACCCTAGCTCCCCCACGCAATGCAGGCAGGATAAAGGTTTTTGCCTGAAAATACTTGATTTAAGCTGCTTTTGGACGAAGATCTCCAGGCCTTAGCCCTGAAACCAGCAAGGTGACGACATACGCCAAAAATCCTCCGCCGCACAGCATGGCCACAGAGAGCACCCGAGACTGCCACACCATGTCGATAAAAGGGCTGACCTGCGCCTGTAAAACCACCAGGCACACCACCATCACCATATTGGCAGCAAGCATTCGCAGGGCAAAAATTCCCCAGCCGCTTCCAGGTAAATACGCCCCCGAACGACGCAAAGCCAGGAACAGTAAGCCCGCATTAATAAACGCCGATGCCGAGGTTGCCAGGGCCAAACCCGCATGGCCAATCGACCAGACAAAATACGCCGGTACCACAAACACCACATTCAACACCATATTGGCGATCATGGCGATCACGCCGATTTTTACCGGCGTTTTCGTATCCTGCCGAGAGAAGTGAGCACTCGCCAACACTTTGATCAACATAAAAGCGGTGAGCCCCACCGCGTAGGCCTGCAAACTGGCAGCAGACATCGACACATCCCGACTGGTGGTGGTGCCATATTGAAACAGCGTATACAGAATAGGCTCTGCCAGAACAAACAACGCCAGAGTCGCGGGCAACGCAATCAGGAAGATCATACGCAGCGCCCAATCCAGCGTGTGGCTATAGGAATCACAACCGGACACATGCTTACGCGACAAGCTCGGTAAAATCACCGTGGCAATGGCGATACCAAATACCCCCAAAGGCAGCTCCGTTAATCGGTCGGAATAATACAGCCAGGACACACTGCCAGACGGTAGAAACGAAGCCAGTATGGTGTCGAAGGTCAGGTTAATCTGGCTGACAGACACGCCGAATATGGCGGGAGCCATCAGCTTCAACACCTTACGTATCGATTCATCCCCCCAATCGATTTTTGGATGAGGCAACAACCCCAACCGCATCAAAAAGGGCAGCTGGAAACACAACTGCAAAATACCCGCCGCAATCACCCCCCAGGCCAAGGCCATAACCGGCACATCCATCATGGGAGAAACCACAGCCGCAGCGGTAATTAAACAAACATTCAGCAGAACCGGGGTAATCGCTGGTACAGCAAACTGGTCGTACGAATTGAGAATCGAACCGGCAAAGCCCGTAAGGGAAATCAACAATAAATAGGGAAAGGTAACGCGCAATAAATCCGTTGTCAGGGCAAACTTTTCCGGGTCAGCCCCCGCACCAAACAAAAAGCCACTGGCAAAAATCACCGTCACCAGGGGTGCCGCCAAAACCACAAACAGGGTAATACCCAACAACGAAATACCCAGACATCCGGCGACCCGATCAATAAAATTCTGCACCGCCTCGCGGGCACCTTTTTCACGCAACTCCGAAAGAACCGGCACAAACGCCTGGGCAAACGCCCCTTCGGCAAATAAACGACGTAAAAAATTGGGAATCTTGAATGCGACAAAAAACGCATCCGCGGCTTCGTCTGCACCGATAAAACGGGCGAAGATCACATCTCTGGCCAAACCCAAGACTCGGGACAACATAGTCATTGCCGACACAACTACGCTGGATTTAACTATACTTTTTTCCGACTTTTGGGAGGAGGCGATATCGCTCAAGCTGAAATCCTGATATTTTGCAGTTCAAAAACTGACGCGAATTGAGCCACGAAATTCATCAGAAAACAATACACAATTGTGGCGCCGATTGAACAGGATACGACCAATGAAAAGACTGATGCTATTACTTGCTATCATTGTTCCTCTATGTAGCAACGCCTTTGCAGCAATTCAATCAGCAGATCAGCAGGCCGAACAGCTTTTCTCCGATGTCTTCGAATCATGGAAAAGCCGCTCGCCGGAATTTCAAACCGAGCTTGGCCTGAAAACCAATTACGATAAATGGGATGAAAACACTCCCGAATTCGAAAAAGAAGGGCATAAGATCAATATTGAGTTTCTGCGCCGCTCACGGCAAATCGCCGCAGAGCGACTCACCGAAGAAAATCGCCTTAGCTTGCGCTTGCTCGATCAAGACCTGAACGACAAAATTGAAGACTATAAATGGCGTTACCACTGGTTCCCCGTCAACCAAATGTTTGGTCGACACACCGGCATGGTCAGCTTACTCATCGACCAGCACAGCATCGACTCCTATGAACACGCCATCGCCTATATCGAGCGAACCAAAGGCACCAAACAACAGATAGAACGGCTGATCAATACAATATCCGAGCAGGAGAAACGGGGCATTATTCCACCCAAGTTCGTTTTCCCGCACGTAATTCAATCCTCCAAAAACCTGCTAACAGGCCAGCCGTTTGATACCAGAAAAACCGACTCGCCCCTGCTTGCGGATTTTAAACAAAAGATTGCCAAGCTTGAGTTAACGGAAGAGCAAACACAAAGCCTGATCGAAAATGAACGGCAAGCACTGAACAACTATTTTCAACCGGCGTATCAGCAACTGATCAAAAAGCTGCAGCGCTTATCCCATAAAGCAGACAATCGCCCTGGCATTTGGAAACAACCCAAGGGCAAAGAATATTATTTACACGCTCTGAAGCAAACCACCACCACAGATTTAAGCCCGGAAGAAATCCATCAAATTGGCCTACAGGAAGTCAAACGCATTCATCAGGAAATGATGGCCATTGCCAAACAAACCGGATTTAAAGGTTCGCTCCAGGAATTTTTTGATTTTATGGGGCAAGACAAACAATTCTATTACCCCAATAACGAAGCCGGAAAAAAACAATACCTCGTCGATACACAACATATTATCGGCGGCATAAAAGAACGCTTACCTGAACTGTTTAATGTTCAACCTAAAGCCGACCTGATTGTTAAACAAGTCGAAGCTTACCGGGAAAAATCTGCGGGCATTGCCTTTTATTACCCACCAGCGCCAGACGGTTCACGCCCCGGCATCTACTACGCAAACCTTTCCCGCATGGAAGACATGCCCAAGTATTCCATGGAAGCCCTGGCCTACCACGAAGCCCTGCCCGGCCACCATATGCAAATTGCCATCGCTCAGGAGCGGCAAGCCATTCCCGACTTTCGTAAATACTTACACCACACCGCCTATGTAGAAGGCTGGGGGTTATATTCTGAATTAATTCCGAAAGAGATTGGTCTTTATACAGACCCATACTCTGATTTTGGCCGACTCAAAATGGAAATCCTGCGCGCCTGCCGTTTAGTGACCGATACCGGCATTCACGCTATGAAGTGGGACAAAAACAAAGCCGTCAATTATTTACTCAACAATATGCCCATTACCAAGCCCGATGCCGTAAAAGCCATCGAGCGCTACGCGGTTATGCCATCCCAGGCCACAGCCTATAAAGTGGGCATGTTAGAAATCCTGCGCTTGCGCGAATTCGCCAAAACCAGACTGGGCGACAAATTTGATATTCGCGACTTTCACGATGTGGTGTTAAAAGACGGCTCACTGCCGCTCAATATTCTTGAAGAACAAGTTTCTCACTGGGCTCAGCAGAGCACTAATTAATCCTTCCTCCCTTGGCTTGATGCGGATTTAACCCTCTTCAAGCCAAGCTTTACTTTTCCGCCTAAATTTTCCCCGTCCATAATTTGCCATTTTTTATCGGCGATAAGCCTGAATAACTCCATAAGCCTGCCTACATCGAGATGTTTAATAACACTCGAGACAACAAGAAAGCACATCGCTCTTGTAGAACAAAAAATACAAAAGACTTTTTGGAGAAACACCATGAAAAAGACAATCTTGACCGCTTCTATCTGTGCCGCTTCTATTTTTACTGCAACTTCTTCTTTTGCCGAACCAACCGGTAAAGAAAAAGCCACTGCGGCAGGGTTCTTTTCCGGCGGTGCAGTAATCGGCGCAATTGCGGGGGGCCCTATAGGTATGGTTATCGGTGCGCTAGGCAGTTCACTCTGGCACGAACATGACAAGAAACAGGATGAGAAAATGCAAGTAAAACTTTCCCAGGCACAAGGCGATATTTACACTCTCGAAGAAGAAGTTGCCGTTCGAGACATCTATATACAAGAACTGGAAAAAGCCACGCAGAACCAACTGGCTTTTCAAATTACCTTCCCAACTGGTACAGACACATTAAACGGCGCGGACGTTGAACGCTTAAGCGCGTTAGCCACTTACTTAAAAGACAACCCCAAACTGAAAGTACGTTTGGATGGCCACGCAGACCCACGAGGCACAGACGAATACAACAACGTGCTATCGGAAGAACGCGCCCTATCGGTACTCACCGCCCTGGAAAAACGCGGTATCACCAAAGAACGAATCGACCTCTATGCACACGGGTCCAGTAAATCACAATCCATTACTGGCGACTACGATAGCTACTCCAAAGACCGACGCGTGGATATCGAAATCTATTCACCCGAGCAAAACAACTCGGTGGCGCTAAGCAACTAACCCTATTTATATGCTCCTGACCTGAGCCTTTGCCCGGCACTTGCCACCCAAGCTGCCGGGACTTTTTTTTGCACATGGATGTGCTTATGCCGCGGAGGGCAGGACGCCCGAGAGCGGCGCAACATGGATGTACTTATACCGCAAAAGGCAGGACGCCCGAGAGCGGCGCAACATGGATGTAGTTATACCGCAAAAGGCAGGACGCCCGAGAGCGGCGCAACATGGATGTACTTATACAGCAAAAGGCAGGACGCCCAAGAGCGGCGCAACATGGAAGTTTATGTTTAACAAGGAAGTTGTTGTACCACCCTGGGCAGGATGCCCTGAAGAAGCAAAACACGGAAGTACCTATGCAATAGAGGAACGGAAGCAACCAAAGGAGAAGTACAACAGGACGTAACTGTATTGCATCAATTAAACCTGGGAGCGGTATCACATGGAAGTGCTTGCTTGACGAAAGTAAACCGAAAATCTCAAGCAAGCATGTGGCCTAGTAAAAACTTAATCCGAAATACGTATTCCCAACTCGGCCTGCACAATCGGTTTGCCATCAAACATCGCATGGCATTGAATTACATCCACATCGTGCGCCTGCTCAAGATGAATACATTCCAGTTTTAATACATCGTGAAATGAATCCTGAACCTCGTTTTTAATTTCCGCATATTTCACCGCGTAATGGTAATGGCGTTTACCGCGACGCCCCGCCGCCATGCGGGAAGCCAGGGTAGATAACCCGGCCACAATAAACGGCACGGGGTAACAACGTAGAGTATGAATGCAGTTTTCCTGCACACCATCCAAACGCAAACGCAAATCCGCTTCACCGGTTGTATTACTCAGGCGAACATGGCTGATGCTTTCATTATCGTAACGAAACACACTCAAGCCATCGGACACCAATGAGCGATGAGAAATAAATAGCTGGTCAGAATTAATCAGGTAGGTATCGGCCAGGTAACTGTTGTCCGGCTCTTTAATTAATTCATATTCAAACACCACAATATAAATTAATTCGCCCTTCATACCTTCGAGGCGGGCGGTCACCGTCAGAGCTTTAGAGCGGCGTAATTTACGCGGCACTAATTTAGCCCGAACGACAAACTCTCCGGTCGAATTCAGCGTATTGGAATCCGATGTGCGGGTAACTTTGGCACTGCGCATATAACAGGAGGCCTGCACCGATGCGTATTTGGTGGAAATCGCCACCAGCTTGCCCAAGGTACCCAGGTGACGCACTGCTTCGGCCATAGACATAGGCTCCCACTCGTAGCGGGAAATATGGCTTTTATTTATCAAAGCACATAGCCAGCCGTTGGCGTCGACACAGACGTTATTCAGCCCCGCAAAGGAGCGGCTAGTGCCTAGGCGCTCGTCAATACGGCTGCGAAAATGCTTATGGATCATAAGCTTGGATACCAACCTACTACCTCCTATGCATACAAAAGCAAATATAGGCGACATTAAGTATTAGCAGTTGGTACAGTAAACGCAAGCAATTAGTTTTTGTTAATTTGAACAAGGTATCGAAACAAAACCGTCATTTTGTATCTTTTTTAACCCGTTCGTATTTTTTTAGAACATAAAGAATTGATTTGGAAGATAGATAGAAGCAACTTACTCGCCCTGTTTCAATAGGCAGGAACTGTTAATAAGGTTAGCAAGCCCAAATGAAGAAGATTTAGGCCTGGAATATAGATTGGTAGGATCGGAAAACAATCAACCAGCTATACATCAAAGATTAATAAAATCACTCAACAACAGGTAACACAAACTCTGTTTAGTCACTCTTCCCACAACGAATTTATTCCTAAAATTTTAAAACCAAACATAAAAATGGGGATGGAATCAAAATCAGAAAGAGGCATGCCAACACTTAATATTAACTGGATATATCGACTGTTTAATGTATCTCAAAAAAAAAGAATGTATTTTGTAAAGTACGGTTTCTTGAAATTGTTAAAAAATTCGGCTCGCACTAACGATAAAAACAGGTAGATGTTTTTCGTTAGTGCATGTTTCAACGATTAGAAATCGATATTAAAGCGTTTAGTTGAAGCAGGCACTTCTAACAAAAGCTATCTTGTTTATTTTTTTTGGCCATCCGCCTGCGTACCATATTTGAGTGCCATATAGCAGGAACAATGACTAGAACCGCCATAACAGTCAAAACCCAGAGATAGTTTTGACTAAACGCCGAGAGGTTCACCAATTCCCCTGCCAACTCACTATTAACATGTTCTGCAAAAGCAATCGGCGCTATCGCAGCATCCCTCGCCGCAGCAAACCCTGCACTAAAGGCACTTTCCCAACCGAGGGAAGAAAGTGATGAATAAGCTTTATAGGCGATCGCCGAAGCGCCAAAACCAATCACACCAATCGCCAGTGTGCCAATAGCAATCGGCCCCAGCCCAACTGCGCCAATGGAAACAATACCAACTGACACGATACCAACACTAATAGGAGCCATCGCATAACCGCCCCAGGCAAACAACAACCCATAAGCTCTATCGCCACCAGCTATCCAAGCAAAAGCCGGGCTATCTCCCTGCTCTGGCATCCCCAGTTTAAAATGCAGCAAAGGAATTCCTAAAAATTGAAAGCGGGTTTTAAATTCCCGTTGCCGCGAATTAATCGTATCCAACTCCCCCTGAAACGCTTCAGGAAACAACCTGCGCTCCTGCGCACGCATTTTCGGCAAACCTTTTAACATGTATATTAAAAGCAAGATATACGCTAAACCGAAACTAAAAGCTAACGCATGAGCGGCTATTGAGTAAAACACCGTTGCACTCATGTCAGCTAAGGCTAAACGCTTAAACACCAGCATACCTATCACATAAACAATAGCGATGAAAAAAAACAGTGATACGTGCTTAATGGCAGTGTGTTTTTCTCGCTTTGTACGAGATTGGTCTAAGCTCGCCCGCAAACTAAAAAAGCTACTGATAACCCCGGAAAAGGACGCCAGCATAGTCAACACGCTAGCCAATTTAAACCAGGAACCGGTTTGTACAACACCGGCTCCCAATACCGAAGCTTTCGTTTTCGGTGCAGCAATACCCACGATAGCCAATAGCACGGCTGAAGTAAAAGATGCTCCCGGCTTACTCTTCTGTAAAGCATCTTCTACAAAAATGATCATAGCCTGTTGCAATAATTTTCGGCCGCGAGACAAACGCTTTTTAACAGTCGCTTCCGTGAGATCCAACTCCGTCGCAACGTGCTCAACGGACTGATGCTCTCGATAAAACAAAATTAAAGGCTCTCGGTAGGTATTAGGTAACTTCTCCAGTGCTTGCCAAAGCAACTGTTGCTCCTGCTCCTTGATTACACCATCGTCAACCTTGGATTGTTTGGTTTCACTATCCTGAACATCATCCAACTGACCAGCACCGCCAAGCGGCTGCCTGGCCTCTTTGCGTCGATAATGGCTAACTTTGAACCTCAGAATCCCACACAACCAGGACTTGAGTTTCTCCGGATCACGGAGAGTAGCCAGCTTGTGCCAGGCATCGATGAACACCTCCTGAGCAATATCTTCACTGTGTTTGATATCCCCCACAGATGAGTAAGCCAGGGAACATAGAAGGCTCTGATAGCGCCCCACAATTACACCAAAGGCATCGCGATCACCACCCAGCGAAGCTGACACCAACCCCGCGTCACTGAAGTCACTAAGCTGAACTTTCTTTTTAAAAATACCCATAGATCGTTATCTCGAAGCTAGAAATGAAGAATTACAACCTAAGTGCCCTACTAGCAAGAAAAGGTGACAACAATTAGCAAAAATATTTCGAAGCCAAATGAAGGCACCCACCTTTATTGTTGCCAAACATGCGGTATTTCGATAGCCGCTATAAGCACACATGCTCAAGGAGAGAGTCATGCCCAAACCGAGAAAGGAACTCATTGCTTTAGATGCCACGCCATACTACCACTGCACTACCCGATGTGTACGCCGCGCCTTTCTGTGCGGGAAAGATAGTGTCACAGGTCAATGCTTTGAACACCGCAGGAAATGGATTGAAGATCGCATTCTTCAACTATCGAAAGTATTTTGTATTGATGTCTGTGCTTATGCTGTGATGAGCAATCATTATCATGTGGTGCTCCATGTGAATCAGAAAAAAGCCCATCACCTGGACGATTTAAAGGTCGTTTTGTTTTGGCATCAACTATTTAACGGCACAGAACGAACAAAACAATTTGCTAAAGGTGAGTTTCTGGAAATAGCCAAGTTAACGGCGGTGCACCAGAAAATTGAACGTTGGCGTAAACGTCTGGCGGATATTAGTTGGTTTATGCGCTGTATCAGTGAGCCCTTGGCCAGACTAAATATCGATTCAAGGCAGTGAATAATACTCACCACAAAATTCGAAAGCCGATTTAAGCACATCATAGGGGCTGCGGAATCGACAAAAAGCTTAGCCAACCAGTTTAAATACACACGCCCAAAAACTGGCACTTTACCGGAACACAAGCTCATTCCAGCCAATAAGAACAGTACATATTTATTCCAACGAATTTATGACAATCGAAAACCTGGGTTTATCTGATTATGACTGTCTTATTTATTTGTCAGAATCCATAACCAGACATTGGAAGACTGAGGACTTAGCATCTTCATACAACCTCACTTAACCAAAATAAAATATTTTACGTAATCCTCAAGCACCTTGTATGGCGCGACATTTTTCAGATATTCGATCAAAATTTTTCTGGAAATAACATACGCAAAAAGGATGTAACCAAAAACAAGAAGTATAGCAAGAACAATACAAACCACTTTCAAATATATAGATAAGACCAAGTACATTATGCAAACCATAAAAGCAGTTTCAGCACTTTCTTTATAGATATCTATGGATTTAATTGAAGCCTTAGCTACCATCTTTTTCGCATCAAAAGACTCTTCAACAACCCTCTCAATATTTTCTTTCGGAGATCCTCTAAGACATTCAATTCGCTCCACCAAAGAACCAGCAATAGAAATATTTTTTGATATTATAAATTTAATTATATAGCTGTTAACAAACGGAAGAAAAAAGTAACAAAGGGCAGCCAAAAAAAAAGCAACCACCACTTTTGACGAGGAAAGAATCTCTCCAAACAACGCAACAAGACTCTTTAAGTCTATTAAATAAAAATCCTGAGAAAACAACTTATCCAAATCAGGAGAAGTTAAAACCAGAGAAACTATTAAAAAAAAAGTCCTCCACCTAGTTATTACAGGAGAAGCCGTTTCAACAATAGCATCAACAATTCCATCAATCATTATAGCCGCTCGATAAGCGAAGCAAACACTATATCCCCGCGCAGATGATCAAATGACTCATAAACTGCCAGGGGGCATGCCCAAATGGAAAACTTTTTTTTACTAAGATTAAATTTATTAAGAGCTACGGCATCCATTTCACTCACGAACAGAAGGTTCATTTCTTGACCTGTTAAAGCACTAACAAATATTCCAACACACGGAAAGGTTTTGCCTCCCGTTCGCTTAAGCCCTTCAAGGATCCCATCATACTTTACAGGTTTAGCAAGCCTCTTTTGTGTAACAATCTTACCAAACGTTTTAGCATTCACATGAGAAAATGAATAGTTTGCCGTTTTCCCTAAAGTATTATTAACAAGCTCAATAGTATCATCAACACTAGACTTGGCGCGTAATGGTGAAAGCATGGTATTTATATCTTTTAGCACTGCTGTCTGCGCATAAGATCGCTCTAGCCTATTAGCACCAGCATTCAAATCTTCCTGAGTAATATTCTCAACATTTTCTCTCTCGATATTTCCTCGGACATTGTCAAGCTGGTTAGCCAACGATCCGTACTCATACTCTAGATCCTTAGCGGCTTTATCGTATGGTTCTCGAAGAAATTGATTTAACCTTGCGCCCACACCATCTAATAGATTGCCTACCAAAGGGATTTTTACAGATCCGTCTTCAAAGGGGGCCAAAAACAAATCTGCACTTTCATATAGAGATGAAGGTAAAGCGGATCGTTTCTTTAAATCTCCATATTTTTCATACAAAACCACTTTATCAATTGCCCGTTGCAAGTGAGGCAGTGTATGCGATACCGTCCTTAAAGAGATTTTGTTATCTGGAGCAAGCGTTCCGCTTATTCGTAATATAAGCTCTCTATTCATCAGTTCATCCCAGCTTTCCAATAAAAGATCAAACTATATGATTGCCAATCAAATTAACTTACATAGATAAACTCCCGCATCACATCTATGCATATTGAAGTAATATCCACAAAGCATCGCAGATAAACCTTAAACCCGCAAATAAAGCAGGTGATTTTATGCTACCCACAAAAAAGCCCGCAAGTGCGGGCTTTAGTGGAATCAATTTTAAGCGCTAAATTAAAGTATTAGCTGCCGTAAATCGCCCAATATGGAGCTGAGGTAAGTAAAGAATCGACCTGCATCTGCACCATTGATTGCTCGATGGTCGTAGGACAAACACAATGGCAGCATTTGTCGAGGTTCGAATTCTTTGCCGTTCCAAACCGGTTTTATGGAGGCTTTGGAGACACCCAAAATTGCCACTTCCGGTGCGTTTACGATAGGTGTAAAGCCTGTACCACCAATTGGCCCCAAGCTGGAAATGGTAAAGCAACCGCCTTGCATTTCCGCTGGTTTTAATTTGCCTTCACGGGCTTTGTTGGCCAGTTCGGTCGACTCTTTCGCCAATTCATAAATACCTTTTTTGTCGACATCGCGAATGACGGGCACAACCAGACCGGCTGGCGTGGCCACGGCAACACCGATGTGAACGTATTTCTTCTGCACGATATGTTCGCCATCCGCGTGCATGGAAACGTTAAAGCTTGGCTCGTATTTTAATGCTGCGGCACAGGCTTTTAACAAGAAAGGTAATGGCGTTAATTTCACACCGGCTTTTTCGGCCTGTGCTTTCATATCCTTACGGAAGGCTTCCAGGTCGGTGATGTCGGCATCGTCAAACTGGGTAACGTGCGGCACGTTTAACCAGTTGCGGGTCATATTGGCCGCAGTGAGCTTTTTAATTTTGCTCATTTTCTGCAGTTCAATGTCACCCCATTGTGAGAAGTCCACTTCCGGGATAGGCGGAATGCCAGAGGTTCCCGCAGCCGGCGCGGATGCCGGTGCAGAGGAGCGCCCTTGCATAATAGATTTCACGTAAGCGTTAACGTCGTCTTTGTTCAAGCGACCTTTTGGCCCGCTTGATGGCACTTTGCTGAGGTCCACACCCAACTCGCGCGCCATTTTACGAACGGCTGGGCCGGCGTAAACGGAGTCACTGGAAGAAAATTGGGGGTGTAATTCGTTGCTTGGTGTTGGGCGGGAGGATTTAACTTGAGGAACTGCGACAGAGACATCGGCGGCGGGAGCAGCGATTGCTGGCTCGGCTTCGGCGGCTCCACCTTCTACCTGTAACTGGCAAATAGGATGGCCAACAGAAACCTTATCGCCTTCGGCAATGGTCAACTTAATAATCTTGCCCGCTTTCGGAGAGGGCACTTCCATTGATGCTTTATCGCTTTCCAGAACGATCAGTGAATCGCCTTCGGCAATCTCGTCACCTTCAGCCACGCAGACTTCAATCACGTCGACATTTTCGTCGCCACCCAAATCCGGGACATTGATATTTTCGATGGATGGACCCGAGCTGGCTTTAGGTGCAGCCGCAGGCACTGGTGCAGCAGGAGCTTCGGCAACAGGTGCTACTTGAGGCGCAGCCGCAGAAGTGGATTCCAAGATCAGAATCTCATCACCTTCAGAGGCCTTGGCCCCTTCTTTAATGGAGATGCTTACCACTTTCCCGGAAGCAGGAGATGGCACTTCCATGGAGGCTTTATCGCTCTCCAATACGATGAGGGAATCCCCCTCTTCGATGTCATCGCCGACTGCAACACAGATTTCAATCACGTCTGCACTGGAGTCACCACCAAGGTCTGGAACCGGAACCACCAGTTTACCACCGGATTGTGCGGCGGGTGCCGGTGCGACTTCAGGCTCAGCCTTGGGCGCTTCTGCCGCAGGGGCAGGCGCTTGTGCTGGCTCACTTTCCGCTTCGCCAGCGCCTTCGGTTTCCAGTTCAATCAGCGCATCACCTTCGGAACAGGTATCCCCTTCTTTAAGCAACACGGAAATCACTTTACCGGCTTTCGGTGAGGGAACATCCATAGACGCTTTATCGGATTCCAGGACAACCAGCGTGTCTTCCACAGCAATCACGTCACCTGGCGCAACGCTGACTTCAATAACGTCGACGTTTTCGGAACCGCCAATATCAGGTACTTTAATAATTTCTTTAGCCACTGATTAACGCTCCTATTAGCAAGTCATCGGATCAATTTTTTCGGGGTTGATGCCATATTTTTTGATGGCTTCAACAACGTCGGCTTTCTTCATGCTGCCTTCTTCGGCCAGCGCATTTAGCGCGGCAATCACCACATAGTGACGATCCACTTCGAAGAAGTGACGCAATTTGGCGCGGCTATCACTGCGACCAAAGCCATCGGTACCCAATACCGTGTAGGAACCAGGAACAAACCGGCGCAATTGTTCACCGTAGGCTTTCATGTAGTCAGTCGAAATAACGAATGGGCCATCGGCACCTTCCAACTGCTGAGTCAGATACGGCTTACGCGGTTCTGCTTCCGGGTGAAGAAGGTTCCAACGCTCTGCGGCCTGACCGTCGCGCGTAAGTTCGTTCACGCTGGTCACACTCCAGATATCGGATTCCACGCCCCAGTCTTCACGGAGTAATTCTGCTGCCGCTTCCACTTCACGAAGAATTGAGCCACAACCCATAAGTTGTACTTTTTTCTTCTTAACGTTTTTCTTGCCGTCTTTGAGCTTGTAAATACCACGGATAATGCCTTCCTCAGCGCCTAGCGGCATGTCTGGGTGGCTGTAGTTTTCATTCATGGTCGTGATGTAGTAGAAGCAGTTTTGTTTTTCAACAAACATGCGCTTCATACCGTCGGTGATGATCACCGCCAACTCATAGGCATAGGTTGGATCGTAAGATCGGCAGTTTGGAATGGTATTTGCCATCAAGTGACTGTGACCATCCTGATGCTGCAAGCCTTCACCGTTCAATGTGGTACGACCTGAAGTTGCACCAATCATGAAGCCACGCGCCTGGATATCACCGGCCAACCAGGCCAGGTCACCAATACGCTGGAAGCCAAACATGGAGTAATACACATAGAAAGGCACAAGCGGGATATTGTATGTGCTGTAGGAAATACCACAGGCAATCCAGGCAGACATTGCACCGGCTTCGTTGATGCCTTCTTCCAGAATCTGGCCTTTTTTGTCTTCTTTGTAGTACATGATCTGATCGTGATCATGTGGTGTGTATTTTTGACCCGCTGAAGAGTAGATGCCCAACTGACGGAACATGCCTTCCATACCAAAGGTACGCGCCTCGTCTGGCACGATAGGCACAACTTGTTTGCCTATATTTTTGTCTTTGGCCAGAGTCGATAGGTAGCGAACAAACGCCATTGTCGTTGATATTTCACGATCGCCGGTAGACTTAAGCAGGCCTTTAAAGGTATCCAGGGAAGGAATATTCAAGGCATCAAAGTCTGCCTGACGCGCTGGCAGGTAACCGCCTAACTCTTCACGACGCTTACGCATGTAGACCATTTCTGGCGAGTCGGGTGCTGGACGATAGTAAGGCACATTTTTCAGATCATCGTCGGATACCGGAATCGCAAAACGGTCGCGGAATTTTTTCAGGCTTTCAATATCCAGCTTCTTCACCGAGTGGGTGATGTTGGCTGACTCGCCCGCTGCACCCAGACCGTAACCTTTTACTGTCTGAACCAGAATGACTGAAGGCTGACCTTTATGGGCCGCCGCTTCAGCGTAGGCTGCGTAAACTTTCTGAGGATCATGACCGCCACGATTGAGCTTCATAATGTCATCGTCAGACAGGTCTTTCACCAGTTCCAGCAACTCTGGGTATTTGCCGAAGAAGTGTTTACGTGTGTAAGCACCGCCATTGGCTTTGTAGTTTTGCAGTTCGCCGTCGACTACTTCGTTCATGCGCTTTTGCAACAAACCAGTAGTGTCTTTTTCCAGCAGGCGATCCCATTGGTCACCCCAGACAAGCTTGATGACGTTCCAACCTGCACCGCGGAAAACGCCTTCCAGCTCCTGCATGATTTTACCGTTACCACGCACAGGGCCATCAAGACGCTGAAGGTTACAGTTGATGACGAAAGTCAGGTTTTCCAACTGTTCGCGACCGGCCATGGAAATCGCACCTAAGGATTCCGGCTCGTCCGTTTCACCATCGCCCAGGAAGGCCCAAACACGACGGTCGCCACGTGGCGATAAACCGCGCGCGGACATATAACGCATAACGTGTGCTTGATAGATTGCCTGGATTGGCCCCAAGCCCATGGATACGGTTGGGAACTGCCAGTAATCCGGCATCAACCAGGGGTGTGGGTAAGAAGAAAGACCGTTGCCGTCCACTTCGCGACGGAAGTTATCCAATTGCTCTTCGGATAAACGACCTTCAACATAGGAACGGGCGTAGATACCGGGAGCACTGTGGCCCTGGAAGAAAACCAGGTCACCTAGCTGGTCGCCGTTGTTGGCCCGGAAGAAGTGGTTGAAACCCACTTCATATAATGTTGCCGCCGAGGAGAATGTCGAGATGTGCCCACCAAGCGCATCTTCATTGTCGTTGGCGCGCATGACCATTGCCATAGCATTCCAACGTACCAGGGAACGGATTTTCCGCTCCATGAATAAATCCCCTGGGTGACGTTTTTCGTCGCTAGCAGGGATTGTATTCACATAAGGTGTAGTGATGGCGGAGGGTAGTCTCACCCCAGTTTGTGTTGCCTTGTTAGCAAGCTGAGACAACAGGTAAGCTGCGCGCTCTGAGCCATTGTGCTTAATGACAGACTCAAGTGCATCCAACCACTCCTGGGTTTCGAGAGCATCGGTATCCTCAAGCATTAAAGCCTCCTCGATGACCGCTTTTGTGTTTGCGGCGTAAATAGTCTAGAAAAAACTGTATCAATCAACTGCTCTTTTGAAGCAGCTAAATAACATGTGTTTAGAAAGTGTCTTGATCAAAGATTTCTGTAAAGAATGTACTGAAGACAAATCAGCGAGTGCTTTTTGTCGCGATTGACCAGTACGGCATTTACAGAAAATACCTCGCCCAAATGTTCAATGAGCCAGGTCAATCGAACACAAAAAGTGTCACGATTCTACACACCTAAAACAGATATATCCAGCGCCTCTTTAGCTGCAGCGCAGCAAAATCAAGGCCTGCGCCCCAGTTACCAGGCTCTGCCACGGAGAAACACAGTGTTACCCTGTGGCGTAAAACATGTCTCATTCCAGCATTATTGCCAACCACTTTAAGGGTAGACGTAGGCCTTTTGCTTTGCCCGGAAGGCCTCATAATCCTCTACTTTCCTCAGCGGCAAGGCCGACTGAGCAGAAATTGGAGTCAAAACCACTAATGGCTTGGCGGACTCGACAAATACTGAGCGGTAGAAAGTCTTCATATCTTCCAGGGTGAATCCCCTGACCAGGTCGGCCATGCGCTGGTATTCATCAAAGGTCAGGTCGTCGACCAGAATGCTCGTCCACCATTGGTTTACCTGCTCTGCCTGCCCCTGAGCTTTTTCCGTCAATATATTGATCAAGGCCTGCTTGTCCCGCTCCAACTGCGCAAACACCTGGCTCTCGGAATCAATAAAAAACTGGTGAATGTGCTCCAGAATTTTCTCCGGCTCGACACTTGGGGACTGAACCAACGCGACTATAGCGGGAACCTCCCGGATCGGATAGAACGAGGCATTCACAATATAACCAAGCTGCTGTTCGGTTCTCAAACGATGGTAGAACAACGTCTCAATGCTTTGCCCCAACAACCTCATTCGCGCTTGCGTCGCCAAGGTGTCGTCCGGCCCCTGGTAATATGCCACAACCGCTTTGTCCTGGTGATTCACCGGCACTTCAACGGTTGGAATTGTATCGGTTTGCGGTAGGTTAACCACTACCCCTTCGGCAATAACCGGTGACTTGGCACGCTTAACGCCAAAAACACCGTCGAAACTTTTTATGATTTTTAATACCGGGCGGGATACGGCTCTGGCTTCAACCGAGGTCCAGTTACCATAAATAAAGACTTCAGCTTGCGCCGTATCCAGAAGCCTCTCGCTGTAACGGGAAAAACTGTCGAAGGTGATATTTTCCAGCGCTGTATTTTCCTCTTCCCACGACCAATAAGGGTGGTATAACACCGCGGGCATTTCGGTTAACAACTGATGATAGGGTGTCGCCAGCTTTTTATTTTTGTGTTCTCGAATAAAGTCGTTTCGAATTTGTTCAAAATATTTTTTGTTTAACGCCTTACGATACTTCTTGTTTTTCCGGTATTTGCGAATGTCGCTGGCCACATCCAAGACTAATTTGTCCAGAGAGTCATCGTAGCCCGAAAAATTCAAATCAATTCCACGGCTGTTGGTTTTTAGTTGGTAGCTCAAGCCTCCCATCGATGCCGCATAGGCAGTTTCATTCATCGATTCTTTCAGCAACTCGAGTGCAATTTTGGCGGCAATGTAACCTTCGGCACTGGAGGCAACATCCGGCAATTTAAAACGGGCTTTCACATAAGCAACCGGCAGTTCAAATTCATTATCCGGGGCATACCACACCTTGTAGGCATCGGCCTGATCAATAAGAATCGGTTGTTTTTGTTCTGTCTTACCCTGCAAGGTAAAGTTTTCTGGTAAATAGCTGTTGGGTTCTGGCAACGCCAAACTTTGCTTCAGGCTGTTGCAGACGTCAGATTGACAGGCCGCTTTCACCGCAACGTTTTCCATAAAAACATAGGGCGTTTGGTAAAACGGACTCACCTGTTCCGATTCCACACCGGGTGCAACAATTTTTCTCACTAAGTTGCGCGGTGACAGGTAAGACAAGTAACGACGAATCAATTTCTCGTCATAGTTTTCAAACAGGTACAACGAAGAAAAAATATCCCGAATGGGAACGTCATGCATACTTCGGGAGTAATACATGGCTTCGCGATAGGCCGAGATTTTATCCGCGTACTGGAAATTCATCTGCCCGGACTTTTTCATTTCTTCGAACCGCCACTTGGCGATTCCCTTGTTCTTTAACAGCGCGGTATATTCAAAAAATAACGCTTCAATATCCGCGATGTGCTTGACCCCTTCTTCCGTTAATTCCATCTGTACTGAAAATAACTCTCCACCGGGCCAATCCATTCCGGCTCCTGCACTAAGAGCCGTCACCCAATTGTGGGTTTTAAGTGCAGAAAGCAGGCTCCCCTTACCTTCATGCCCCAGGAAGAAACCAAGATACGACAAGGGTTTTTCCCGGTAATACTCCACTGTGGGCGGAACAGGAAATAGCAAACTTAGGGTGCGTGATTCTGTCAGGGGTTGAATCTGGATTTCTGCTGGCAGGCGATCCTTAGCAATAAATTCGGCAGAGCTGGTTATGGTGTTTTTCACTTGGCGTTTTGGCACATCGCCAAAAAGCTCCTGACTCAATGCCGCTAGTGCTGCAACCGATTGGTTACTCACCAGTACAAGCGACATGTTGTCTGCAGAATAATGCTCTTTATAAAAACGGACCAGGTCATCGTAAAGTGGCCTGGGTGAATCTACGTTAAGCGTATCCAGATTGCCGGTAGAAAACTTGGCAAGGGGGTGGCTGGAATCGAGGACGGTGCGCAACACATCCATTTGCCTCCGCCCCTCGTTACGATATTTTGATCGGAACTCTGAGTGAACCGCGTTTCTTTCACGCTCAATATAGGTTTGATCAAATAACGGGGAAATGAAAAACTGGGCAAAGCGATCCAGCCCCTGTGCAAACGCCGAATTTTCGATATCAAAAACATAGGCGGTATGCTCCAGGCTGGTGTAGGCATTATGCTGTCCGCCGTGCCCGGTAACAAAATCCTGAAACTCGGACGATGATGGATATTTTTTGGTGCCAAGAAAAAGCATGTGTTCTAAAAAGTGGGCAAGCCCCATACGGTCTGCGGGGTCATTGCCACTGCCGACATTCACATCCAGCGCCGCCGCGGAGCGTTCTGCTTCTGAGTCTGAAATAATGAACACCCGCAATCCGTTTTCCAGCTCCAGATATTGGTATTCACGCTGATCGCTAACGGGTGTAACAATATCCAGGGTGGAGGATTGTTTATTCTCAACCCCGTAAGCCATATTCCCGCAGGAACAAATAAGAATTAGAAGGGTAAAGAACAAACGACTATGACGGGAAAGACGCAACATAAAAACTCTATTCTGGTTAGAAGAAAGCCTCCACTTTTGCGAAGGCCACTCACGAAACGCTACTAAGACAAGGCTTACACCGGGGAAGTTTCAGCCGTCTCCTGCTTATGTTTAGTTGGCCAGGCATTCATAATGGCCTTACACAACGTCGCCAAAGGAATTGCGAAGAACACCCCCCAAAACCCCCAAAGACCGCCAAAGACCAGAACCGCGAGCACAATCACCACAGGGTGCATTTTTACCGCTTCAGAAAAAAGCAACGGAACCAGAATGTTGCCATCAATGGCTTGGATAACACCATACGCGATCATCACGTACATCAGATCTGTCGACCAGCCCCATTGAAAAAACGCAATAATGGCAACTGGCAAGGTAACCACCGCCGCACCGATATAGGGGATTAACACCGACATCCCCACGGCAACCCCCAACAGCAAGGCATAGTTCAACCCCAGAAAGCTAAAGGCAATGCTGGTCACCACCGCAACGATGAAAATTTCCACCACCTTACCACGAACATAATTGGCGATTTGTTCGTTCATTTCCCGCCAGATTTTACGCATCACAGGACGTTCTCTGGGTAAAACGCTGGTCAGCCAGGCAATCATTTCCTTGCCATCTTTTAAAAAGAAAAATACCAGGATAGGCACAAGTACAACGTATATTAATACCGCAACCAAAATTGGGAGTTGAGCCAAAGAAAACGAAACAACTGATTGCCCCACATGGCCCAGATCCGCTCTTAAGCCACCAATCAATCCTTTCACCTGCGCTTCTGTAATCAGACCGGGGTACTTTTCCGGTAACAGCAACAGCACAGACTGACCTTCCATAAGCATTCGGGGAGCTTCGGCAAACAGGTTCAGCAGTTGTCGCCATATCGCGGGAAGAATATAAATTAAAGCGACAACAATGCTGCCAGCCAGAACGAGAAACGCAATCGACACCGCCAACAGGTGGCCACAGCCCCAGGATTCCAGCCGCTGTACCAACCCCTGCATGAGAAAAGCAATAATTAATGCCGCGATCATGGGCGCCAATACCACCCCCATGCTCAATACCACAGCAAGACCAGCGATGAGCATTACCGCAACTAATACCGCTTCTTCATCAGCAAAATAGCGATCAACCCAACGTTGTATAATATGAATCACAGACTATTCACCTTCGTATAAGACGAAACCGTTTGATTATTAACCAGCCTGCAGAAAAGCAGGACACTGCTTTGATAAAAGAATGATTCGCTTTCTGCGTTGTCACCCCCTCTGCCTAGCCAACTTTCCCATTGCGTCCTGCTACATGGCAATCACGCCATCGCAATAACATCTCCAGTCTTTTCTTCTACGGGCATAACGGGAACCTCATGCCGGCTGCGCAATCTAACACACATAACGGCAAGCCGCAGCGAAGCGGTTTGCGCAGGCAGTATAGTGCATTACACTTACGCTCTTGAGAAGCTATAACTGGCAAGATAAAAACTATTTAATCGAGATTTAAATTGGGACATTCAATACGGTTCTTCATACTTTGGCTATTGCCAGTTTTCACCCTATTATCCCTACCGGTCAGCAGTTCCACGGAAGTTGAATTACCGGACCTTGGGCAATCTGGCGGAGGCATGCTCACCCTGGCTCAAGAATACGAGTTGGGGCAAAAATGGTTACGGGTATACCGGTCACACATTCCCACATCGACCGACCCTTTTTTGCAGGACTATGTTGAACAAACCATTCTAAATCTCGCCCGTTATAGTGCGCTGGAAGACAAACGTCTTGATGTTCTGGTTATCGAAAACCCGGCAATTAACGCATTCGCTGTACCGGGAGGCGTTATCGGTGTGCACACAGGGTTGTTTAAGTATGCAGAAAACCAGTATCAGTTTTCGTCCGTACTGGCTCACGAATTGGCCCACTTAAGTCAACGACATTACTCTCGCCGATTAGAAGCACAAAAAGACGCGCAAATCCCCACGCTTGCCGCCATTATCGCCAGTATTCTTCTTTCTGCTACCGCAGGCGGTGACGCGGGTATTGCTGCCATTTCCGCAACCCAAGCCGCGGCGATGAGCAACCAACTAAGTTTTAGTCGACAAATGGAAAGAGAAGCGGATCGTGTTGGAATGGAAACCTTAGTTCGCTCTGGTGCAGACCCTTCTGCCATGCCAGACATGTTCGAAGAGATGTTAAAAATCACTCGCTATCAGCGCCGTCCCCCCGAGTTTCTGTTAACTCACCCGGTAACAGAATCCCGTGTTACAGATTCAAAACTGCGCGCACAGAAGTACCAAACCCAACCCCAGTTTGCCAGCCTAGAGTACCTTTTATTAAAAGCCCGCACCAATTTATTGCACGAGCATAACCCGCATAAAGCCGTGCGTATTTTTGAGTCGATGCTGGAAAGCAAAGTCACTCCCGTTGAACCAGCAAAGTATGGTCTTGCACTCGCCTACACCCGCACAAGGGAATTCGCCAAAGCGCAAGAACTGCTGACAGAATTACTAAAAGGCGATTCGAAGAACTTTTTTTACATTATCGCCCAGTCCAAACTCTGGTCCGAGGAAGAACAATTTCAAAAAGCGGTCAAACCTCTTGAGGCATTACTCAAAGATTACCCGCGCAATCACCCGCTAAATGTTTCTCTGGCAGAAATATATATGCAGGCAGGTAAATATGAACAGTGCCAACAATTGTTAGAAAGACATGTTGAGCGCCGCCCCAAAGATGACTATGTGTGGTACTTACTTGCCGAAGTACACGGCTTGGCAGGAGATATACTGGAAGTCCATCGCGCCAGAGCCGAATACTTTATGCTGAACGGTTTGCCTGACAAAGCGGAAATTCAACTTAAAAATGCACTTAAGCTGGTGGATTCAGATAAATACACACGCGCAAAAATCGAACAACGCTTAAAAGACGCAAGAGATATGAAGAAGGATATGGAAGGCAACTAGTTGGGCATATCCAATTTGGGAATTTCCCAGCTTGAGCTTTCCAGCCAGTCACAAATTTCATTTTCGCTCATTGGACGGGCAATGTAATACCCTTGAGCGCTATCACATGATAGCTTTTCCAAACGATCATAGGTTTCCATACACTCCACACCTTCTGCCACAACGCTAAGACCCAGATTATGCGCCAGGTTTACTGTGGAGTTAACGATTATCTCGTCCTGCTCATCACAAAGCATGTTGAAGATAAACGAGCGATCTATCTTCAAACTCTGAACAGGCAAACGTTTTAAATACGCCAATGACGAATAGCCCGTCCCGAAGTCATCAATTGCTAATACCACACCCAAAGCGTTAATTCTTCGTAGTTGAATCAACGCACGATTGGGGTCGGACATCAACGTGCTTTCGGTAATTTCCATTTCCAGATATTCGCCGGGAAGACGATATTCCTGAAGCAGCTTGGCTAAATCGGTAATCAATCGGTCATCGGTAACATTTCGCGCAGACAAATTCATCGCAACCGAAATATCCATTCCCATGCTTCGCCATTTTGCACATTGCTTGATACTGTTTTCCAACACCCACAAGGTCAGCGGATAAATTAAATTCGATCGTTCGGCTATCGGAACAAAATCTGTCGGCGGAACAAACCCCATTTCAGGATGATTCCATCTTACTAGCGCTTCAAAACCGTAGATTTGATGGTTTTTCAAATTAATCTTCGGTTGGAAATGTAAAAGTAATTGTCCTTCACGAATCGCAATACCAAGAGCGCCCATTAATTCCAGACGCTTGGGTGAATGAGGGTCAAAACTGGAATCGTAAATTGCCACCCCCTTCATGGTGGTTTTAGCCTGGTACATCGCCACATCAGCATATTTCATCATGGTGCTGACGTCACAGGCCTGATCCGGGCACAACGAAATTCCGATACTGGCGCTAATTTCTGTTCTGTACCCCTCAACTTCAAAAATCTGGCAGATGCAATCAAGAAATCGATGACCCAACACTGCCGCTTGTTGTGTATTGCGAATGTTGGGCAAAAAGATAGCGAACTCATCTCCGCCAAGACGGGCAACCGTACCGGGCGTATCGCCAAGCTCAGCTTCTAATCTGGGCCCGAGTAATTTAAGTACTTTATCCCCTGCTGCATGACCGAGTGTGTCGTTGATCTCTTTAAAGCGATCAAGGTCAATTAGCATTAAGGCCATTTTTTGTTTTTCTTTTCTATTCACCAACGCTTCATCAATACGTCGATATAAGAGTGTTCGGTTAGGTAAGGTGGTCAGGGAATCATGAGTCGCCAGATACTCCATCCGATCGATATAGCGTTTTTGATCGGTAATATCACGCGTGGTCCCCCAAGCTCGAGTCAGAAAACCATTTTCAATAATGCCCGTCGCTGAACTCTGCAAACAGTTGCGTTCGCCATGACGATTTATACGGGTAAACTCTCTGTCTTCCAGACGATATCCTCCCTGAACAAAAACCAGGATATCTTTTTTGGTGGAGAGCGATCCATTTCGATGGATAGGAAGTCCAAGCAGGTCGTTAATGTGTGAGGCATCGAAAAGCCGTGCCAGCCGTTCATTACACTCCACAAGAATTGCGCGCTTTATAATCAGTTCGGCTTGTTCTTCCGGCGGTAGACGGGTATCGACAGGAGGGCAGACATCGTAACGCCAAATAGCATCTGCACTGTTGGCAATAAACGCTCGATAACGGGATTCACTTTCACGCAACGCCCGCTCTCTGACAACGTTTTCGGTAATATCGGTCATCAATAAAAGGACGCCGGTGATCCTGCCATCGTCCTCCGCTGTCGGTACTTTATCAACTTGAAACCAGCGCTCGACACCGAGGTTGACTTCCCGCTCCCGAACACCCCAAGCCGGTGTCCCGGTACGAATCACCTGCATGATTTCTCGCTGCCTTTCCGATGGGTCATCCCAATGCACAGCGATTTCAAGAAAACTTTTACCTTCTATACCATCCAGAGGGCTCCAATGCTCGATTGCTTTTTGATTTCCGTGTTTTATAACTCCCCAACGGTCCATATAAAGAACCACAGAGTGCATAGCGTCTAGCAACTCTTGAAGCTCACGGTTATTGGACACAGAGAAGCTTCTGAGTTGACTACTCTTCCTTTGCGTGGGCGACTCTTCAAATAAGGAGATGCCCCTAAAGTCAGCTCGCAGTTTGCTCATACAAAACCAAATTAGTTCAGCATTTAGGCTAGTCCCTGCATTATTTACGTTATTCCCAGCCGCAATGTACGTTAATAAACCCCACACCTACTGCGGTATCATTGAGTATAGACCACCCTCAACGCGAATCAGCAACAAAATGACCTTTCAAATCAAATACCTTCCACATAGAAATAAATCGAATATCACTCCTTGATTTCGTATACATAACTTTGCTTTCACAGGAATTTAATAAATACATAATACGAGTTTCATAGAAGCTTTTAACAATACGCGGATGCACGAATTAACCAATACCATTGTTAAAAACATTTCAGCAAAACGCGCCGGTCAGAGTGAAAGCGGAACGACACCGCCTTCAGTGAACGACTTTCGGACAATTTTCATTTCTGATGTTCATTTAGGCACCAAAGACTGCAAAGCGAAACAACTCAATAACTTTTTGAAACACTATTCCTGTAACGAGCTATATTTGGTCGGCGATATTATCGATGGCTGGAAAATGCGTTCCGGGATCTACTGGAACAAACAATTTAACCGTTTTGTTCGACGTGTTTTAAAACTATCCAAAAAAGGAACACCTGTCTTTTATATTACTGGTAACCATGACGAATTCTTGCGTAGGTTTGCCAACAATCGTTTTGAAAACATTCAATTGCTGAATAAAAAAATTCATATTACGCAAGATGCAAAACGTATTCTCGTCATACATGGCGACCAGTTCGATGGCGTCACGCGGTGCAGCAGATGGCTAAAGTTTATTGGCGACCACGGTTACGAGTTTTTAATGATGCTTAATCGACTGTATAACCGTATCCGGGCAAATTATGGTTTTGGTTACTGGTCTCTCGCCAGCTTTCTAAAGCACAACATCAAGCGGGCAAAACAGTACATTCATGACTATGAAGACGCAGTGACTCTGGCTGTAAAAAAACAAAACTTTGACGGTGTAATATGTGGCCACATCCACCATGCAGCCATAAAAGATTCGGAAGGGTTCCAGTACCTGAATACGGGGGACTGGGTTGAGTCCTGCACGGCGATTGTGGAAGAACACTCGGGAGAGTTTCGATTAATTCACTGGCTTACTGACCCCAACAATACTGCCGTAGAACCACATAAAGCAGCGAAGATAAAAGCCCCCAGCCCTGCGCTTGCTTGAAACCGGCCGTCAATCGGGGATCTTCCCTCCGCAATATTTACAGAAGTGCGCATCGACATCATGCCCATACCGGTCACAAATACCACAAGCCTTATTATTGCGCTCTCGCTGTATTTCCTGTGATAACTCGGCGGTTAGAATTCCTGTCGGGATGGCAATGATCGAATAGCCGGTCAACATCGCCAAAGAAGCAATGAACTGTCCTAGTACCGTGTGCGGTGTGATATCACCGTAACCAACGGTGGTAATGGTCACGATTGTCCAATAGATACTTTTGGGAATACTGCTAAAACCGTTCTGGCCACCTTCAACAATATACATAAGCGAGCCAAACACCGTGGACAAGACCAACACCGATATAAAGAACACCAGGATTTTGCGTCTCGCCATACCCAGGGAGCGTATTAACACATTCGCTTCGGACAAGTAACGGAATAACTTGAATACTCTGAAAACCCGTAGTACCCGGAACAAACGAATCATTAATAAGTAGTTAGCGCCGGAGAAGAACAGACTCAGGTAACTTGGCAAAACAGATATTAAGTCAATAAAACCATAGAAACTGGTGACATAACGCCAAGGTTTTGGCGAACAGTATATCCGCAGCATATATTCCAACGTAAACAATATGGTGAAAAACCACTCGGCAATACGGAGGAAGTAGTGATATTCACTGGCCAAAGCCTGCACGGAATCCAGCATTAGCACCAACATACTGATCAGGATGCAGGCGATTAAAGTGATATCGAAATATTTACCCGCTGGCGTTGTGGTACCAAAAATGATGGTGTAGATCTTTTCTTTATGTGTTTGATCATTCATAGCAAAACTGAGGGTTATAATGGCCTGATTTCGCGAAACAATACGAGAATGTCGAGATATGAGCAATTCAAGACTGGTTTACTCTACAGATCAGGGCCGCATTAAACCAGAGAAGGAACAAAAAACACGAGAACCCGGCGATGGCGTCATACGAATTCGCAAAGAAACCAAAGGCCGGGGTGGAAAGGGCGTATCCATTATTACCGGCTTCGATCTGAGCGATGACGATTTAAAGACTCTGGCCAAGAAGCTAAAACAGCTTTGCAGCACCGGGGGAACCGTCAAAGACGGCACCATAGAAATCCAGGGTGATCACCGACAAAAACTCATGGAACACCTGAAAAAACTCGGTCATACCGTCAAACTCAGCGGCGGCTAAAACCAGAATGTAATATTGGAGTGATTTTTGCACTTAGTCTTATGTTACATGACAAAGTCAAATAGTCGTCGCTTGAGGAATTATCTATGCTAACTGGTGACTTATGGCCAATTATTGACACAGGCATTAAGCTGGCCCTTGGTGCAGGTATGACGGTTGGTGCAATCTGGTTGTATTCATTGAAACGCGCCAAGTTTACGCGCAACGAGTTTGAGCCACGCCAACACAGAGTGGCCTTGTTCGAACAGATTTCATCGGATGTCGGACAGGTAAACCATTCGTTCGCAAAATATTCGGCGCTGGTGATTGAATCTACCCGTTTTGGCAAACGCTGGCCTGCGGCGAGAAAACAGGAGCTTGAACGTATTAATGCTGAGCTGGTTCGCGATTTTGACAAGTTGGCCGCTTCCGAGGCCAAGCTGTTAATGCTGGGCGAAAAAACTATGGAAAAAACCCTTCGCTTATATGGAGCCAAAATCGCGCTCTTTAGAAAGCAGGTATATATCGGCAGACAAGACATCAGTGATCAGGAAATCGCAGAGTTAAAACAAGGTATTCTGGAATTACGCGAACGTTTTTACGATTTACTCAGTCGCCGTTATGATCGCTTACTTACGGCTTAATTAAAAACGCGATCACCAACGCGGCTCAAAGCACCAATAACCTTGGTGCTTTTTTTGTGCCTTAAACCAAGTTGCCAATTACCCCGGAAACATAGCCAAACAAATTCAACCAAGCGTCTCACCGACACAGGTCGGTTTAAGCCGAGGAAAAAATAGACGAAAAAAAGATATTTAAGTAATCCCCTTAGCTATAAAGAGAAGAACTCAAGAGAAGTTAACTATCTGGGAAAATCAGCGGCATACTTTGCGACCCATTCTCTAGCCGCTTCTTCGCTGGTCAAATCGCGCCCTTCGTGCTGGAGTACGTTCACTCGATAGTCTTCGATATGGCAAACCTGCTCTACCATGCGAACGCTGTATTGGGTTGAGGTGTCTTCAAATTTAACACCGACTGCATAGTGATCTCCCTCTTGATGACACCATGCCACCTGACCATCTGCACGATAATCGCTGGTATCAACCGGGATTTCTATACGAATATGTGCCCCCGCTCGTAGCGGACATTCTGAATTAAAACACAGACCACCGCGGCTGACGTCTTTTAGCCGTTCTGCCTTACCTTCAGATTCTTCCAAACAATAGCGAATGGGAATACCTGACGGATGTCGAATATAGCGTCTCATAATTGAACGCCCCTCAAACACCAATTTCAGCCAGTTTGAGTAAAGACTCTTCCATGCGCTCATTTTGCTTTCCATTACTTGGCATTTTGTTTCCACAATCATCACCTCAATTTCTGAGATTCGGGTGCCAAAAAATGACCACATTTTTTGCTAATTATAAATAATGCAAAGTCTCTACCAGAGTGACCCAGGACGTTATTTTTTGCGCCTCTTTTATCGCACTATCTCAATTAGCGGGAATCAACAGAAACTGTCCATCCCCCCACCAGTATATGTAGGTATAGCTGAATATACCTACAAAACAACCGTCGTTAGGGGTTTGCGGATAAAAGGTTGAAATGGCCTATAAACGCTCAAAAGAGCGTTTGCTGGGAAATGACTGCTTTGACTGGAGCAAAAGATTTTCGATGATGTTTAGTCACACCATATTCCTTTATGGCATCCATGTGAACTTTGGTGGGATAGCCTTTATGTTTGGCAAAACCGTACTGGGGAAATTCTTTATCCAACAGAACCATTTCCCGGTCTCTGGTCACCTTTGCAAGAATGGAAGCCGCGCTGATAGAAGGGATTAAACTATCCCCCTGGACAACCGCCTCAGCTTGATATTGCCATTGCGGTATTTTATTACCATCGACATAAACAAAAGTCGGTTGCACATCCAACCCTTCAACGGCTCTCTTCATGGCCAGAAGGCTGGCATGTAAAATATTCAGCTCATCAATCTCGGCAACATTTGCCCTGGCAATACACCAACTTACCGCCTGTTCTTGGATCTGACCGAACAATAATTCACGTTTCTTCTCAGAAAGTTTTTTTGAATCGGTTAAGCCCTCGAGCTGAAAGTCGTTTGGAAGAATGCATGCCGCGGCAACAACGTCACCAGCTAAAGGCCCTCTCCCCACCTCGTCCACACCCGCAATAATTTTATTTGTCATTTATTTCAGCCAACCTGCTTTCAATTGCCTTTACTGCCGTTGCTCCGGCTTGTTTTTTTAGCTCAATATGAATTCGCTGGTATTCTGTTAACAGACCATCTTCTGTTTGACTTTCACGCAACATAGCCATGATTGACTGAGCGATATTTTCAGCCGTCACCTCGTCCTGAATTAACTCAGGCACCAGCTTTCTTCCCGCCAATAAATTGGGCAGACCGATGAATTCAATATCCACCATACGGGAAAGAATCTTGTAGGAGAAATTGGCAAGGCGATAAGCAATCACCATCGGTTTTTTCAACAACAGCGCTTCAAGCGTTGTCGTCCCGGAAGCCATAAGTACTGCATCCGCAGCAGCCATAACAGTGTGCGACTGTCCATCAGTTAAGACGATATTTAAATCTGAATAACTCACCATGTAGTTTTGCAATTCTGCATATCTTTCCCGGTTCGCTGCTGGAATGAGAAACTGCATATCTGGCATTTTATCAGCACATAATTTCGCACCCTGAAGAAAAACATCTGCCAGTTTATCCAACTCGCTTTTACGACTCCCCGGTAGAATGGCTACCGTCGTTTTATCTGGATGATATTCTTTATAGACCGTTAGCTTTTCTTTAGCGCTATCGATATCCAATTCCAGTGGAATTTGATCCGCAAGTGGATGACCAACACATACGCAATCAATATTATTTTCGTCGTAGATTTTCTTTTCAAACGGAAAGAGTGTGAGCATCAAATCTACGGATTTGGCAATATTCTTAATACGCCCTTTGCGCCATGCCCAAACAGAAGGACTCACATAGTGAACCGTAGTTATGTTTTTTTCCTTCAGTTTTCGTTCTAAAGGAATAGTAAAATCAGGAGAATCGATGCCAATAAAAACATCCGGAGGATTTTGAATAAAATGCTTCTTAAGCTGAGATCGAATAGATAGAAGTTGGGGCAAGCGTTTTAGTGGCTCAACGATCCCCATAACCGACAGGACATCCATCGGAAACAGAGAAGAAAAACCCTCTTCAATCATTTTGCTTCCGCCGACGCCTTCAAAAATACAGTCTGGGTGACGTAGCTTTAACTCACGAATTAAATCCGCACCGAGAATATCCCCAGAAGCTTCTCCGGCAACAATTCCCACGCGTCGAATGTTGGACATCAACGCACAATTCCGCGTTGAGAAGCCTCCAAAGATGCCAACAAGGTTTGCATAAATTCCTGAGATGCAGAAGACATCGTGTTTATTTCTTCAATCGCAGCCTCTTTGGTCAAGCCTCGACGATAGATCAGCTTAAACGCTTTGGTAAGGTCTGCAATTTGCTCTTTGGAAAAGCCTCGTCGTTTTAGACCTTCCACATTAATATTTCTGGCAGCGGCAGGAGCACCCGCAACCATAATGTATGCTGGTATATCTTTACCAACGGCACAGCCCATACCGGTAAACGCGTGTGCACCAACATAACAAAACTGATGAACCAGAGTGTAACCACCTAAAATAGCCCAATCATTCACGACCACATGACCAGCAAGAGAGGCGTTATTTACCAGAATACAATGATTACCGATCACACTATCGTGCCCGATATGGACATAGGCCATTAGTAAATTGTCATTGCCGATGGTTGTTTCACTACGATCCTGAACGGTACCGCGATGAATCGTGACACCTTCACGAATAATATTGCCATCACCGATAACTAAACGTGTTGGCTCTCCCTGGTATTTCAGGTCAGGCGTGTCTTCCCCGACAGAGGAGAATTGATAAATCCGATTATTTTTCCCTATCCGAGTTGGGCCTTTAATCACAACATGAGACTCAATAATTGAACCTTCCCCAATAACAACATCCGGTCCAATAATGGTGTAAGGACCGATACGCACGTCGTCTGCAATTTCTGCATTAGAATCGACAATAGCTGTTGGATGTATTAGTGGGGAGCTCATCACTAACCCCTTTACCCTACACTTCTGTCTGCGCACATAATTGTCGCACTGGTCACCAGTTCATCATCAACTTTAGCACTGCATTCGAACTTCCAGATACCACGTTTTACCGAGACAATTTTGGCTTCAAAGAATACTCGATCGCCCGGAATCACTTGTCTTTTAAATCGCACATTATCGATACCGGCAAACAAATAGACGGAGCCGTCATCCGGCGTTTTATCCATTGTTTTAAAACCCAAAACACCACATGCCTGAGCCATAGCTTCAACCAACATAACACCAGGAAATACTGGGAAATGCGGAAAATGTCCCTGAAAGACTTCTTCATTTACAGAAACGTTTTTATACGCAACGATAGATTCACCTTCGATTAGCTCAACCACTCGGTCAATAAGCAAGAAAGGGTATCTGTGGGGTAAGTATTTTTTGACTTCAAGTATGTCCATCATTCTTAATGTTGCCCTAGAACATGTATGTGTTTTATGGAATTGTAGGTAGGCCGAAGCTATTCTTTCGAATCCAGCATCTTTTCCAGATGCTTTATGCGAGTAGCCAGGTCATCAAGTTGAGTATATCGAACGGAATTTCTACGCCACTTTTTCACATCCATTAATGGCGTGGCAGATGCAAACTGCCCTCCGGTATCATTTCCCTTGGTGACAATTGTACCACCGTGGAAGTGTGTGTTATCGGCTATTTCAATATGGCCGTTAATTGCTACAGCACCGGCAACAGTACAATTGGCACCAATGGTTGTACTGCCGGCAATTCCAACGCAGCCAGCAATAGCAGAGCGCTTGCCGATTCGTACATTGTGAGCAATATGTACCTGGTTATCGATAATGACACCATCTTCTATCACAGTATCTTCAATTGCCCCCCGGTCAATTGCTGTGCACGCACCGATCTCGACGTCACTACCAATAATCACGCCACCGATCTGATGAATTTTTTGCCAACCAGCAGCACTTGGCGCAAAGCCAAAACCATCAGAACCAATCGCGGTACCACTGTGAATGATTACCCGATCACCGATAGTGATTCCAGAATAAAGGGTAACGTTGGCATGCAGCAAACAATTCGAACCTATTGTTGTGTTATCACCAATAACAGTGCCAGCAAGGATTTCACATCCTGAACCAATGGAAACATTATCTCCGATAACACAATTAGCACCGATAGCAACATCTTCACCTAACGATGCTGTTGTACTCACGACAGCCGTTGAATGAACACCCGTTATGGAAACACGCGGTTCAAACAACCCGGATATCTTTGCGTAAGCAAGGTATGGGTCTTCAACTAAAAGCTTATTCCCGGAAAAGGCGTCGGCATGTGCAGGCTTCAAAATCAAACAGCCTGCAATACAGTTATCTACAGCAGATAAATATTTATCGGAAGCGACAAAACTAATTGCCATTTGATCCGCCACCCCAAGTGGCGCAATCCTTCCGACCTTATGCTGTCCGTCACCGACAAGTTCAGCCTCTAAGAAATCACTAATATACTGAAGAGTGTATTCTTTCACGGGTATATTATTTCGCTTTATTTAAAGCATCAGTAACTTTTTGAGAAATATTACGGGACGGGGCAGCGTAAACTAATGCTTCGGGCGGAAGAACAAGCTCAATTCCTTCAGACTTGATAATTTTTTCCAGCTCTTTAAGTGCTTTAGGTTGCAACTCTTTTGCCACCTCAGCCTTAACCGCATTCAGCTCTGCCTGCAGTTTTTTACGAATTAACTTGATATCTTCCTGAATGAACTGCATTTTCTTCTCGGACTCAGCCAACTGCTCCTGAGACCAAGTTAAACCTTTTTTCTCTCTTTCTTTGTCCAGATCTTTTAATTCAGCCATCAGGCTTTCGTGCTTTTTCTTAAGTTCTGAATATTCTGCGTTCTTTTGTAATTCCTGATCTTTTGCTTGTGCAAAATCAGTACTATAAATGGCTTGTTTGATATCAAAGACAACAATATTTTCTGCGAAAACAGAGGCAGACAAAAAAGTAATCAAAAAAGCTAAAATGCATGTTTTATTCATTTTCATTTTTTTATCCCATGATTAGAAAATTAAAAGCCAGCACCAAAGGTAAACTGGAAACGCTCCACTAAATCCGCAGAACGAGTTGGATCATTTTTTACATCTTCCGTGGTTACCCTATCAATGGGGATTGCGTAGCTAAACGTCATCGGCCCCATTGGGGAAATCCAGGTAAACCCCACTCCATATGACGACTTAAGTTCTCCCAAGTCGAAAGTGTAACAATCCTTCTGAGTATCTCGACAATTATCAGAAAATGCGTTGCCCGAATCCACAAATAGAACCAGCTGAGTGGAATTAGAGGGAAGAGGTAATATCAACTCTGACCCAAGCTCAACAAGGATATTCCCCCCAAATGCATTCTTATTTGAATAATTACGCGGCCCTATATCCAGTTTGCCAGGAACACAAGGGTACGCTGTCGCCCCTTGCGCATAAGGGTCTTCACATAAAACATATGCCCCCCGTGAATCCGATCCTGCTGTATTAGGTCCGAGTTCTTCACGATCAAGATAGTTTCCATCACCATCCTTATCTTCCCAGCTGGAATATACCGTTTCATAATGAATGGCGGGGCTTGCTTTAGGGCCTAAGGTCGATCGCTCATATCCTCTGACCGAACCAAAGCCTCCAGCATAAAAATTCTCAAAGAACGGCAGTTCGTCCATATCACCATAACCGTCACCGTAACCTAAAGTGGTTTTAAATCTCAATGTAAAATTTCGCGTTAACGGCATAAAGGCTTGGGCGTCATAAGTCACCTTATAATACTCCAATTCACTACCTGGAACCGTCGCCATAAAATTAAACCGTTGAGAGCTACCTCTCGTAGCCAGGATTCCACGGTTCAGAGTTATACGACTCCAATTCAAACCGAACCGTGCAGTATTAAAGCTATCTCCATTTTCATCAAGAAACCCCGGTTCGGTGTCGAAAAGCATATCTTCCGTTACAGCATAGGTCGGGATTGAATACTCTTGATATTCTCCATTAACTAGCGGTGGAGCTGTTCCAAGCGTTCCACCTGCTGCAAATTTCTCCAAGAAAACATCCTGGAGATCAGATTGGCGTACATATACCAGCGAAGAATAATCAAAAATGTGGGGGCTCCCCTTAATTTCCTGCGGTGCGTAGATACCTGTTTCAACAGACTGATGTACCCAACCCAGTGACGCCCCCAAACGAGATATCTCCGAAATCGGATAGCCAAAGTTGACCTCCACACCATGGGAATCAGTTGTGTAGGATGTCACGTTGATTTTTTCGTAATCACGAGTTCGATAAAACGCGGTAAAACCACGACTCACACCGTCAGGAGTAAAATAGGGGTCGTTATAGTTAAAGCTGTAAACCGTTTGATAAGAGTTTTGCTGAACTCCAAAGTCTACTCGCTTACCCGTTCCCAACCAGTTTGTCTGCTCGACATTTAAACCAACGCCAATACCCGTGCTTTGCGCGTAGGTCAAACTCGCGTTAATTGTACCGGAGGGCTGCTCTTCAACTTCATATACAACGTCAACCAAGTCTTCAGAACCGGGAACATCAACAGTTTCAACGCTAACTTCTTTAAAGAAACCCAAACGCTCTAATCGAACCTTGGATTGTTCAATTCTTGCGTTAGATGCAGAGGAGCCTTCAAGCTGGCGCATTTCCCTACGCAACACTTCGTCTTTAGTTTGTGTATTGCCTTTAAACTCGACACGTCTTACATAGACACGCTTGCCAGGGTCGATAAAAAAGGTTAGGTCTACTTTTCTCTCGTCCCCTTCCTGCTTAATGGGGTTACTTTCGACTTTCGCATTGGTGTACCCAATATTGCTAAGAAGCGTAGTCATATACTCAGTGGTTGCAGTAACTCTTGCTTGAGAATACACATCACCTTTAGAAAGCAGAATAAGGGATTTCGCTCGAGCCTCTGAGACAATTGGATCGCCAGCGATATCAACTGAGCCAACGGTATAAACATCTCCTTCAGAAATATTGAGCGTAATAAATACTGAGCGCTTGTCTGGACTAACTGAGATCTGAGAGGAAAGAATTTTAAAATCAAGATAACCCCGATCCAGATAATAAGACTCCAACGTCTCAATATCACCGGTTAGCTTTTCTTTTGTGTACTTGTCTGAGCTGGAGAAGAACTTCCACCAAACCGATTCGCGTTGTTCAAAATCATCCATCAACTCTTTATCGTTAAACGTGTTATTGCCAACAATATTGATGTGCCTGATTTTTGCCGCCTTACCTTCATCAATCAAAACCTCAATGTCCACCATATTGTTTGGTAGATCTTTGATCTCAGTTTTTACCGAAGCGCTATAACGACCTTGCGAAATATACTGCCGACCAAGTTCACGAGTAATCCCTTCGAGCTTGTGTTGCTGCAGAATCTCACCTTCGGATAAACCATTATCCAAGAATATGTCATTAAGCTGGTCAGTCTTGATGGCCTTATTCCCATCAAAGGTTACCGACTTAATAGCGGGAAACTCTTTCAAAATGACAATCAGGACATTTCCGTCGCGGGCAACCTGAACATTTGCAAAGAAACCGGTTTTAAACAGCGCCCTAATCGTACTTCTCACCACTTCGGCATCGGCAATATCACCTGCCTGTACCGGTAAAGCTGCGAAAACGGGGCTTGCAGAAACTCTCTGGAGACCTTCTATTCGAACATCTGAGACCTTAAATGCATCGGCGAATGCTACGGTTGAAAGAATCCATAGCCAAAAAAACAGTAAAACCTTTCTCATATTTAAGGGTGCAACTCTAACGAAAATATTGTTTTATTTATCTACAATCAGGATCACAGACGGAGGATATCGTTGTAAAAGGCAATCACCATAACACACAACACCATCGCCAACCCCAGCTGGTTACCAATCATCTGTATCTTTTCAGATACTGGGCTGCCCGATATCCACTCAACAATCCCGTATATAATATGGCCGCCATCCAGAATAGGAATAGGCAGTAAGTTGAGCACTCCAAGGTAGACACTAATCATGGCCAGGAACTGTAGAAACGTCCATGCACCACTTCTGGCGGAATCGCCCGCCACTTTAGCAATGCCAATTGGACCACTCAAGTTTTTAATTGAAATCTCTCCAACTAAAAGCTTTTTCATAGACAGCAAGACAAACGAAGAAGTTTCTTGAGTTTCTTCAACAGCGCGAATAAAGGATTGAGTAAAGGAGTAACTTGCCTTTTTTACCATACCTTCAGGGTAGTCCTCGACTTTGGGACTCACACCAACCAGACCAATCACAGTACCATCGGGCTTTTTATACTCGCGAGGAACGATATCGAGCTGAACAAGCTCTCCGTCACGCTCGACCTCAAAACGTATTTCCTGGCCCGGGCGTTGACTTACGTAATCCCGAAAAGTTTCCCACGAATCCAGAGGTACATTATCAGCGGATATAAAGATATCCCGAACCTTAACACCGCCCTCTTCAGCAGCAGAACCGGGGGATACATAAGTGACTTCTCTGGTGATCGGTGGATAGAAGAACTCTAGCCCCAACCCCTTCAATGGGTCTGGATTTTCCTCCCCCTGCAACCACTTATCAATCCTACCCTCAGATTCATATATCAGATCTGAGTTTTGATACCTTACGGAGAAACGAATCTTACCACTTTCCCCCAGACGACCGAGAAGCACCATTGCCACTTCACGCTGAGTGGAAACCTTATGGCCATCGATTGCAACGATCTCCTGCCCAGGCTCCAGTTTTGCTGAATAAGCAACCGAACCTTGTTCCACGGTGCCAATAACAGGAGCAATACCAACCGTTCCCTGGGCAAAAAGCAACCAATACAAGAGCACGGAAAGAATAATATTGGCTAAAGGGCCGGCAAACGCGATGAAGATCTTTTGCCAAGGTTTGGCAGCATTAAACGAGAGATGGCGCTCTTCAATAGCAACCTCTCCCTCACGCTCATCGAGCATCTTGACGTATCCACCCAACGGAATCGCAGAAAAGGCCCACTCGGTGCCGCGTTTATCGGTCCACTTGAATAAGCGATGCCCAAAACCGATTGAGAAACGAAGAACTTTTACCCCGCAACGTCTCGCTGCATAGAAGTGTCCATACTCGTGCACGGCGACCAGCACACACAATGCAACTAAAAACCAAAGAACCGTTGTTAATGTATCCAAATCAAATCACCCGAAGCTTATCGTGTAAATTACGATAACTGTGCTAAATAATTTACGGCAAGCGCCCTTGCCCTCGAATCTGCATCTAAGACCTCATCAAGCGAAACAGGTTCGCGATTTGAAGCCTGACTCATCACATACGCATTAATTTTGGCGATGTCTGTAAACCGGATTCGTCCAGCCAGAAAGCTTTCTACTGCAATCTCATTGGCAGCATTCAATGCGACCGGCGCCTCTCCCTTTGTCTCTATGGCCTGAATAGCGTATTTGAGACAAGGGAAACGCTCAAAATCCGGCGCTTCAAATTTCAAATCGGCCATTGTATAGAAATCCAACGAAGCAACGCCAGACTCTATCCGATCAGGCCAGCCCAAGCAGTGCGCAATCGGAGTTCTCATATCGGGGTTGCCCAACTGAGCCAAAACGGAACCATCCACATACTCCACCATAGAATGAATAATGCTTTGAGGATGAACCACGATATCGATATTCTGAGGAGACAAGTCAAACAGCCAGCAGGCCTCAATAAACTCCAACCCTTTATTCATCATGGTTGCAGAATCAACAGAGATTTTTTTCCCCATTGACCAGTTCGGATGGTCACATGCTTGCTCTGGAGTCACGCCATCAAGCTGGTGTAAAGGTAGATCACGAAAGGGACCGCCCGAGCCAGTTAGCATTACTTTTCTAATCCCGAGCTCCTGAAAAGAACGGTTTTTCCCTGAAGGTAAACATTGGAAGATCGCATTATGCTCACTGTCAATTGGCAACAGTTCGGCATTGTGGCGTTTTACTGCCTGGGTCATTAGTTTACCGCTCATCACCAGGGCTTCTTTATTCGCAAGTAGAACTCGCTTCCCCTTACATACAGCAGCATACGTGGAGGGCAGACCCGCAGCCCCCACAATAGCAGCAACCAATGTGTCTACCTCGCTTGCGGATGCCACACCAATTAATGCCTGATCCCCGCCCAAGACTTCAGTCCGAATTCCGGCGTCGTTCAGACGCTGCTGCAGCCCAGCCACCTCGTCAGGGGTAGCCAACACAGCATATTGCGGATCAAATTCCCGACACAACTCAAACAGTTTTTCTACTCGACGGTGGGCAGATAAAGCAAAGACTTCAAACCTTTCCCTGTTGCGTCGAATTACATCCAACGTACTTTCGCCGATAGAGCCAGTCGCACCCAGGATTGAAATTGTTTGAATAGAACTCAAGAAAACACCCCCAAGCTGGCTATAGATGCCACGGAGTTGATATGTAAGCTAAGGTAAAAACCGGAACTGCGGCAACTAAACCATCGATTCGATCCAGCACCCCACCATGCCCCGGTAACAACTGACTACTATCTTTAACACCGGCATGGCGCTTCACCATACTCTCGAGCAAGTCACCAATAACGGACACCAATGACGTCGGTATAGCAATAGCTAAAAGAGGCAACCAATATCCCGCCTGAAAAATAAAGTTGAACAAGGTCGCAAGTAACACTGCAGCGACCAGACCACCCCAGACCCCCTCCCAGGACTTACCTGGACTGACATCAGGGGCAAGCTTTCGAACACCGAAAGCACGCCCAGTAAAATAAGCACCAATATCCGCGCTAGCAACCAAAAATACGATAAATAGAATCAACCAATGACCGTTATCGCGGGAGTATATATAAGTCGAGGCAATCCAGGCGGGAACAATCACCAGCACGCCCATCAAAGCCCTGGGAATCATTCCACCCCATATCACAGAACTGCTTGGATAGCCCTGAATCCAGAAAAAGGAAAACGCCCACCAGCAACAGGCAACAATCAGTATTGATTGCACAAAGGCAGTATCACTGCCCCAGTCACTCCACCAATATCCACCGGCGGAGAGAGATAACAATAAAAACGCGTATACAATTCGGCCGATTTGAGAATTAATGCCCGATAAACGAGCCCACTCCCAAGCCGCCACACAAAATATGACCGAGACGAAACAAGCAAATATGTACCAAGGAAGGAAAAAAAGCACCAGTAGAAAGCTACCAGTCAAGACCAGGGCAGTGAATACTCGTTGTTTAAGCACGCTTTTTCTCCTGAGCGATTTGGTCACTGGTTTTACCAAATCTGCGCTGGCGCTGATAATATTCATCAACAGCCACGTTTAATGCAGCCGAATCGAACTCAGGCCATAGCAGATCCGTGAAATAAAGCTCAGCATAAGCAGCTTGCCATAATAAAAAGTTACTGATCCGGTATTCACCACCTGTACGAATCAACAAATCCAAAGGGGGCAAGTCTGCAGTGGAAATATTCTTTGTTATAAGCTCCTCAGTAATATCTGAGGGCTCAATGAGTCCACCTTTAACCTGAGAAGCGAGAACCTGGGCGGATTGAGCAATATCCCAGCAACCACCGTAATCAGCCGCTATCACCAAAGTCGCATCGCCTTTACATGCGAGCGCTTCGGCCTCATCAATTGCATTGCGTAGGCTTTTAGTGAAACGGGTTCGATTGCCAATAACCTTAAGAGCCACGCCCTCGTCGGCCAGCTTGCGCGCTTCCTTTTTCAGGTAGCTGTAGAACAGCCCCATCAAAGCCTCTACCTCTTTGGGAGGGCGACGCCAATTCTCACTGCTAAAGGCAAATAAGGTAATAACTTCGATACCACGCTCTCGCGAGGCGGATAGCACATCCCGAATACGCTCGACACCCGCACGATGACCAGCAATCCCCTGTTTACCTTCTCGCTTAGCCCAACGATTATTGCCGTCCATAATCATGGCAACATGCCGTAGTGGGTGTTCACTCACCTGATGTTTCTCCAGTCTGGTACAAAGAAGACCTTAAATTTCCATTAGGTCTGCTTCTTTCGCAGCCAGAGCCTTTTCAGCTTCTCCGATGTACTTATCCGTGAGTTTTTGGATTTCATCCTGAAAACGACGCTCATCGTCTTCAGTGATTTCCTTTTCTTTCAGTAGATCTTTCGCGGATGCAATGGCATCTCGACGAATATTTCGGATGGACACGCGACCATTTTCAGCCTCATTGCGAGCCTGTTTAATATAGTTCTTACGTGTTTCCTCGGTTAGAGGAGGCATTGGCACCCGGATAAGGTCTCCGGTTGTCACAGGATTCAAACCTAAATCGGATTTATGGATCGCCTTTTCAATCTCTGGTGTCAGCTGCTTTTCCCAAGGACTAATGGACAAGGTTCGAGCATCCAACACCGAGATATTGGCGACCTGAGATAGCGGAGTGTCATTACCATAATACGAGACAGATACACCCTCAAGAATGCTCGGGTGGGCGCGGCCGGTCCGTATTTTGTTAAAATTCTGACCAAGAACATCCACACTTTTTTTCATTCGCCCTTCGGCGTCTTTTTTTATCTCGTTAAGCATCTTTTTCTCCGCGTTGATCTATTCAGCCGGGAAAACTTATTTCCCAGCGTGAATCAAAGTACCTTCGTTTTCACCACGAATAATATTCATTAGAGCACCTTTTTTATCACTCTTATAAACATAAACAGGCATATCGTGGTCTTGGCACAAACAAATTGCAGTTAAGTCCATAACACCCAATTTTTGAGCAAGGACTTCATCGTAAGACAGACTGTCGTATTTCGTCGCAGTCGGATCTTTCATTGGGTCAGCAGTATACACACCGTCAACTTTAGTTCCTTTCAACACTAGATCAGCGCCGATCTCAATACCACGCAGACAAGCAGCAGAGTCCGTTGTAAAGAACGGATTACCAGTACCGGCCGTAAAAATCACCACTTCACCGGCATCCAAAAGACGCATGGCTTTACGACGATCATAGTGTTCAGTAACACCATTCATAGCAAAAGCGGACATTGCAGTACAAGGCTTGCCAATTTTCTCCAATGCATCGCGCATTGCCAGGGCGTTCATCACAGTTGCCAACATACCCATGTGGTCGCCAGTTACGCGATCCATACCGGCTTTGCTTAATGCTGCGCCGCGATATATGTTTCCACCGCCGATAACCAGCCCTACTTGCACACCTGCATCTACTAAGCCACCGACCAAATCGGCCATTTTAGCCAAAAACTCTGGATCAATCCCGAAATTCAGGTTACCCATGAGCTGTTCGCCGCTCAATTTGAGAAGAACTCGCTTATATTTGACATCTGAGGTGTTGGACATAGGACTCTCCATTCGAGTTGGTCAAAAAAATCGCCGGAAGTGTATCAGCAAAAAGGCGGGATATGTATCCCGCCCTTTGATATGACCAAAGAAAAGTGCGACTTCTTTGATTCGGCTCTTATTTGGCTGCAGCAACCTGTGCAGCAACTTCAGCAGCGAAGTCTTCTTCTTTCTTCTCGATACCTTCACCCACTTCAAAGCGAACGAAAGCAACAACTTCCGCACCACCATCTTTAGCCAACTGGCCGACAGTGACTTCTGGGTTTTTAACAAATGGTTGATCAATCAAACTGTTTTCTTTCAAGAACTTATTGATGCGACCAGTCATCATTTTCTCGACGATTTCGTCTGGCTTGCCGGCCATATCAGGCTGAGCCTTGATGATTTCTTTTTCAGACTGAACCACTTCTTCCGGCATATCTTCTGAACGGACAACACGAGGGTTAACAGCAGCAACATGCATCGCGACATCTTTCGCAAGCTCAGACTCACCCGCACTCAACTCAACAACAACAGCGATTCGGTTATTTGAATGAACGTAAGCACCGACTATTCCAGACTCTGGCTGCACCAAAGCTACTCGACGAATACCAATATTTTCACCGATTTTCTGTACTAGCGCCTGACGAGTGTTTTCAAGCTCTTCATCAACCAAAGCCTCAATAGAACCAGCTTTTTCATTGAACGCCTTATCCAAAACAGAGTTAGCAAAGGCCAGGAAACCGTCGTCACGGGCAACAAAGTCCGTTTCACTGTTAACTTCAACAAGCACGCCATAGCTGCCATCTTCTGCAACTTTAGCCGCTACAATACCTTCCGCAGCAGTGCGGTCAGCTTTTTTAGCCGCTTTCAAGCCAGAAGCTTTACGAAGATTTTCAATCGCTACATCAATATCACCATCGGTTTCTTGAAGCGCTTTTTTACACTCCATCATACCCAAACCGGTGCGTTCACGAAGTTCTTTCACTAAAGAAGCAGAAACTGCCATTGTGTGATCCTCAATCTAATTTATCTAAAAATCTCAACAAAAAAAGGGGCTTATCCCCCCTTTTTTGTTTGCCTGGCCAGCCCACTTAAACAGACCGACCTTCTCGACTGCATCAACATACAGCCTGGAGGTTGCAAGATGATTTACTCGCCGGACGCTGCTGGCTCGTCATCAACCTCTACAAATTCGTCTTTATTAGGCACACCACTTGCGTCCTTCGCTCCAAACATACAAGCATCAGCCATAGCTGTTGTGTATAGTTTGATTGCGCGAATCGCATCGTCGTTACCTGGAACGATGTAATCAACACCGGCAGGGTCACTGTTTGTATCAACCACGCCAATTACAGGAATGCCAAGCTTGTTCGCTTCCTGAACTGCAATACGCTCATGATCAACATCGATAACAAATAGCGCGTCAGGCAAGCCGCCCATATCCTTAATACCACCGATAGACAGCTCAAGCTTATCCATCATACGGGTACGCATTAACGCTTCTTTCTTAGTAAGCTTTTCAAAAGTTCCATCCTGGCTTTGAGTCTCCAATTCACGGAAACGACGGATAGAAGCACGGATAGTTTTGTAGTTAGTCAACATACCACCCAACCAGCGGTGACTAACATATGGCATACCAGCGCGGGTAGCTTGCTCTTTAACAGACTTCTGAGCAGCACGCTTGGTGCCAACGAATAGAATCTTTTTCTTCTGTGAAGCCAACTGCTTAACAACAGCCAGAGCTTCGTTGAACGCCGGAACAGTGTGCTCCAGGTTGATGATATGAATCTTGTTACGCGCACCGAAGATGTATTGAGACATCTTTGGGTTCCAGTAACGGGTTTGGTGTCCAAAGTGAACACCCGCTTGTAGCATTTCTTTCATGCTTACACTTGGCATATTTCTTTCCTACTATTTTTAGTGGGTTAGGCCTCCATATACCCCACAAACCAACCAAGCTATGACGCCAAGGCACCCAGGATTGTGTGACGGTATATGTGTGACTATATTGATTTATTTGATCCGACAGGAGGGTGGCCTCCGAGCCGGGCGCGCTTTATACCATATCCGAGCGCAAACTTAAAGAAAAAGAGCAAAAAGCATCCAAAGATCTGACGAAGAACGAGCCACCAAACCTCTAGCTAAAGAGGGGAAGCCGGAGTAAAAACAAAGAATGGGGCGGAAGAACACCGCCCACAGTCTGCACGGCTAGAACAAGTAACCGCCCCGGCTACTCAACCGAGCTAACCAAACGGAGATTGGCCCCATCATCAGCCTTTAATTCGGCAACGACACTTTTGGCCGCTTTATAGTCCTGATTCGCATCCCGTAGAGCGCTAAAGCACTCCTTTCTCGCCATCCCTTTTGAAATTGCACACAGCTTTCTTAACTCCTGGTACTTCTTAATCGTTGCCTTAGCTTCCAACACTTCAGCACGATTCGATTCTGATCCGCTCGCATTAACAGAAAAACAAAACACAGAAAGTAAAACTACAACTGCACGAGTAGTTAGCATTTAGTAAGCCTCAAGGAGAATGAAGATGAATATATTTATTTTTGTGAGGTTATTCTATGGCCAGTATGCTTACAAAAAAGTTACGAGTTCTCAAAAATAATACTCATACACGCACGTATACTAAAATTTCTATCATTGTGAGATTGATTTCAAAAAAAGCACGTCGCCCCAAATTTTAGGTTAAAATGCGCGCTCCCCATAATGAATACACTAGAGAGAAGCACCTTGTCTGTTACGATAAAAACGCCTGAAGAAATCGAAAAAATGCGAGTCGTTGGTAAAATGGCAGCGCAGACCTTGGAGATGATCGAAGAATATGTTGTTGCCGGAGTAAGCACGGCGGAACTGGATCGCATATGCCATGACTTTATCACCAAAGACCTTAAGGCTATTCCGGCGCCATTAAACTACAAGGGCTTTCCCAAATCCATTTGCACTTCAATTAATCAGGTCGTATGCCACGGAATTCCCTCTGCAAAAAAAATATTAAAAAGCGGCGATATATTAAATATTGATGTCACTGTTATTTTTGACGGCTATCACGGGGATACAAGCAAAATGTTTTATGTTGGTCAGGTCGCACCACATGCCCACCGACTATCAAAAATCACCCAAGAGTGTCTGTATAAAGGTATTGAAGTCGTTAAACCCGGAGCCAAACTTGGCGATATTGGCTACGTTATCCAACAGCACGCAGAAGCCAACCATTACGCTGTTGTAAGAGACTATTGTGGTCACGGTATCGGAAAAGTATTCCACGAAGAGCCGCAGGTTTTACACTATGGCAGTAAAAATACCGGCATGGAATTAAAGGAAGGCATGACCTTCACTATTGAACCCATGATCAATGCCGGCAAATATCAGACAAAACTTAAAAACGATGGCTGGACAGTAGAGACACGAGACGGACGCCTCTCCGCTCAATGGGAGCACACGCTCGCAGTAACCGCCAATGGTGTTGAAGTATTGACGGCTCGTAGCGAGGAATCTTTTTAATTATGTCCCTATACGCATCACTGCCGAAGGACGAAATCGCCAAACAACTTCCGGACTACGCACCACAACCTCTGTTTTTTAATCAATCGCAATTTCGCGAAGACCTTTGCCAAAAACCAGTTGTGGGCGTATTCAAAAATGCCATTTCTGGAGTTGACCTGCATTTACGGGATCGTTTTTTTGAAGGCAACAGTGTTCGCCAACTGGTAGCAGAGCGTGCACTATTTACGGACTTGATCCTGCATTACGCCTGGCACCAATTTAATTGGAAGGACGATATTGCACTAATTGCCGTTGGCGGCTATGGCCGTGGTGAGTTACACCCAAAATCCGACCTCGACATTCTTATTTTGCTCGACGATACAGCAGGCGAAAAATACAACGAGAACCTGGAAAAATTCGTTGCATTTCTGTGGGATATCGGCCTTGAAGTTGGCAGCTCCGTTCGCACCATGAGTGAATGCCTGGCTATCGCCAAAGAAGACATTACCGTTGCCACCAATGTACTCGAATGTCGACGACTTGCAGGCAACGACAAACTCCGTGACGAACTTCAAATTCGGACTGACCCCTACCACATGTGGCCAATTTCCGAGTTTTACCAAGCAAAATGGGCCGAACAAAAAGAACGTCATAGAAAAAATAACGATACCGAATACAACCTTGAACCCAATATAAAAAATGCACCGGGTGGGTTGCGCGACCTACAAATGATTACTTGGGTTGCAAAACGTTACTATGCAGTTCAAACGCTTAAGCAACTTGTTGGTAAAGATTTTTTTACTGATCACGAATTCGCGATTTTGCGCAATAGCGAAGAATATTTATGGAAAGTTCGCTTCGGGCTTCACATTATTACCAACCGAGCAGAAGAACGTCTACTGTTTGAATATCAACGAGAACTGGCAAAAATATTTGGCTATGAAGACAATGAAAAAGGCCTCGCGGTTGAGCAGTTCATGCACGATTACTACCGCACAGTCTCGGCACTTGCAGAATTAAATGATGTATTACTGCAATACCTCGATGAATCCATTCACGAAAGGCACAAACGAGAAAAATATCGTAAAATCAACAACCGTTTCCAACTCCGGGATAACTATATCGAAGTAACCCGAAATACCGTATTCGATGAAACCCCAAGCGCATTACTGGAAATATTTTTAATCATGGGTCGCAACCCATCTATTTTTGGTGTGCGTGGCTCAACCATACGTTTAATCCGGGAACGCCGCTGGTTAATTGACGAGAACTTCAGAAAAGACCCGGAAAACAACCGGCTATTTATGGAATTATTTTCTCTGGGTTACGGGCTGGTGAGTCAGCTAACCAGAATGAAACGTTACGGAATACTCAGTCGATACCTACCCGAGTTCGGAAAAATTGTCGGGCAAATGCAGCACGATTTATTTCATCGCTATACAGTAGACGCCCATACTATTTTAGTGATACGTAATATGCGTAGATTTACTTATCCAGAAGAAGAAAAACTTTTTCCTGTTGCTGCGCATATTATGAAACGCCTGCCAAAACCGGAACTATTGTATATCGCGGGTTTATTTCACGATATTGGCAAAGGCAGAGGCGGAGACCACTCGGTTATCGGTGCACAAGAAGTTATTCTATTTTGCGAACAACACGGTCTATCCAACAGAGAGACCCGTTTGATTTCCTGGCTGGTGGAAAAGCACCTCTTAATGTCATACGTATCTCAAAAGCAAGACATTACCGACCCGGAAGTCATTCATAATTTTGCATTGCAAATGGGCGACCAGATGCATTTGGATTATTTATATGCATTAACCGTGGCCGATATGTGTGGCACCAACCCGGAAATATGGAACACCTGGCGCGCAAGCTTAATGCGCCAGCTATACCTGGAAACCAAGCGCGCATTGAGGCGCGGACTGGAAAACACCATCGACAAACAGGAAGTCATATCAGAGACCCAACAGCTTGCTCTGCTCAAACTTCAGGACAAAGGCATCAACGAACAGGAAGCACGCAGTTTGTGGGATGTCATGAGCGACGAGTATTTTATTCGGGAAAACCATATCGATATAGCTTGGCACACCGAAGCCATGGCCACACACAACAGCCCAGACCCACTGATTATTATTAAACAAACATCCAGCCTTGCCTTTAAAGGAGCAACGCAAATATTTATTCGCTGGAAAAACTCACAACACGTTTTTTCGGCCGCCACCAACAATTTGGCGAATCAGGGGTTAATCATCCAGGATGCAAAAATATATTCATCCAACGACGGATACACGCTCGATACATTTTATGTATTAGATGAAAACTATGAACCACTCCCTAACGACCCAACAACCTATAGCAAAATTGCAAAATCGTTAAAAGATGAGCTAATGCTCATAGGTGATTACAGCAATACCATTCGCCGAAGAACACCACGGGAGCTGAAGCAATTTTCTATACCAACCAGTACACGTATTAGTAATGACATAGGCAATAATTACACCGTACTGGAAGTCATCACTCCAGACCGTCCGGGATTACTCGCCAGCATAGCCCGTATTTTTATGGAGTTTAATATTGAAGTACAAAACGCTAAGATATCCACCCTAGGAGAAAGAACGGAAGACATATTCTTCATCACTACCGCAGAAGGCACACCACTTAGCGACCCTGACCTATGTATTGCATTGCAGGAAAAAATTTGCGCTCGACTCGACAGACAAGTTAAAAAAGAGCTACACACCTGAACATAATAATATGAACCCAAATCTTGCACTCTTACAACCCTACCCCTTTGAAAAACTCAACCAACTTAAGGGGCAGGTATCACCACCGGAACAACTGAACCATATCGCATTATCAATCGGCGAACCCAAGCATGAGCCACCGCAATTTGTGCTTGATGAAATGCAATTGCATTTAGGGAAAGTCGCCAATTACGCGGCAACAAAAGGCTTACCCGAACTAAGGCAGGCAATCGCGCTCTGGGCAGAAAAAAGATTTAATTTATCCGCACAATCGCTCGACCCCGAAAAGCATATACTGCCAGTAAACGGCTCTCGGGAAGCACTTTTTGCGTTCACTCAGGCTGTCGTCGATGCAACACAACCTGCAAAAGTGGTCATGCCCAACCCGTTTTATCAAATCTATGAAGGGGCAGCGTTACTTGCTGGAGCAGAGCCCGTTTTTGCCAACTGCACAGGTAGCTCAAATTATCTGGCGGATCTGGACAGTATTAGCGAAGCGATCTGGCAAAAAACTCAGATGATATTTATCTGCACCCCTGGCAACCCCACCGGTGCAGTGATTCCGATGGAGCAACTTAAACAGCTCATCAACCTTTCGGAAAAATATGACTTTATCATCGCCAGCGATGAATGCTATTCCGAACTGTATTTCGACGAACAAACCCCGCCACCAGGGTTGTTGCAAGCCTGCCAGGAACTCGGCAATACATCCTTTGAACGCTGTGTGGTATTTCATAGCTTATCAAAACGTTCAAACCTGCCGGGATTGCGCTCCGGTTTTGTTGCTGGCGACGCAGAAATTATGCAAAAGTTTTTGCTCTATAGAACCTACCACGGCTGTGCTATGCCCTTGCACACCCAACTGGCAAGCATCACCGCGTGGGACGATGAAGAACATGTAATAAAAAACAGAGAAGCGTACCGGCAGAAGTTTGATGCTGTCTTGTCGATTCTAGATGGTCACCTGAGCGTCGAAAAACCGGAAGCGAGTTTTTACCTTTGGCCAGAAACGCCCATTGCCGATACCGATTTTGCTCAACAGCTTTTTGCACAACAAAACGTGACCGTACTTCCTGGTAGCTATCTGGCCAGAGACACCGCACAAGGCAACCCTGGGCAAAATCGCGTTCGCATGGCATTAGTTGCCTCTATACAAGAATGCATCGACGCCGCAAATCGCATTAAAACATTTATGAGCACCCTGGGCTAAGCCAAGCATGACAGCAAAAAACCTGCTTAAACATGAGCGTGTGGCATTTATCCACCAGGAACTCAAGCGGTTGTACCCTAAGCCACCAATTCCTCTGGATCATAAAGACTCCTACACGTTATTGGTGGCGGTATTGTTATCGGCACAATGCACAGACGAGCGTGTCAACCAAGTCACTCCGGGACTGTGGAAATTGGCGGACAACCCGTTTGATATGGCCAAACAGACGGTAGAGGATATAAAAGCAATCATACACCCCTGTGGCTTGTCCCCCCAAAAGTCCAAAGCCATCTACACGCTTTCCAACATCTTGGTGGACAAATACAACGGCGAAGTTCCCGCAGACATGAATGCCTTAGAGGCTCTGCCCGGCGTCGGCCATAAAACGGCCAGCGTGGTCATGGCACAGGCATTTGGCGAGCCCTCATTTCCTGTAGACACCCATATCCATCGACTGGCACAACGCTGGGGGCTGACCTCAGGCAAAAATGTGAGCCAAACGGAGAAAGACCTTAAAAGGCTATTCCCCAAGGAGTCCTGGAACGACCTGCACTTACAGATCATCTACTACGGACGGGAGTACTGTTCCGCGCGAGGCTGCGACGGCACTGTCTGCCCCATTTGCAGAACCTGCTACCCTCAGAGAAAAAAACCAAAAGCCGTAAAAAAAGCCTAGATAGGCCAACTCTGAATGAAGGCAGAATCAGAATTTGATATGATCTGCCTCCGATTTCGAACAACTCTTCACCGATATGACCAAAATTTACGGCATTAAGAATTGCGACACTGTGCGCAAAGCCCTCAAGTGGCTAACCACAAACAATATTGATCATAGCTATCATGACTTTAGAGAAGATGGCCTGACTCAACAGCAGGTTGCGGCCTGGATGACAGAAATGGGGCCAGACAAGCTGGTAAACAAACGCAGCACCAGCTGGAAACAAATTTCCGAAAGCCAACAGCAGGCTTTATTAAACGGCGAAGGTATCGATACCTTGATCGAGATTCCAACCTTGATCAAACGTCCGGTATTGGAAACCCGAGGCAAGATATACCTTGGTTTTAAACCCGCCGAATACGAATCCATTTTTTAATTAAACTCTTTATAGGAATTCACATGACAAAGCTATACAGCTTAGGTTTTGGTATCGGTACCCAAAATAGCAAAAACGAATGGCTGGAAATTTTCTACCCGCAGCCACTACTAAACCCAAGCGAAGCGATTGCTAAAGCCGTGGCTTCTGCACTGGATTACACCTCAGGTAATCAGGCCATTAGCCTGAATGTATCTCAACTTTCCACTATCGCAGACAACCTTGCCCAAGCAGGGGAAGGTCAACTTGCGGAACTAGTAAGCACACTGAAGAGCAGTGAACGCCCTCTGGTAGCAGTGCTGCTTGAAAACGACGAAGCCCCCACTTCGGTGCCTGAGGCTTATTTAAAGCTTCACCTTCTGTCGCACCGTTTGGTTAAGCCTCACGAAACCAACTTGAACGGTGCTTTTGGTGTACTGCCAAACGTTGCCTGGACCAACGAAGGCGCTATCGACATTGAAGAGTTACCAGAACGTCAATTACAGGCTCGCCTGCTTGGCAAAACGCTAACCGTAGAATGTGTCGATAAATTCCCGAAAATGACCAACTACGTTGTACCGAAAGGTGTTCGTATTGCTCATACCGCTCGCGTTCGCCTGGGCGCACATATCGGCGAAGGCACCACGGTTATGCACGAAGGCTTCGTCAACTTTAACGCTGGCACCCTGGGCACGAGTATGATTGAAGGTCGTATATCCGCTGGCGTTGTGGTTGGCGAAGGTTCGGACCTTGGCGGCGGCTGCTCCACCATGGGAACACTGTCCGGTGGCGGCAACATCGTAATTTCTGTCGGCAAGGAAAGCCTGATCGGTGCTAATGCCGGTATTGGTATCCCATTGGGAGACCGCTGTATCGTCGAGTCTGGCCTGTACATAACCGCCGGCACCAAAGTCGCATTACTAGACGATAAAAACCAATTGGTTGAACATATCAAAGCAAGAGACCTTGCAGGCAAAGCAGACCTGTTATTCCGTCGCAATTCATTGACTGGTGCAGTTGAGTGCAAAACCAACAAGTCCGCTATCGCACTGAATGAAGAATTGCACGCGAACAACTAATGACAACTCAATCACCTACTCTCGCACTTACCTGCGATCTTATCCGCCGCGCCTCGGTTACACCCGAGGACGCGGGTTGTCAGGAACAAATGATCAGCCGCCTCGAGGCAATCGGTTTCAAAATCGAACGCTTACGCTTTGAGGACGTCGATAACTTTTGGGCTGTTCGCGGGGAGTCAGGCCCCATCTTCGCCTTTGCCGGTCACACAGATGTTGTGCCTTCGGGAAAACCGGAGCATTGGCAAACACCACCATTTGAGCCCACTGTAATTGACGGCATGCTGTATGGCCGAGGTGCTGCAGACATGAAAGGCAGCCTTGCCTGCATGGTGGTAGCCTGTGAACAGTTTATCGCTCAACACCCTAACCATTCTGGCCGCATCGCTTTCTTAATCACCAGTGATGAAGAAGGTATTGCCGCAAACGGCACGGTTAAGGTAGTGGAATGGCTGGAAAAACAAGGCGAAAAAATTACATGGTGCCTAGTCGGTGAACCCTCAAGCACAAGTAAAGTGGGCGATACCATTAAAAATGGACGTCGAGGCTCACTGGGTGCAGAACTAACAGTAATAGGCAAGCAAGGCCATGTTGCCTATCCACACCTGGCAGAAAATCCGGTACACACCATCGCCCCAGCACTTGCCGAATTAGCAGCAACGGTATGGGATAACGGCAATGATTTTTTTCCTGCGACCAGTTTTCAGGTATCCAACTTTAATAGCGGTACGGGTGCGACCAATGTCATTCCCGGTGAAGCGAATATCGTGTTTAATTTTCGCTTTTCCACAGAAGTCACTGCAGATGAATTAAAAACTCGCGTAGAAAATATATTGGATAAGCACAATATAAAACGCGAGCTGGGCTGGCACTTATCAGGCCAACCGTTTTTAACGGCAAAAGGCGAATTGGTTGACGCTGCGGTAAACGCCATAAAATCTGAAGCGGGAATTAACACTGAGTTGTCGACTGCAGGAGGCACGTCCGATGGTCGTTTTATCGCGCCGACAGGTGCTCAGGTACTTGAACTTGGCCCCGTCAACGCAACGATTCATCAGGTAAACGAATCCGTAAGTGTTGCCGACCTGGAACAACTTACCTGTATTTATCAAAAAATACTGGAAAACCTGCTAACCTGAGAATAAACCGATTAAAGAAAATGAGTATGGAGCGAATAAACTGGCAAGCAATAAAATCAGCGCTCCATATTCACTACTCTGCCCCACTCAAAACAGTATTTATTCAATTCCGTAACGGCGCGATTTATTTTGCTGTCGGCCTCATGACCATATTTATGGCCAATACCCATATGCAACCATCATTAACACAAGAGGTGGTTATGCTGCTTGCTTTGGCATTAATGATTTTTGGTTTTATTTACGCCATGCTCGCCCAAATGCGACTAATTATTGGACGCTTCTATCAGTTTATACGCCGCAAATAAAAAGCAAATATCAACCCGATGTGGTCACCGCTATTTAAATGCTTTTAGCGCATACACATCGAAACGGGAAGACTTGCCAACAAACTGGAAACTGGGTTCCTGATTATTAAGATAGGGAGCAATTTTTGGCCGCTTGACCACCACTCGATACTCAGCAAGATGTAACGCCAGCGGCAACAATCCATCGGCATCTTCATCTTTACCAACAATATCGTGAAAAACCTGCATCTCTTTTTTTACCAGAGCAGACTTGCTTCTCTCAGGGAACATCGGGTCCAAATACACTACCTCAATGCAATCTTCTTCGGAAGAATCCATATTGAGGCTATCAATCTCCGTTAATTCCATCCGCCTTAGAATACTCATTAACTCAGATTCTTCCTCACGGATTTCGGCGTGCTGTTTCGCCCTCAGCAAGCCATCCTGCAATAATAGATGCACAATGGGCGAACGCTCACATAACTGAACGTGGCAACCTAACGAAGCCAGGACAAAGGCATCTTTACCCATACCCGCGGTCATATCCATTACACTGGGTTTAACGCCTTTGTTTAAACCAACCGCTTTGGCAATATCCTGCCCTTTACCACCGCCAAACTTGCGCCTATGCCCCATACTTCCCGCAATAAAGTCCACACGGATTTGAGTTTTGGATTTACCGTCATTGCGCTGTAAATAAATACCATCAAGAGAAAAGCATATTTCATAAGGTGCAGAGGAAGGCTTGCCTAAGGGAGTAACAACATATCCATATTGCTCGGCAAAATGTTTTGCCCGCTCAATTAAAGCTTTATGCAAACAGGTTACGGAAATTAGCGTTGTAAGGGTCTGGTTCATTGGCGCAAAAACACAAAACTGAATAAGTGGCGCACTGGATTATGTCCGCCTCAACGTAGAAGAGCAACACTGTATCAGACCACGAATTATTGATGACGTTATCTGAATAAAAACAACCCCCGTTTTCCGTTGTTAATTGAGAAAACAGGGGTCCGTTTTTTTAACTTCGATCATCGACCATATTATGGACGAACTTTATTTTTAAGAGCGATTACTCTAAAGGCTCAAGCTTCAACTCAACTCGACGGTTTGCCTGACGACCAGCTTCTGACGCATTTGACGCTACAGGGTAACGCTTGCCATAACCAATGGCCTGTACACGACCTGATGCGACACCACGTTGAGTTAAGTATTGCTTCACACTGCTCGCACGCTGCTCACTTAGAGTCTGGTTAAATTCGGCTGAGCCAGTTGAGTCAGTATGACCAGACACATTGATGACAGTTTTCTTAAACTCGGCCAAGACTTCTGCAACAGAATCCAGAACAGGATAAAAACTGGTGCGAATGTAATATCGGCCAGTATCAAATGTAATATTACCTGGCATCACCAAGTAAATGTTATTACCTTCCCGGCGAACCTGAACACCCGTGCCCTGTAATCTCTCACGTAATTTGGCTTCTTGTTTATCCATATAGAAACCAACCCCACCACCGATTGCTGCACCGGCTACTGCACCCGTTAAAATGCCCTTGTCGCGATCCTTATCACTTGATGTTGCGGCTCCAATAACTGCACCGGCAATGGCACCGGCAGCGGCACCTTTTGCCGTATTACTGGTTTTTTGCTCTCCGGTGTATGGGTCTGTAGATACACAAGCAATCAAGCTTATAGAGCAAAGAACAACCAAGAGTTTTTTCATGCAATCCTCCAAATCAGAGCAATAAAATTGAAACGCTGTATAGACAAACCAGCAAGAAATTTGTGTTGTATAGTAAAACGAAACATAACGCGGAGGTAGTCCGCCAGTTATCGCCTAAGTGTATACGAAGAAATGTTTACAGAAACTGAACGAAGTATAAAAATCGAATTTATCTACCGACAAACATAAGTCCAACAGTGTTTTTGGTGGAATGCATCACCTTCATTGCAACAGGCTCTTCATTCACGGGGCCAGCAATTTTCTTAAACTGCACATCCACCAGAGTGCCCACTGGCGGTGACGGATGATTATCAATCGACACCTGCGCTCCACCATCAGAGATATCCCGAGTAAACCCAATAATGGTGCCAAATGCCGGATGGCGTATTTCGACACGAATAGAGGTTGGGGTACGTTCAAATTTACGGCGCTCTTGCACGCTCGACTCTCCTATTATTGTTGTTGCACAGAAAGCGCGAATTCTTCACACCTTCTCCATTTTTATGACTAATCTCTATGAAGGATAGACCGTGAGCCCGAAATCCACCAGTTTCGGAATATGACAATAGATATGCCCTGTTTTTTGAAAAACAGTTCAAGAACAGGCTCAAAAAACGCTTTTCAGTTATCCACATTTTCTGTGGATAACTCTGTGATAAACGACTTAAGTTTTTGCTCTAACCTGCATGAATACTGGCGAGGCCTTTTTCTGACGGCAATTTAGCCAAAGAAAAAAATATCAATAAAATCAATGGGTTAAAAAAATCAACATCTATAATGACTTTTTTGTAAAATTTTTTTGAACGGCTGAAAAAGAGGCAGGGGGCTATGTGGAAAACCGAGAGTAACCACCTTCAAATCTGGGACGATAATGAAAGTGGATACTCACAAACAGTCATAAGAATGACTTCAATATGTCATATTTATTAAGCGTCAAAATCCAACCCTAGGCGACGCCCTACTGATTCGTAGGATTCAACGACATCACCGAGATCCTGACGGAAGCGATCCTTGTCCAATTTCTCGCGAGTTTCAACATCCCACAAACGACAACCATCCGGACTAAACTCATCACCCAATACAAGCTCGCCTTTATACATACCAAATTCGAGCTTGTAATCTACAAGTAGCATCCCACCATCACGGAAAAGTGTTTTCAAGACGTCGTTTACTTTAAAGGTAAGGTCTTTCATTGCTGCGACCTGCTCTTCTGTGGCCCAACCAAATGAGCGAATATGAGATTCATTCACCATTGGGTCACCCAAATCGTCGTTTTTCAAAAAGAATTCAAAAGTAGGTGGCGTCAGGTCCGTTCCTTCTTCGACACCAAGACGACGACAGATAGACCCTGCTGCCACATTTCGTACAACACACTCCAACGGCAGCATATCTAGTTTTTTTACTAAAGATTCTTGGTCAGACAACAATTGTTCGTGATGCGTAGGAATGCCTGCTTGCTCAAGTTTATCCATAATGAAGGCATTAAACTTATTATTCACCATACCTTTACGGTCAAGTTGAGCCAGTTTTTTTCCGTCAAATGCAGACGTATCATTTCTATAAAGCATCACTAATTTATCAGGGTCATCTGTTGTATAAACAGATTTGGCTTTACCTGCGTAGAGTTCTTCACGTTTTTCCATTGCAAGCTACCTTATCGTCATCAATGGTTTTTAATTTACCCTTACGGGGTTGAATTGAATTGCTAACCGGAGCCTTCAGTCTTCCAGCACAACCCATGCAATACCTTCATCTTGGTTTGCGTAATATACCTGCTCTATTTGATCCGTAACTTCTTTTAGAGCAAGCTTCGCGCACTCAATACTGTTGTTCTTTTGACTAATGTGTCCAATAACAACCGTCTGTAGTTCCGGGCACAATAACTGACCAAGTAAGTTAGCGGTTTGGATATTATTCAAGTGCCCCCAATGACTGGCCACCCTCGCTTTGAGCGAAGGAGGATAGGGGCCGCGAGCTAACATATCCAGATCATGATTTGCCTCGACCAGCAAACCATGACACCCACTAAAGGCTTCTACAACATGAGGGGTAACGCTGCCCAGGTCGGTAATCACACCACATTTTTTTTCACCACAGCAAAATGTGTACTGGACTGGCTCCCGCGCATCATGCGGAACAGCCACCGGGGTAATTGATAAATCACCAACGGTAAACGCTTCACCATCACGAATTTTATGCAGCGAGGGAATACGCCCCATATCGCGGCTCAACCAGGTCCCTTCGGTCATGAAAACAGGAAGCTTATATTTTCGAGCAAATGGCCCAACACCTTTTGCGTGATCGGAATGCTCGTGGGTTACCAGTAGCGCGTGGACTTCCAGTGGGTTTACTCCCATCCTGGCCAGACGCTGTTCGGTATCTTTCAAACCAAAACCACAGTCAACAATTACTGTGGTTTTGGCTGAGGCGATTAGTGTGGCATTACCGGAGCTACCGCTACCTAGTGACGCAAGCTTCAAATTTAACTCTTAGAATTTAGATCAAGTTTCTTCGAATCACACGTAGTTGTGCCTTAGCCTGAGCTCTAGGCAGAGGTTGCCCTCTGTGATCTCGAATTTTTACCAGAATTTGTCCATCCTGCAGGGAGGTTATCACCAGATACCCCTGTGCTTTTTTCAAAGGACTGCCATAACCAACTGAAGGAATATGGGCGAAAGCACTTTTTACCTCATTGGTATCTGCCAAATGTTGCGTAATCTCTTTCAGAGTATAGCGAGGCTTTTTCGGTAGTTTTTCATCAGGCCACATCCAACCCCAGAAACCTTCATCTTCAACCGGAGGTAAATAGCCAACATAGTACAAACCTGTCTCTGCATCCTCGCCCCAAAGCGCATAACCTTCTTTTGTCAGGGAATGCGCAACTGTCGCCCGGGCTCGAACCAGAGGCAGACTCAAAGACAAAACAGGCTCAGAACCCTCTACCCGGAAGCCGGCCTTCTCCACACCACCAACATTTTGCCCCATAAGCGATGCGGTGTTGTCGTTAATACTTTCCGCCAAAGCTCCCGCCAATTCGTTAAGTAAAATACTTTCCCGCTCAGGATTATCAGACGCTTCTGGCCAATCGATTGCTTCCGCTTGAAGTTTTTCTTTAACTCGCTGTACCTGAACGACGCGGATTTCGGTCGTTTGTGGATGAATACCTTTTTCGATCAGAACTTTAAATTTTGAATAGTTATCCGGATCATCTTTAAATTTCAACCAGGCCGTTTCAATTAAGCCGCTACGAGCATTGCTTCGCTCGGTTTCCACACCGAACTGTGACAAAAAGCTTTGCGCTCTGGGCCAGACTCGGCTGGTTGGTGCATCAAGGAAGATCCAACGCTTTCCAGCGAGTTTTTGAATTTTAACCCCAATTGATTCTTTATCGCTGGCAATCGCCTCGGGTTGTGGCACTTCGTATTCCAGCAGTTGTACTGGATCACCAAATTCATCGACCGCCTTTACAGCAGGAATATAGTACTCAGACTCAAGTGTGCGGGATGACATGCCTTCCGGCACTTCAACGGGCTTGATATCCCCCGTTCTTAAATAGTCCTTACTACGACCTCTAAAAATGCCATCGTCACCGAAGAAAACCGAACAACCAGCTAACTGAAAAATAGAACTGAGTATTAAAACTCGAAAAACAAATTGAAAATTCATAGATATGGATACTTCGCCTGTTTGAACGTGCCGACTATGCCGGCACGACCTCGATGGATGCAGCTTTCAACGCATCACGCAATGCCTGGTGATACTGCTCAGCCAACGGCGTCAACGGCAGACGAATGGCGTGACCAATCAACCCCATTTCGGCTAACGCCCACTTCACTGGAATTGGGTTTGCTTCCAGGAATAGGTTCTTATGAACCGGAAGAAGCTGCTGATTAATTATTTGCGCTTCTTCGACCTTACCCTGTTGGATCAGTTCACAGATTTTAGCCACAGCAGCCGGAGCAACGTTTGCAGTGACAGAAATGACCCCGTGGCCACCAGCCTGCATGAAATCAAGCGCGGTTTCATCGTCACCGGAAATCAAAACAAACTGATCATCCACCTGCGACTTTATAGCCTGCACTCTGGAAATATCACCCGTTGCTTCTTTAATTCCGACAATATTGTCAATTTTCGCCAGTCTGATCACCGTGTCAGCACTCATATCAACCGCAGTTCTACCCGGCACGTTATAGAGTAACTGCGCGATATCCACCCGCTCGGCGATATATTTATGATGCAGATATAAACCTTCCTGAGACGGCTTGTTGTAGTAAGGGGTAACCAACAAACAGGCATCAGCACCAACGCCCTTTGCCTTTTCAGTTAGCTCCAGAGCCTCGCTGGTTGAATTCGCTCCGGTACCGGCAATAACAGGCACTCGACCTTCTACTTGCTCGACTACCTTCTTCACCACAGCAATATGTTCGTCCACATTGAGGGTTGCAGATTCACCGGTTGTGCCAACAGCAACAATCCCGTGGGTACCTTGTGCAATGTGCCACTCGACCAGTTTGTGCAAAGCGTCCCAATCAACAGAGAGGTCTTCACACATCGGGGTAACAAGCGCAACTAAGCTGCCATGAAGTTTTCTAGTGTCCAAAATTTATCCTGCCAAGCAAAATGTTCAATATATGGGCTTGAAAAGCCAAGGGCGTAATGTTACTGATCTGCCGTTATTGTCTCAAGCGCTAGTTTTGCTTTCCGTTAGATATTACAGTCCTATTTGATCGAATTTAATCCGTACAGCCCTACAAGTTTCCATTAAAATGTCGCGATTCAACGATCAAGGTGCCCAATGGCTTATCAACGCAACTCAGACATTTCCACAGAAAGCTACCGAGATTACCTGTCGCCGAAGTGGTGGCCAACCTGGATGGGGATAGGCGTGATCTTATTCATCGGCTATCTGCCAGCCGCAATACAGATTGCTCTAGGGGACTTTCTCGGCCTGTTAAGCCTGATACAGGGCAAACGCCGGCGCATTGCTGCGAGAAATATCGAACTCACCCACCCACACCTGACCTCCTGGCAAAGGCATAAGCTGTTACTGCGTTCTTTTATCTCAATGGGAAGAGCAATAACCGAAACGGCCCGAGCCTGGACTCCCAGAAAGGCTGACCCAAGCAGGTTGCGCGTTGACGGCCTGGAGTACGTCCAGCAGGCTCACAAAGACGGATATGGGGTCATCCTGATGGGGGCACACTTCTGCCTGATCGATATTTGCGGCACACTACTCCATCAATTAGTCGGTTATTCAGTGGTGCAGCGAAAAAACAATAACCCGCTACTGAATCTGTTTATCACCAAAGCCCGGCTGCGTTATTCCGACCTACTTATTGCCCGCATGGATATCAAAGGCATGCTGAAATCGCTAAAAGCGCCCGAAAGTGTCATGTGGTATGCCCCCGATCAGGACTACGGCGGTAAAGGCAGTGTATTTGTCCCATTTTGCGGCATTCCCACCGCAACCATCACCGCCACATCAAAACTCGCCAAAAGTGGAAACGCCAAGGTAATTCCCATCGACTATGAACGGGACGGTTACAACCGCTACAAGGTGACGATTTTCCCAGCTCTGGATATCCCAGGAGAATCACTGGAAAAAGATGCAGAACAAATCAATCAGTGGATCGAATCAAGAATAAAGGTGCATCCACAGGATTACCTATGGGTGCACCGACGTTTTAAGAGCAGACCAGAAGGAAGCCCTTCCCTGTATTAAGGAGCAGGGTTTGGGTAACGCTGGTGGATCTCGGAAATCCCCGTGAGCACCTCTTCGGACAACCGGATTTCAAAGCTCTCTATGTTTTCCTTTAACTGAGCCAGGCTTGTTGCGCCAATAATGTTAGACGTAACAAATGGTTGTTGATTGATAAAAGCCAAAGCCATTTGCACAGGTGTCAGGCCGTGCTCTTTTGCCAAATCAACATAGGCTTGAACTGCCTCATCAGAATTGACTTTGTCGTAACGCTGAAAGCGCTCATACAATGTCAGTCGTGCACCTTTGGGTTTTTGCCCATTCAGGTATTTACCTGAGAGCTTACCGAATGCCAGTGGAGAATAGGCTAACAGACCAACCTTCTCACGAATGGCCATTTCGGCACTGCCAACTTCAAACGTTCGGTTTAGTAAACTATAGGGGTTTTGAATACTCACGATGCGCGCCTGCTGTTTTGCATTGGCTAAACGCAAATACTCCATCATTCCCCAAGGGGTTTCATTAGACAGTCCAATGTAGCGAACTTTTCCTTGCTCAACCAATTGGTTAAGCGCATCAAGCGTCTCTTCGATAGCAATACCATCGTCATCACCATGCTCATATCCAAGCCGCCCAAAGAAGTTGGCTCCCCTTTCCGGCCAATGAACCTGATACAGATCGATGTAATCAGTTTGCAATCGTTTTAGTGATCCTTCTACTGCCTTGAAGATATGTTCCTTCGATAAGCGAGCGCCGTTGCGAATATGATCCACACCGGAATTATTATTGCTGCGCCCGGTTACCTTGGTTGCAATAACAAGCTCATCCCGACAGCCACGTTCGGCCAACCAATTCCCCATTATTTCTTCTGTCTTACCGTAGGTTTCCGGCCGCGGTGGAACAGGGTACATTTCTGCGACATCAAAGAAATTGATGCCATAGTCCTTCGCCATATCCATTTGAGCAAACCCTTCGTCTTGGGTATTTTGCTCTCCCCAGGTCATACTCCCCAAACAAATAAGACTGACATCTATATCTGTATTACCGAGTTTTCGAAAATGCATAGCGCCTCCAAAGACATAAAAAAACGGCCGGTATTACCGGCCGTTTTTAATCATCGTGCTAGCTATTCTAGGAAATCGACGGTGACCACAGGGTCAACTTCTTTCTCGTAATCAATACCATCGAGACCAAAACCAAATAACTTCATAAACTCAGCGTTGTAGCTTTTGTAATCGGTTAGTTCAAACAGATTTTCCGCTGTCACTTGTGGCCAAAGCACATCGACTTTTGCCTGGGTTTCGGGACGAAGTTCTTTTTCGTCCATACGGAAACGGTTGACATCATCCAATCGAGGCGAGTTCGTGTACAAGCCTTCCGTGAACAAACGATATAACTGCTCTATACACCCTTCGTGGGTATTCTCTTCTTTCATAATTTTGTAAAGAATTGAAATATAGAGCGGCATAATTGGAATTGCCGAACTGGATTGTGTTACCAACGCTTTCAACACAGCAACATTTGCCTGGCCATTTACTGAAGACAATGTCTCATTAATGGCTTTTGCTGCGCGGTCCAGATCCTCTTTCGCTTTACCGATAGTCGCGTGACCGTATATAGGCCAAGTGATCTTTTCGCCGATATACGTGTAAGCAGCTGTTTTGCAATTATCCGCTAAAACACCAGCCTCACTTAACGCATTGATCCAAAGCTCCCAGTCTTCACCACCCATTACTTTAATGGTGTTAGCAATTTCTTCCTCTGATGCTTTTTCAATAGTGACATCAGAAACTTCCATTGTATCGGTATTCAAACTTTTTTCGGTGTAGTCTTTACCGATTGGTTTTAATACCGAGGAATACAAGGTACCCGTTTCCGGATCTTGTCGACGAGGAGAAGCAAGACTGTATACAACCAAGTCCACTTTGCCCAAATCCGCTTTAATGGTATCAATAACTTTTTGCTTCATTTCATTTGAAAAGGCGTCGCCATTGATGCTTTTTGCATACAAACCTGCAGCTTTTGCCTCTTCGTGAAAAGCTGCAGAGTTGTACCAGCCGGCTGAACCTGTACGGCGCTCGGTAGCAGGTTTCTCAAAAAACACACCGAGTGTTTTTGCGCCACAACCAAATGCCGATGTTATTCTGGACGCCAAGCCGTAACCAGTAGAGGCACCGATAACCAAAACATTTTTCGGGCCATCTTCGATGGCGGGTTGCTGTTTGATGTATTCTATTTGCTCACGAACGTTCGCTGCACATCCTTCCGGATGGGCGTTGGTGCAGATGAAACCACGAACTTTTGGAGTAATAATCATATTATTTATCCTGTTTCTGTGTCTCTAGTGGCTTCACAGCACACTAAATTAGGCATCTCTTTTTTTGGAGCTTTCTTGTCCAAAACGCGGCATTATATACCAAGCTTTCGAACAGATATAATGGGAAACTTTTTCTGTTATGTGTAACTCGGCAAATTTAAGAGAAGTACAATGAAATTTTCACTAGGTTTTGATAGCCCCCAAGCATGGCTGGACGCCGTCATGGAGGACTTTGATGCTTTTTTAATCGATCACGCGGCGGCAGAAAAAAAAGCATCCGGCATGGCCATCTCCATGCTCTCTCATTACCCCGACAAACCCGATATTGTTCAAGCAATGATAGACCTGTCCATTGAGGAAATGGTTCATTTTCGCGATGTTATAAAGATATTAACCGAGCGAGGCCTACAACTTGGTGCTGACTCCAAGGACACCTATGTGAATGAATTGCGTAAGCTGATGCGACGCGGCACAGACGTTTATATGATGGACAGATTACTGATTGGCGGAATTATTGAAGCCAGGGGCTGCGAGCGTTTCGGACTGATCGCTAACGCATTGCCAGAAGGCTCACTCAAAAAGTTTTACCGGGCGATTACTGAATCTGAGGCGCGGCATGAAAATCTGTTTATCAACCTGGCCAAAAACTATTTTGCTGAAGCAGACATTCTGGAACGCCTAAATCAATTACTGGACAGCGAAGCAAAGATCGTTGCCTCACTACCAATCACAGCCGCGTTACACTAGACCATTTTCTATTCGTGAGTAACATTGTTCAAAAATACCTGAAACTGTACGCGGAACCCGAAGTACAACTACTAGATGGCTTTCCTCAGGATTTACCGTACCAAAATGTAGTGGTTGTTCCATGCTACCAAGAGTCCGCAGATTTTGTATGGAATTTAACGCAATCACTTACCCCGCACATTCCTGCAAGCACAAAAATACTGGTGATTGTTATTATCAATCAACCGGAAACGGACGATGATGAAACCCCGCAACACACACTGCAGTGTTTTTTTGAACAACGAGGTACACGCCGTTTTAACCGAAATAACCTGAGTTTATATTCCAGTATCAGCGGACTCTCTCCATTTGATTTTTTACTGGTCGATAGATTTCATGGACAAAGAAAGCTACCCGCAAAACAAGGCGTCGGGCTAGCGAGGAAAATCGGTTGCGACATCGCGGTAAAAATGGGAATAGAGAAACACATAACCTCCCACTGGATATACTCTACTGATGGGGATGTTACTCTTCCAGCCAATTATTTCGCTCAACCGCTTTCAAACAATACCGAAAACACCAGTGCACTCGTGTTTAACTTTCATCATCAAGGCAAGAATCAAAGCATTGATCAGGCAACTCAGCTATACGAACAAGCCATAAAATATTTTCGTGATCAATTACAGCAGGCAGGCTCACCCTACGGGTATAACACCTTAGGAAGTACGCTGGCAGTATCCAGGGAACACTACTGCATGGTAAGAGGCTTTCCCAAAAGATCGGCAGCGGAAGATTTTTATTTATTAAATAAGCTGGCAAAGGTCGGGCAAATAAAATCCGTCGACGATATCACCATACTCATACAGAGCCGCCTATCCAACCGGGTTCCATTTGGCACCGGGCCAGCCGTACAAACCATTCAACAGAAAATACAAAACAACATTGATTACACATACTACGCTCCGATGTGTTTTACTCATTTACGAGAACTGCTTTGCATCGTGTCAGAGCTGGAGCCAGACGAATTTTGCCAGGAGTACCAGCACACCCTGTTTACCCCAAAAACGCTGGCAGCATTGAAATCCTTGGGGCTAGAAAAATTTATCCAACATACCGCCACTCAAATAAGCGATAAGCAGAATTTTATAAAAGCTTTCCACGACTGGTTTGATGGATTCAAAACATTGAAATTTATACGCTATTTACAGGAACGCGACTATCCTCCTGTACCGATCCACGAATGCTTAACCTATAACAAACGGCCATGATAGATCCTTTTGAACAAATACTTTTACTGATAGTGGCACTGGTCTCCAATATTCTGTCTGCTATGGCGGGAGGCGGCGCGGGTTTACTGCAATTTCCAGCGCTGATATTTCTGGGGCTTCCCTTTTCTATGGCTCTGGCAACCCACAAAATTGCGACCGTAGCCCTTGGGGTCGGGGCAACAGCAAAACACATCCAAAATAAAAATACACAGTTAGCATTTGCAGCTTTCATGTTAGCAACAGGGTTACCAGGCGTGTATTTGGGTGCAAATGTAATATTAAGTATTCCGGAGAACCTGGCCAAAATAAGCTTGGGGATTCTCACCATTTCCCTCGGGGTATACTCTTACCTTAAAAAAGACCTTGGACAACAACAAAGTCATAAAAACAGAACATCAATGGGGTATCTTCTTGGTGGTCTGGGGTTATTTATACTGGGCTTCCTAAATGGATCGCTCACTTCAGGCACAGGCTTGTTTGTCACGCTGTGGTTAATCTGCTGGTTTGGCTTTGATTACAAACACGCAACAGCATACACCTTGATATTAGTTGGCTTATTCTGGAACGGAACTGGCGCACTGACACTTGCGTTATTGACCCCGGTAAAATGGGAATGGCTCCCCATGTTAATCCTTGGATCACTTGTAGGTGGATATTTTGGTGCTCACCTTGCCGTCAAATACGGCAATCCATTTATTAAGCGGATTTTCGAGGTTATTACTGTCCTTGTCGGGTTATCCTTGATACTTCACACGATTTAGATTTTTAGATTCATGCTTAAATTCTTACACCCAAACAATATATTCCTCGCTTTAGACAAGATTGACTCAGAAGCACCGTCATATACCTTAGATAAAAAGGCTGCGCTAAGACGAGTATTCTGGACCCTGGCTTGTGTGGCAGTCTGCCTACTGCTTATTCACTATCTAAAATTCTACTCCTCAATGATCGCTTTTTTAAACCAGCTATCCATATGGCAGGGCGAGCATCCACACTACTGGAAAAACCAATTCCAACAATCTGGCTGGCTGCTTTTAGCCAGCTACGTGTGGTGGACGTTCTGGCATGTTGTTGGTTATGTAATTCTTCCGTATTTGGTTATTAAGCTTGTATTAAAAGAAAAGTTCCTCGATATGGGATGGAAGCTAAACGACACTCGACAGCATTGGAAAGGCTATTTAATGCTTGTCACCCCCATATTTTTCTTTATCTTTTTAGTCAGTTTTCGCGATGATTTTCTTAACCACTACCCTTTTTACAAACTCACCCATAGAAGCTGGTTCGATTTTATTGCCTGGGAAGTTTTGTACCTAACTCAATTTATCTGTTTGGAATTTTTCTTTCGCGGATTCTTTATTAATTCTCTGCGCCCGGCTATTGGTGCCAACGCCGTTTGGGTCATGTGTGTACCTTATTTAATGATCCATTTTCCCAAGCTTTGGCCAGAAGCCACTGGCGCCATTCTTTTTGGTTTATTCCTAGGAATACTGGCGCTTCAGTCTCGGTCAATCTGGGGAGGGTTTTGTGTACACGCTGGTATCGCGGTAGGAATGGATATCGCATCTATGCTCAGACAGAATAAGTGGCCAACAGTCTTTTGGCCGTTTTAGCGTACGTTTTATTTTATAATTCGATGAACGTTTGACAATGCTGCTTTGCTCGCTCCAGCATGAGTGAGCGAATTCTTAGTGGCATACCCGGCTTCTTTTTCCAAATAATTTTCAAGCTGGGTCATGTTGAGCGGTTTGCCAAACAGATAGCCTTGTGCATATTCGCAACCGCGAGCACAAAGAAAGTCAGCCTGTCTCCTGGTTTCAACACCTTCGGCAACCACAACTAACCCCAGGCTTTTAGCCAGCTGTATAATGGCATCAATGATAGCTTCATTATTGCTATCGTAACCTATATCTTTAACAAAAGACTGGTCTATTTTGAGCACGTCAAAAGGCAGTGTTTTCAAGTAACTGAGTGACGAATATCCTGTCCCAAAATCATCAATAGAGACCCCCACTCCAGAGTCCCTGAATTTTTTTAATGTGGTAGTAGAAATAGAAACATCGTGCATTACGGCAGTTTCGGTTACTTCCACATGGATACTTCCCCGGGGCAGCTTGTATTTATCGATAGAGAAGGCAATTTTGTCAAACAGAGTTGGATCATTGAGCTGGGATGCTGAAACATTCAAGGAAACAGAAAAATCGTTACTTAATACATATTTATCTCGCAATAGAGAAAAGCGTGAACAAACCTCATCGATGCACCAAAGGTCGATTTCATTAATCAAACCCACCTCTTCCGCCAACGGTATAAAAAGGCTGGGATTAACAAATCCTCGATCTCTATCGTACCAACGAATTAATGCCTCCAAGCCGAACAGGGTGTTATCTTTCAAATTAATTTGAGGTTGAAAAAACACATCAAAAAGCTGATCGGCTAAAGCTTCCTTCATTTTATGGATCAGCTTCCGCCTTTGGGCAATGGCTTTTTGCATCTCTTTGGAGTAAAACTCGTAGCAACCTTTCCCCCTTCTTTTAGCCTTATACATCGCAGCATCGGCATTTTTTAATATTTCCTCCGCACTGGCACTATCCTGTGTATTTAGAGCAATACCAATACTGCATTCGACCTCAACAACCTCACCATTCGAGCTGGTAAAGTATTTAATACCCGAAATAATTTTCTCTGCAACTACCGCGGGAGAAAACCCATTGGTTATATTTGAAATCACCAGAGCAAACTCGTCACCACCTATTCGGGAGAAAAGATCATCCTCCCGAATAACATTTTTAACCGATTTACAGACGTACTGCAGCGCCTCATCGCCAACCATGTGTCCATAGCTGTCATTAATGTATTTAAAATTATCCAGATCGATAACCAGAATCGCAAAATTAAATCCATGGCGATTAGATGAAGCGAGCAACTTTTCCATATTGCTCATAAAAAGTGATCTATTTGCAACTCCGGTGAGATGATCATAGTTAGCCATTCGAGCCAACTCGCTTTTTATCATTAAGCGTTCGGTATCATCATGAAAGAATAAAATACCTACCGCCTGTCCATCGTAGAGGATGGTTGATTGAGTATATTGAACAGGAAAACGACTCTCTTTTCTTCGCCAAAAATAGGCTTCATCTTTTTGATGACACTGACCATCTTTAAACACACAAGCAAAATCCGATTTTTGCCATTCATGCAATTCCAGATCAGGAAAAATGTATTCTGATATATGCCGACCAACGATAGTATCAACGCTTTCAGTAAGCAACGTACTCGCAGCTTTGTTAGCAAAAATCACTCGAAAATCGTGGTTAAAAACAACCACACCCTCTCCAACCTGTTCAAGAACTTCTTCTAACCCCCAATCCTTATTGAGGTAATTTTTCTTCTTTGAGCCAGATAAATGACTATTGAGAATATTATTCACCTTCAAGGTTAATTCTTCTTCATTAATCGGCTTGGATAGAAAATCAATTGCACCGCTGGAATAAGCTAGTCGGACATTTTCCTTACTTTTTTTGTTACCACTCACAAACAGGACGGGGAGAGATTGATGTTTTTCGGAGGACCGTATTTTTGTAACACACTCTGGACCATTTATGCCGGGCATATAATAGTCCACAATGGCAGCGGAGTATTCATTGGACTCGCACAGGGCTATAGCCTCCTCTCCTGAAGAAGCCATATCGACAATAACTCCCAAGTCATCAAAAATCATCTTGTAAAGTTCAAGATACTCTTTTGAATCATCGACTACCAAAAGTTTTGCACTAGCTTCCATAGCATAATCTTTATTCAAAATCTGTCATAAATACACTATTGAACAAACTACCGTTTTGATCAAGTAACTGTTCATAACAAGGAGTCATAAAAAGCAGACAAGAAAATCCATTTTCCGTGAATTTTTTTCTGTAAAAATCAACTTACGCAAATCAAAATATTTCACTGTAAAAAATAATTGACAGGATTATCATAAGGAAATAAAGGAAAAACAACTGAGAAAACCATTCAAAGGAATAGGCATATATCGAAAATCAAGGACACGTAAAAAAAAATGATCAAAAACCTTTTTACTCGCAGGGGCATAACGCACGAGGATTATCAGACATTTATGCTCACCCCAGCCGACAAATAAAACAAAAAATAGATGTTGACAACAACACAAAAAACAGCAACCCAAGAAATCCCTTTCAGCTTTAGAGGACTAAATCAACGTTTTCCGTGACGTGATCCAGTGGGGTTTTGTCCTCGAACACCACCGGATCGAACTGGCTGGCGATATTGGCGGCCAACGTTTTTACTCCGCTCACCTTTTGGCATGTCACGAGCATCAAGCCATTTTATTGATCCTTTGACCGGCTGATATTCCCAGATCAAAATCGTGTCTTCTGTATATGCATTCAACCCCTTCGGCATGCTTGCCAATTGTCGGTCATCCAGATAAACCGACGGAGCTCCTTGAATAAGCCAGTTTTTCGCTTGCTCATACGGTAACCGTTGTCGCTCTCGAACAATAACTGACGATAACTTTTGATTTTCAACATTCGCCTGGATAACCATCTGCTCGCTGGCACGATGAACTTGATTTAAAACCTGCTCGTTTACATCAAAAACACTCAAGCTGTCTAAAACCGATTGTTTATTTCCTCTCAACAAGATCCGGTTCGAACTATCAGCAATACGAGTTGCATGAATACGTGATGTTGATAATTCAAACCCCGATACCGCAACAAACTCGCCCACAGCGATGTTATTTATATCCATGCTTTTTGGTGCAATAACCGATTTGCCCAGCACAACTAGTTCTCGACTTTCCGCATTAAAAGCTGAAACCGGGCCAATTAACTCATGACGAATATTAATGGCTTCGGCATGAGTATATGCCTGCTCGCCCGCCAGCACCTCAACCACATCGCCAATATTAAACGCGTAATCTTCTACAGTAGAGCCATTTACTTGTATTAATGAATGTTCGGTTAACTCAATTTCTTTACCGTTGACAAATATCGATCCAAAGCCTGTAATCTGGCCAATAATACCTGTCCCGCCAATGCCATAATCGTCATCTTCCTGGATTACATATAATTGAGCCCCGTTAGGTGAGCATGCACAAAATAGGATAACCAAAAGAGAATAAAAGAGGGGCTTTAGACTTTTCATGACTGGTCGTCCTGTTCAAACCAATAACACCCTAAACGAAAACGGTGCTTCGCATTAGGGTTATTCTGGTCTCGCTCACGCAATACCAATGCTTTTTTATTTATATCAGTAAGTATACTTTCAGCCTGAAGCCGCCCCATCTCCCTTAATTCATTTACCGACTCTTCAGTCAGCTTTCCGTAGTACACACTTCGCTCCAACCAGGGCCCGCCCTGTTGCGCTATGTTATGCGCTGCAGCACCAATATGGTCATGAACGTTATGACCGAAGTAATTACATAGTTTCTCCATATCTTCCGCAGGCACAAACGCCGAGGTATTCAGCACCACCTTATCGTCCATAACCGAAACCATATTTTGCCTCAACAATTCGTCCAGCATTGCCCGGGGGCGAACATCTTTACTGACACTGGCAACCAGCCAATCAAAGCCGGGAGACTCCGAATCGCCATTTCTCTCCAAGGGTCGAGGCAGTCCGCTTTTGTCCAGAAATTTGGCGTTACCCATCCACTGTGCAACTATGGCTCCCCCCAAAGACAGGCCGGCCGGCACATCAACCAACACTTCATTCTCCTGCTCCCTCAACCGTTTTATATCCTTGCGATGCACTCCAGTAAGAATATAAATACGACTGTCTGTTGGCTCCTCACCGTCTTGGGTAATCATGCTTCGAGCAACATCAACATACACCTCTTTAAGCAAATCTCTCAGGCGCGGGAAGGTCAGCTGATACTGAATCATGAGCCTGACAAAAGGGCGCAACAGCAGCTTTGCCGCATTGAGCAACGCATCCTGTGCTTGTTGATGGGGAGACATTTTCATCACAACTTATCCGATAAACGGCACTAACTATAACCCCTTGATTTACAAGGATAAACCGCAATTCAGCGGCTTTTACTTCCTCTCTTACCCAAAGCATAGCTTGACGTGGGAAAAAATACCACATAAATTTATATTGCGAGGGAAAATTTCCCACGCGAACTCACCTACAGGAGGAGAGACACCATGAAACTCTTGATGATACCCACCCTATCAATTAGTGCCTTACTGCTTGCCCCCACCGCGACTTACGCCACGGATACTCAAGCAACCACGTATTCTGCCCCCGTAGAAAGGGTTATGATGCTTGCACAAAATCAGGATCAGGACAGACTGCAAACTCGCGATCGAATCCATGACCCTGCAAGCACACCGGCCCAGGATCAGGATAGATTGCAAACCCGCGACCGGATCCACGACCCTGCAGCCACAACGGTTCAGGACCAGGATCGAGACCGACTTCGCCAACAGGATAAAACCCAAACGCAAGACCGTCAGCAAACACAAGATCGCATTCAGGATCAACAACGTTTACAGCAGGATAATGACCCGCAGGCAAACCAGTCTCAAAATCAACAACGCCAGCAAGGCAAAATGCAAAACCAGACGCAAAGAAAACAAAACCAACAGGTGCGCAGTAAAAATGCAGGGGCGAAATCAAACGGCTCTATGACAGGGAACCGCGCGGGCAGAAACCACTAGATGTGTTACCGCATATGCACATGGAAGTGCCGTACAAGCGTAAAATAAATACATAGAAACAAAAGAGGTTTGAGTTATGCGTTATCCATTTTCTGCCTGTTTACTCAGCATCCCCTTGCTTATTCTCCTGGCACAAAGCAGTCAGGCAAATCAATGGTTATTCGATGCAAACTATGATTTTGAAACAGGGGAGTATGGCTATGAATACGATACAGAAATAACCACCACGTCAATCCAGCTAGGCTACCAGACAACCCATTGGCAATATGCTATTCAAATCCCTTACCTGACAGTAACCGGTGTTGATACCGTCATTCCCAACACCAGCGGTCAGCTTTCCGGCAGAAGACGCGGCGCAAATGGCAACGGAAATAATAGCGATACAGGAACCGGCACAGACACTCAAACCGACACCACGACAGAAACCATTAGCGCACGTAAAGGTATTGGGGATATCCAGACATCAATTTCCCGTGCTTTCTTTACGCAAAAATTTAATGGAACCGCGGAACTTACGGCAACAGCAATTTGGGCAACCGCAGATGAAACAAAGTATTTGGGCAAAGGCGAAAACGATTACATTATTGATGCATACTTATCCACCAAACTTAACCGCTGGCAACCCTGGATGAGTGTGGGCTATCAGTTTACCGGTGAACCCGATAACGAAAAACTCAATGATATATGGTTATTTTCTGCGGGAACACAGATAGATATTTCCCCAAGGTTCGCTTTTGGTTTTCATTATGCCTATGAACAAGCGATCACTGAGGGTGAAGATAATTACGCAACCGCAAATATTAATTTATCTCACCAACTAACCAAGAAAATTAATTTAGGCTTAAGAATGGAAAAAGGGTTAACCGATAGCAGCCCAGACTATGGTTACCAGATTTTTAGCCGTTTTTGGTTTTAAAAAAAAGCCCGATCAATATCGGGCTTTTATGTTTTAAGCTGTTAATTAAAGACAGCTACCGTTATTTGTCCACACTTGCCACTGACCAGAATTCTGCTCTGGGTTTGCGCCTTGGTTCCACCAGTTAGCCGTGTATTTAACACCATTAAGCTGAACACTGTTACCACCAGTGTACACTGCGCTATTGTCCCATACACTCAAACCTGTACAAGCTGCACCACCAGAACTTGACGAAGACGAAGAGCTGGAAGATGAACTGCTCGAACTGGAAGAACTTGAGCTAGAGCTAGAACTGGAACTTGATGAAGACGAGCTGGAAGAAGAACTGCTAGACGTACCACAGGCTCCAGACAGATCCCAGGCGGACTGCCAATACAAACCTTTACCTGGCTCATACGCCCACGCAGAACTGGAAGAACACCAACCACCCACTTTACATCGGTATTCGCTGCCAAGGTTTTGTACATAGCTACCCGTAGAGTAATTGGTACCCGCTACATACTGTGGCGAATTACAGCTACCACCAGAAGAACTCGACGAAGATGAAGAAGAACTTGAGCTGGAAGATGAAGAGTTAGATGAGCTGGATGAACTACTGGAAGAACCTGAACCAGAGCCATATTTAGCCTGCACAGCAGCAACATCTTTTGCGGTCAAGTTATTACGCTGCCCCAAACTACTGGAAGGCACATTTGGATCCAAAGACTCAATGGTTGGCAAGCCATTCTTACTAAATGCACGATAGCTGTAGTGCATGATAGAACGAACATCATAACTACCCACGGTTACCGTCGATGGTCCACGTTTCTGGAAGTTAGACTCCTTACCCGCTTCGATATTTTCAAAATTAATTTTCACATAACTGTCGCGGTCATCACGAGATTGCTCATGATAAAAACCAATTGCATGAAGTAACTCGTGAGCAACAATACCGGCGTAACCACAACCAGATCCAATTGATACATCCTGTTTGCCACCAACGCGACCAACATAAGAGTAACAACCACTGCCTTTGATAATACTGATGTAATCCGTTTGATTCGTGCGAGGCACAAAACTCACACCGGTATTGGCAGAAACCATTTGCATACCCTGCATAATGACATTGGTATCACCTTGCGATGCACTGGTAATGACATATGGCACAACACCGTTAATCCACGTGGTACGACCACCCCATGAAGCCCGCTCACCGGCATCTTTCACTTCAAGGTCGACCACACCATGCTCTTGTGCATGATTGTGTTCAGCAACAACAATATCACCCTCAATTACCGCGTACTGGTCAAGAGTATGATATTCAAAATCCGACGCATCGGGCTGATAAAAAGTACGCTCCACACCGCCTAGTTTGGACGCGTTAATATCCAACTCAGAAGGCGTTTCTGCCAGCGAAGAAATAGAAAAAGGTAAAGCTAGTAAAGCCGTTAAAGGTAGAACTGTCGATTTAAAGTATCGCATTTTTGCTCCTGTTTTTTATTTTTGTACATCAGTGAGGTAGAAAAAAAGCGGTGCCTATACACCGCTTTTATAAAAGAGACTAAAACTTACAAACAGCTTCCGTTATTCGTCCACACTTGCCATTGACCAGAGTTTTGTTCTGGGTTGCTTCCTTGAGTCCACCAGTTTGCTGTGTATTTCACACCGTTATATTGCACGGTATTACCACCAACATACGTCGCCGAAGCACTCCAGGTAGTTAGACCTGTACAAGCAGCACCACCAGAGGAAGAACTACTCGAAGACGATGAACTGCTGCTTGAAGAGCTAGAAGAAGAACTTGAAGACGAGCTGCTTGAAGAGCTGGAGCTACTACTGCTGGACGAAGAACTGCTGGATGTACCGCAAGCTCCTTCCAGATTCCAGGCCGAAGTCCAATATAGGCCTTTACCTGGCTCGTATGCCCATGCCGCATCAGAAGAACACCATCCACCTACACGACAGCTGTATTCACTGCCAAGGTTCTGTACACGCTGACCGGTTGAATAATTCGTTCCCGCAACATACTGTGGCGAAGCACATACACCGCCGCCAGACGAACTGGAGGAAGAACTTGAAGAGCTGGAAGAACTACTGGAAGAAGAGCTCGATGAACTGGATGAACTGCTTCCGGTATCAACGTACTGATTAATCCAATCAACAAAGTATTGTGTTCTGGCATATACACCGTAGTAATTTGGCTGCGCACAACCCGAGCCCCAACTTACAATACCGACGCTATAAGTTCTGCCGTTGTAGTCCGCCACCAAAGGGCCACCGCTGTCGCCCTGACATGAATCTTTGCCCCCTTGAACCAGACCAGCGCAAAGCATAGTGTTATCAATACTGCCAGGGTAGGATTGGCTACATACACTGTTCGATACCACAGGCACATCAACCTCATACAGGTTATCAGGACCAGAACCGCCTTGTGTTAAATATCCCCAACCAGAAACAGTCACCACATCACCTGGTGCTGCCACAGCGTTCATGACAGTCAAGTTTGGCATGCTTAAACGTTCAAGGCTTAAATCAGGTGTTCCGCTGAGTTTTAGCAAAGCAATATCGTGACCAGAGCTGGCGCTGCGGTAATTAGGGTGAATAATGGTTTGAACTGTAGAAAAGCGTTGTCCGCCACTATTCTTCAGATGCGTCCCGGTTAACACGCTTGGCGCGGAACCACTATCAACACAGTGTGCAGCGGTTAGCACCCAATTGTCTGCAATTAAGGCACCGCCACAAAAGTGTCGAGTTCCACTTTGCAAAGACACTTGATAGCTTCTTTCTGCAAAAGTAGAAGGCGAACCGCCGACGATTTTGGGTGTGATTTCGCCAATACCCAAAACACGCTGAGGAACACCCAGGTTCGAATCTTGTGCATAACCCGACATTGCCAAGGTAGCGAGAATAGGTGCTACCAAAGTCTTTAACTTGCCGTTTTTCATTAATCTTCTCCGTTATTCTTTTAATTTTGTTATAAAAATATACCCGCCATATTGCTAAACAGCTCAGACAACGCTGTACTGCCACAACACATAGGACTACCGGCACGTATGAGACGAATGGGCACCAAACTTCCTCACTAGAAGCGGCTTATTCTGTGACAGATTGCTCAATTGAGACTTTCTGTGCCAACAACCGAAATTTAACGAATGAACAGTCTTTTAGGTAATGGTGCGCGTATTCACCGGGCCAGTGGAACATCAAACCAAAAACAGACGTTTAAATTATTATTAAAATATTTTTTCTTTGCAGCTTAGCTCTATTTTTTTAATTTAAAAAAATATTTTACTCAAAGCATGAATTTCGTCTCCATTTGCTATTCGGCATCAAACACATTTCACATTTAGAACAAAAAAAATATTACGCCAAAAAAATTACATCCATCGAAAATTTTTATTACCAAAAGGCCTTTAAAAAATAGGACTTTAATCCATATCAAATTTTATTTTTTCATTTTTGATTTAATTCTCAACCGTAACGTTACGTATACAAAAGTGCACTTATTAACGCGGCGATTTTTTTTCGCACCAACATCATTTAAATCATGGAGTGTGCACAATGAAAAAAACGAATTTACTAACAATATTTACGCTGTTCTTTTTTATCTCATTCACTCAGGCATCGGAGATACAAAACACTCATACATTAAGCCGTAGCGCCAAAAACATTGAAGTGACGTTTTCATACAGCAATCAGGAAAATCAATGCTACGCAAATTTACACAACGGAGACTGGACCCAGGAGTGGATAGCACCAGCAGTTATTACTCAAGATACAATTGGAATTTACAGCGCGAAAACGACTACACCGGATTACGCGCTAAATATAAATAAAGTTTTGATCATTCAATGCGGCGAAACAGTACAAAAACATAAAATACCTCAACCACCAACAATTAATTTAAACACCCTACTAACAAGTAAACACACATTATTATTCGATGCAGAGGCATTTATTGAGAACCATGAAGAAAATGGAAAATGCTGGACAAACAACAATCCGGCTTCATTCGACTTATTGAATCTACAAGAATCAACAGAAGTATATTTTTATAGCAACTATTTTCATCTAACCCAAAGCATTACAGAACCGGTATACAGCATACGCGCAGCCATTTTCTGTCAAAACAGCGGAGGAATTACAACACGAGGTCAAGTGTGGGGAGTTGCACCAGGCGAAAACACCTGGCGCTTATTTGAAGATATAACAAGCTACCAATAACCGTCTTCTATACGCTTAACGCGTCTTAATGGCCGAAATTGATTTTCGGCCTTTTTTTACAGATTATCTCGCAGAAATACTTCCAAGCTTTCCAACACAACTTTTCGGGAAGCCGCTTTATTTAGGTAATGACCGTCATCCTTAATCTTTACATAGGACACGTTTTTATCTCCGCGTTTCAGAGCAGAATGCATTTCTTTTGATTGATCGACATTAACCACTTCATCATCTTCCGCATGAATCAACAACACAGGGATACTTGCTTTATCAGCTAAATTTGCGGGTGAAATCAACTTCAAATCATTTTTTGATACTTTTCCGTTGGAGATTAAATCTTGCCAATATGAGAGAGCCCAATGATACTTTCCATAATCCGCTTTAACTTCATTTAGCATTTTAGGAATGTCACTCAGTCCGTTAATAGAGGCTGCACACTGATAAACGTCTGGTGTTATTGTTGCTCCAGCAAGAGCAGCGTAACCGCCGTAACTTGCGCCAACGATACAGACTCGGGATTTATCGATATACCCTTTACCTGCGAGATAATTAACTGCATCGGTTAAATCATCCTGCATTTTTTTACCCCATTCGCCCTCTCCCGCAACTTCGTGACTTATCCCAAACCCCAGAGAACCTCTAAATTGTGGTTGAATCACCAGATATCCACGGCTGGCAATAAACTGAGCAAGCCAATCAAAACCAATTGCATCATAAGCACGCGGACCACCATGGGGCAGCATAACAGCAGGCAATTTATTCAGCTTTCCATTGGCGCTGGCAGGAATCGTCAGCAATGTGGGAATCGTTAATCCATCCCTGGCCTTGAAAGAAAACTTAGTCACAAATTGGATTTTATCCCCAGGAATTTGTGGTCGCCCGCTCGCCAGATGGGTTGGCGCGGATTTACCCGCAGAATAGACAAAATAGTCTCCCGATGATTGAGGCCCTTCAAGTTTCACAACAATGTGTTTCCAATCAGGAGACCAGCTTTCGATATTCACACGATAACCAGGATTATCCCCAATAATCTTGTCCACTCTGGCCTGTAAGGCTTGATCATAAAAACGATAACTTGGATAAAATCCAGAATAAACAATGCCATATACGATCCGATTGGTGTCCACCAAAAGTCTTTCAATATCTGCATCGTCCCTGGCAAAAACCTTCTCACCGATCTTGCCGGTTTGTAACGACATTTCAAAGTAAGATTTACGTTCTCCTTCCCCCTGAGCCTGCCACACAATCAGAGATTTTCCATCGGGTGTAACACCAGCAGCATTCACTCTTCTTCTTGGCGATTCGTATTCCAGAATGGCTCGCCATTGGCTACCTTCCCGAATCAGTATTTCATGCTTATTGGTGTAATTATTGTAGTCTTCTCGTGCAAGTATATTTCCCTGACCATCAATAAAGTAATCAATCGAACTATCCCTTCCCCGCGAGTGAACTTTAGGTGCCTTATCCTTGGTAAGGTTGATTTTTAAAAGTGAATATTTTGGTGTTTTATCCAAATCGTTGTCTTTAACATATGCCGGCATGTACACATATTTGCCATCATCAGAAACACCAACAACCTCTCCCAACCCGGTTTGTACTGCTATCACCTTGCCTGGCACCAATAACTGACGCACTTTCCCACTTTTTATATCAAATAGATAAGCCGTACTAATATTATGCTCACCAATATAGCCACCAACCCTTCGGCGCTCGGTGCCAACCAGCACAATATTCTTCTCATTTAAAAAATAAGCGGTATCAGCGTTAACCGATGACACATCTAACCCAGCAATAAGTTTATTTTCAGCGAGGGAAACAACAATGTAAGTATCTTTTCCTTCTGCTGTTTTTCGATAAGCAAGCAAGTTACCACTTGGCGATATCGAAACCATTCGAACTTCGGGTAATTTTGCATAAGCATCCACCGGCAAGGATGCAAAAGAAGATGATAAAAAAGAAGACACCCCAAGAAAAACAAATAACGTACTTATCTTTAGTCCTACTGTCCTTAAATTCATTTAAACCCCACTTCACTTAGTATCAACATTATTCTTTAATTTATATTCCGCTAACTTTAGCGCTCCATAGATGCCTGCCTGTTCTTTTAACCCCGGCAACACAATATATTGATCAATCCCCAAAGATAACCGATCGTGTTTAATGTATCCCCCCATATAGGTTAAAAAAGCTTTTCTTACCTGTTCAATAATACCCGGCCGCAGGCTTATACTTCCCCCGAGAACAATCATTTCAGGTGAATAACAAAAGGTATAGTTAATCAACGCCTTAGCGATATAGTCACTTTCTATTTGCCAGGCAATATGGTCGTCCTCCAGATTTTCACCTCGATCATGCCAATGCGCTTCAATAGCTGGCCCAGAGGCCAAGCCTTCAAAACACCGGTCACCGTGAAAAGGACAGCTACCAGAGAAAGTGTCTTGCTCGTGCTTAACAAGAAAAACATGTCCCATTTCAGTATGAACAAGGCCGTGAACAAGCTGGCCATTGACCATGGCTCCGCCACCAATTCCCGTGCCTATGGTGATATAAATAAAATTTTCCACTCCTTGCGCCGCACCAGACGCAAACTCACCAACCGCAGCGGCATTTACGTCGGTATCAAACGCAATCGGCACCTGATATCGCTGTCGAAAAGGACCAACAAAGTCTGTATTGCTCCACCCCGCTTTTGGCGTATCGGTAATATAACCATATGAAGTTGATTCTGAATTTAAATCAACCGGACCAAACGAACCAATACCAATGGCCCTCAAGTCTTTACTGTAGTTATCAAAAAAACCGAAGCATTTGGACAAGGTTTCGCCCGGCGTCGTGGTCGGGAAACAGACAATCGTCAGGTCATTCAAACATGTGCCTACAGCACAAACAAATTTGGTTCCACCGGCTTCGATAGCACCGTACATTCATTCCCCCTAAAGCTAATCACATTAATAATACGAATGTCCGATCTCGAATATTTACTTCTGATATTCAAAGACATATCTCCCTGTACTCAGTCTATCAACACCTTCCAAATGTAGAGGACTTCTCTTCACAACTTCATTTCCTGGATATATAAAAAAATCATCTCCAGACCAAAGCACAGAGTACTTTTGATTCAATTCAAAATAACATAGATTCATATTGGACACCTCATCAGAAAATGCCTTTTCCAATGCATAACTCTTTCCACATTTTGCTTGTTTTCTTATAGTATCCTCGCCAAATACATCTGCAACAACATATGTCACCAAGTCAAAACCTTCCATAATATATTCTTCAACAATATCCTGAGTCCATTCACCCCGATATACTGGCTCATCTAGATAAGCATAGGCAGAACTATTCACCCATTGTTTTTTTTGTCGATGCTCTCGACGAAGTTCAGCTTTTTCTGAGAAGCTGGCATCACGCATACTATGCTTAAACCTTTCCTCTATTCTGGCAAAATCTCTTTCGGTATATTTTTTTGTTCTCTGAACTCGATCAAGTAAACTCCTTGGCGATTGATACTGTATATGAAACATCTCCACTCTAGACGCTCTTCTTTCTCCCTGACCTCTTCGAACAGACTCTTTAGGAATAACGTTAACAGCTGCAACAACATTAATCACATCCAGGTCATTACTAAACATATAATCAAGGTTAATAATAACTCTTTGTAGTTTATCTTTTCGTTGATAATATTTTCGACTATTAATATTTTCCTTTTTATCAATATTTTCAATCCCCTTAATCTCAACGTGTTTTACTTCACGCATTCTCGATTCAAGCGATTCAAAAACCTTTTGCTTAAACTTATCATCTAGCAAAAAATTAAATTCGCTATATGACTTGTAGTAGTCGTACATTACCAAAGGAGCCAAAGGTATACCGATAAGCGCGAGAGAGGTCATACCAACAGGATTCGGAAGTATTATTCGATGCTGTCGAGCAACTCTATCTTCAATAAGAATGGTTGTTAACTCTACATAGGCCTTCCCATTAGAAGATTTCTTCAAGTATTGCTGCTGAACACAACCGGACAGACATAAAATCAGAGCAAGAAAAGTCAATAGCTTAAGAAACATCACATCATCCTTAATAGATTGTTTTTTATACGAAAGACGCAAGATATAGATAATTCTATTCACGCCACTTCAGCGCCAGCGTGGAAACCACCAAAGCCGAAAATTCTATCCCAATGTACCAAAATACCATTTTAGTATAAACATCTACTTGAAATTCCCCTCAACCCAATATACTGTATATAAAAACAGTATAGATTTATTGATGTTGTATGACCTCCCCTCCCTCGTCCTGCCCCCCAAACAGACCTCCAGGCAAAAACCTGGAGGATCTGTTACTCCGCAAAGACATATGGCGGGGTTACAATCAAAAAACCGAGCCTCAGGCTGCGCTCAGCAGTGGCCATGAAGAACTCGATAATGTACTGATTCATGGCGGCTGGCCGGAAGGGTGTTTGATCGAACTCTGCTCCGAAAACGGTTTATGTTCCGCCGAATGGCAATTGCTGACGCCAGCGATCACAACATTACTGGCGCAGGAAAACGGATATATCCTATTACTCAATCCTCCGGCATTGCCTTTTGCCAACAGGCTATTACAACAAGGTATCGATATTAATCGGGTACTCATTGTTACCCCCCAGAACAAACAGGAATTTATTTTTTGTTTTACTGAACTGGCCGCGACAAAAGATTGCCAGCTTTTATTATCCTGGGCACCTAAACAATCATTATCGTATAGCGAACTACGTAAATGTCAGCTCGCTACGGCACGTGCCAATCAATTATTTTTCCTCATTCGGCAGCGACACACTATTAGCCAAAGCTCCCCAGCCAGTTTACGAATCAAAATTCAATTATTGGAGACTCAGATACAATTAAATATTTTGAAACAAAAAGGACAATTACGACAAAAACAAACTAAAATCGCCTTGCCTGATTATTGGCATAAATACTCGGCACACAACCAATTTCAGTCGGTTGATCAAAGCCACTCACCATTTAAAAATGCAATTAAAACAGGTATTCCAACATCAAACGTCTTTCATTTTCCATTAGAACCCCGACAAACTCATGGATAAAGTCAGAACGATCAGAAACAAAATCTGGCTGGCTTTACGTTTTCAGGCTTTACCACTAGAAGCCTTAGCGGTTCACGAAACAGATATCGCCACGGTAGTGGAAAATAAACGAGTGATCTATGCCTCAAATTCAGCGCAGGATTGTGGTGTCAGGCTTAATATACGACAGGGTACTGCCCAGGCGTTAACAGGAGCATTAAGTTATGAACGGGATGCTCAAGCAGAAAAAAGACTGATCGATAACCTGATGGAAAAGCTATATCAGTTCACACCTTATATAGAGCATTATCAAATTCACAATACCATAGATGTCGGAATCATTCTTGAGCTCTCTGGCAGCGTATCACTGTTTGGCGGACTCCTCCCGATAATTAAGCAAATAAAAACCCTATTACTGGATATGGCACTCTCCACCTGTTTCGGGCTGGCTCACACTAAACTTGGAGCCTGGCTGCTAACCTATGATCCCGATTCAACAAGGATTACACAGGAAAATCAGGACATTCAAAGTTTTATCCAGCAACTTGCTCAATTGCCAACAAGCGTATTACGAGAGTACCCCGACACAGTCAATGCATTACAGAAAATTGGTTTTAAATACCTGAACGACATACTGCAACAGGTTGAGCAACAAGGCCTGGCTTGCTTACGTGATCGTTTCGGACATCACTTCAGTCAGTATATTGCTGAGATATTTGGTATCGACAGTCAGATAAAACAAACGGCCTTGTTCGAGACACCGGTTCAGATTTACCATCCCGAAGAATATTTCATAGAGGATATTCAATTCGATTACCCTGTGAGTAATCATAACCAGCTCGAACAACCTATGTTGTTTTTGCTGGAAAGACTCAGTGATTACCTGCAAAAAAGGCAGCATCAGTGCCAGGAAATAACATGGTGCCTGTCTGACATTTATCATAACCAACAGCAAATTACTGTCCGATTCGATCAGAACCACAGTCAATTAAACGTTTTATATGAATTAAGTCGAATAAAACTGGAATCGGTTGCGCTTAATTTTGAAGTAGACACACTGGAATTAATTTGCCAGAAAACACAACCCCAAAAAGGAGATAGTCAGTTACTGGAATTTAAACAGGGGAATGTTTCTCTAACTCATCAGTTTGAAATCACCTTAGCCAAACTAAAAGCCAGAATCGGGGAGGAAAACATACGGCAAGTTCAGCATATCGATTCCCATGTACCGGAACAAAGCAGCATATTGGTTGAATACAGCCAGGTAAAAAAAAACCTCCCTATTCACCCTCAAATTACTGGCGACAAACCCGATTGGTTGTTTGGTTCCCCGTACAAGATCAGCCATCGACATCAAACTCTTTATTGGCAAGGAGAGATTGAGCTGTTACAAGGCCCAGAGAGAATTCAAGGACAATGGTGGGACACACCTATTGCACGGGATTATTTTATTGCCAAAAGATCAGACAATGTACGGCTATGGATATTTAAAGACCTTCACAGCCAAAACTGGTTTGTTCATGGTTTCTTCAGTTGATGGAATAACTTTTTATGCCTTTTGCTCAACTGTTCTGCCTAACCAATTATTCCTTTTTACGAGGCGCCTCCCACGCATCAGAGCTGGTCGAGCGCGCATATGACTTAGGCTATTCTGCTCTGGCCATCACCGATGAATGCTCCCTGGCCGGCGCGGTAAAAGCCTATATTACTGCGAAAGAGTTGGATTTTCCGATTATTATCGGCAGTGAGTTTTATTTATCCAACCATTGCCATATTGTTGTTCTCGCACCGAATAAAACTGCCTATGCAGAACTATCGGGCTTTATCACGCTAGCCAGGCGTCGATCAGAAAAAGGAAAATACGAGGCACACCTGCCAGACCTCCGATTTCGATTACAAAACTGCCTGATTATATGGTTACCCCAAAATCAGATAGACCATACAGGCAAGCTCAACAACGATCAGATTGCCAAATATGCCAAAGAGTTGTCCCTGGGTTTTAAGCATCGATTATGGATCGGTATTCGCCATCAACTGCAGCCTGCCGAATTAAAACACTATGATTATTGGCAGAAATTGGGCAAACAATACAATATTCCTCTTGTGGCATGCCCGGAAATATTAATGCATGATAAAAATCGAAAGCCCCTACAAGACACCTTAACTGCAATCAAAAATAACACCAGCGTTGAACAGCTGGGTCAAACATTATCACTCAATGCAGAGAGCTATTTAAAAAGCCAGGAAGAGTTACTCACGCTCTACCCACTTGAATTACTGGAAGAAACTCAACGCATCGCCGACCTGTGCAGTTTTTCAATGGATGAGTTGCGTTATCACTACCCGGAGGAATTAGTTCCCGAGCATATTACTCCCATCCAACACTTAACCAACCTGGTCAATCAAGGAAAGCAACAGCGCTGGCCAGAAGGTGTACCAGAAAAAATTCAGGCGATTATTGATAAAGAATTACAGCTGATACTGGAAATGCAGTATGAGTATTACTTTCTTACAGTACACGATATTGTCCAGTTCGCCCGAAAGGAAAATATTCTCTGTCAGGGGCGAGGCTCGGCGGCAAATTCAGTTATTTGTTATTGCCTGGATATCACCGAAATACGCCCTGGGCAAATCAATGTGTTATTCGAACGCTTCATTTCGAAAGAAAGAAATGAACCACCCGATATTGACGTGGATTTTGAACACTCGCGCAGAGAAGAAGTCGTTCAGTATATTTACCGGAAATATACCCGAGAGCGTGCCGCGTTAGCGGCTTCCGTAGTGACATACCGGCCCCGCAGTGCTATTCGCGATGTGGGCAAAGCCCTCGGGTTGGACCCTGGGTTAATTGATCACATTGCCAAATCACTTGCCTGGTGGGACAGAAAAGGTGATTTAAAAAAGCGTATTGCAGCAGCGGGATTAAACCCACAACAAAAACTCATGCTGCAGTTTTTCAGCCTGGTTCAGCAGATACAAGGGTTTCCTCGTCATTTATCACAGCACGTCGGTGGTTTTGTTATCACACAGAAAAAAATCTCTGACCTGGTGCCTATGGAAAATGCCAGCATGCCAGAGCGAACCATTATTCAGTGGGACAAAGAAGACCTCGAAGCGGTTGGCTTAATGAAAGTCGATATACTAGCCTTGGGAATGCTGACTGCATTACGCAAAGGTCTGCATTATGTTCACCAGTATGCTCCTCACATAACCGGGCTTAAGGACATCCCCCAGGAAGATAAAGCCACTTACAATATGTTAAGTGCAGGTGACAGTATCGGCGTTTTTCAAGTGGAGTCCCGCGCACAAATGTCGATGTTGCCAAGGCTCAGACCACAATGTTTTTATGATTTGGTTATCGAAATTGCCATTGTTCGCCCCGGACCAATTCAGGGAGACATGGTTCATCCATATTTACGTCGTCGAAATAAAGAAGAGCCCGTCACCTACCATAATGAAGAATTAGAAGACGTTTTATCTTCCACATTGGGTGTCCCTATATTTCAGGAGCAGGCTATTCGTCTGGCAATGGTGGCCGCAGGTTTTTCCGGCGGTGAAGCAGACCAACTTCGTCGGGCCATGGCAAGCTGGGGGAAAAACGGCAACCTGCTTAAATTTGAAGAAAAATTTATTCATGGCATGTTAAAAAAAGGTTACCCGCAGGAATTTGCCGACCGTTTATTTAATCAAATTAAAGGCTTTGGCGGTTATGGGTTTCCCGAATCCCATTCGGCCAGTTTTGCCTTACTTTGCTATGCCTCCTCATGGTTAAAGTGCCATCACCCCGCCGCCTTTTATTGTGCGCTACTCAATAGTCAGCCGATGGGTTTTTACTCGCCATCACAATTAATTCAGGATGCACGACGACACCATGTACAGGTTCTTCCTGTTGAAATAAATCAAAGTGATTATGAAAACAAACTTGAACAGCGCCCAGATACAGAGGGAACACAGGCGCAAGACTGGGCCATTCGACTCGGCTTTGAACGAATTAAAACCTTCAATCAACCAGCCGCATATCGTATTGTGGATAACCGACGCTCGCCCTATCAATCACTGGAAGAATTAGCACATAGGGCCAAACTTAATCATAGCGAAATGCAAATACTCGCATCCGCGGATGCCTTATGTCATTTGTCCGGCAACCGACATCAATCCCGCTGGCGTTCGGCAAATATAAAACCTTACACGCCCTTACTGCATGATGCCGAAGTAAATAATACTGATGAATTATTTACCATGCCGCCCAATCTCCAGGAAAATGTAATTAACGATTACGATATGTTAGGCGTGAGCTTGCGGCCACACCCAATGGCACTCTTAAGGCAGACATACCCGTTTACCCGCTGCCTGAAGCAACAGGATTTGTCTCAATTAGGCAATGGCCGTTTCGCCCGGGTCGCAGGTTTAGTCACCGGAAGACAACGTCCGGGAACGGCGAAGGGCACTGTATTTTTAACTCTGGAGGATGAAACAGGGAACATAAATATTGTGGTATGGAAGAACACACAAGATAAATACAGAAGAGAATTACTGACCAGTCAACTGCTGGTAGTGAAAGGCAGACTGGAAACTCGGGACAATGTCATCCACATCATTGCGGGACAGCTTGAAGATTATTCAGATCGTCTGCAAACTCTGGATAATCAAACCGAGTTTCGTCTTAAATCGCGAGATTTTCATTAATAATCGAAAACGCAAACCGATTAACGTAGCTCAACTTTCTCTTTGCCACATCGACAACATCGATAAATGGTTACCAGACGCCCCTGTTTCACATCAAACTGCTTTTCCCTGTTTACCTCCCATTTGTGAAACCCACTTCGACATAAGGTTTTACCTTTATGAGGGTCTTTTTTCTTGGGGCGTTTAAACTCAACCACTTCACCCATTCTTTACTCCAACACCGGCATACTCAAAACGCAAATTTGAAGGCTGTTTGCGCATGCAATAATATCACACCCCAAACGCCTCCCAAGACCCGAGATCGTACACATTTTGCGTCAAAAATACCCGAACAAGGACACATTCTCGGTGTACAATCAACGGATACGAATGAATAGATAACGAATACATCAGGATGATCAGTCTTAACGATATACACAAAAGTTATGGTAGTGGCGATCAAGAGCTGCATGTACTGAAGGGAATCAATCTGGAAATTGGCGAGGGTGAACTGGTTGCCATTATGGGTTCCTCCGGCTCAGGTAAATCAACACTACTTAATATACTGGGTTTACTCGACACCCATGATCGAGGCAACTACCGCTTAGCCGGTACGCTGATCTCCAACCTGAAAGAAAAACAAGCCGCCAAGCTCCGAAACCAATATCTTGGTTTTGTTTTCCAGTCCTTCAACTTGCTGCCCTTTAAAAACGCAATTGAAAATGTGGCTTTGCCGCTGTATTACCAAAATGTCAGCCGAAAAGAACGCAACAAACGAGCCTGCGAATACCTGGAAAAAGTTGGCCTCGGCGACCGAATGCAGCATATGCCCGGAGAATTGTCCGGTGGACAAAAACAACGCGTAGCCATCGCTCGCGCACTCATCACCAACCCCATGGTCATTCTTGCGGACGAACCGACAGGGGCGCTCGACAGCACCACCACCACAGAAGTAATGGATCTCTTTAAAGAGGTTCACGCTTCAGGCAAAACTATCATCATTATTACCCATGAACAGGAAATCGCGGAACAAACCCAAAGAAGGATCGAATTGAAAGACGGTTTAATCATTCACGATGAAACGGCGCTGACAAGCGGATGATTAACGTCGATTTCATACAAGAAATATATTTTACTGTTAGGCAAAATAAGCTGCGCACATTCCTGACAGCGTTCGGCGTTTTCTGGGGTATTCTCATGCTCATCCTTCTATTGGGGTCCGGTGCAGGACTGCAGCATGGTGTTGAAAAAAGCTACGGTGCGGATGCACGAAATGCAGTTACGGTTATTGCCAGACGAATTGGACAACCATACAAAGGCACGCCTCAAGGTAAAAAAGTCCAGTTTTATGAAAGTGATATTGCGGCGATAAAGGCAAACATTCCCGGTGTGGAATTTATTTCCGGTGAAAACTACACCGGCTCACGCTGGAACCGGGAAGTGTATATAACCCACAAAAATCGCTCTGTACGTTTCGGTGTGTATGGCGTAACAGAAGAATACTTTGAAATAAAACGCTATCAGGATTACGTCGCAGGTCGAAGGCTAAACCGTATAGATAATGATGAAGCGAGAAAAGTGGTGGTCATTGGAACCGCCATTGCCGATGCGCTTTTTCAAACTAGAGAACAGGCGATTGGCGAATACATTGTGATCAATGGTGTTTCTCTCAAAGTGGTTGGCGTCTTCTTCGATAAAGGCTGGAATGGCCGAATGTCCGAAAGATTGTATATCCCCTTTGGAACATTCCAGAACACCTTTGGCGAACACGGTATTATCGATCTGATTGCCGTCACACCGGAAGAAGGCATTGACCCATTCCGATTTGAAGAACAAATTGTCAGCTTATTAAAACGCCGCCATACAATTTCTCCGAACGATGAAAAAGCCATATTCGTTTGGAGTAACGCCCGGCAGGCTTATCAATTTAATCAACTGTTCACGGCGATATCCGCTTTTGTCTGGTTTGTCGGAATAGGAACCTTGATGGCAGGCATTGTTGGTATCAGCAATATCATGATCATTACTGTTAAGGACAGAACACGGGAGATAGGAATTCGCAAGGCCCTTGGCGCAACCCCGGCATCCATCACCTTAATGATCCTCAGTGAATCCGTCATTATTACCACCATTGCCGGTTACCTCGGCCTTGTGCTCGGCGTGTTTTTTTTAGAAAGTGCCAATCAGGCCATCGTTTCCAGCGGCGCACAACTTCCCTACTTTGAACGACCGGAAGTGGATTTCTCCACTGCCATTACCGCACTGGTATTACTCGTTAGCGCGGGAGCCCTGGCTGGCTTGGCACCGGCATTACGGGCAGCACAAATTCTGCCCATTGAAGCCATGAGGGAAGAATAATTATGCAAGTATTCGACCTGGATCTCTGGCAGGAAATTGTCGATACATTAAAGCGGCATAAATTACGTACAGCCTTAACCGCTTTCGGTGTTTTCTGGGGTATATTTATGCTGGTCACTTTAATGGGGGCTGGCAAAGGGCTAAAAAATGGTGCGGTCTCAAACTGGGGCAACCAACTAAATACTATTACGTTCTGGAAAGGCCGAGCGACCACCATTCCCTATATGGGGCTGGATACCGGCAGAGACATTATGCTTAAGCACTCTGACGTAGAATTTTTAGTAAAAAAAATTCCGGAAATTAAATATGTCGCTCCCTATATTGGGGCGGACAATATTTACGTCAGCTACAAAGGCAGAGCAGATTCCTATTCCATCAGCGGCTACCCACCGATAATCAGTAAAATTCAGGGCTTTGAACTGTTACAGGGGCGCTTCCTGAATGCTCTTGATGAAAAAGAAAAACGAAAAGTGGGTATTATTGGCCGTAAAGTTCGCGACACATTATTCCCAAATGGCGAAGACCCGATTGGAAAAGCGATAACCTACCGGGGAATGCAACTGACAGTTGTAGGGGTTTTTCAACCCTCAGCCAAAAACGAATGGCAACAGAGGGATTCATCAAAAATATTTGCGCCCTACGCAACATTAAAACAAGCATTAAATATTGCAGATAGAATCTATTCCCTGACGGTTGTACCTGTCGAAGGCGTTCACGCTTCTGTATTGGAAAAAAAGATCAAAAAAGCATTACTGGAAAAAAACCGGGTTCACCCCGACGACTGGAACACCATTGGTAGTTACAATTCGCAAAAGGATTTGGATCAAGTCAATGCGCTATTTGGTGGTATTCAGGCATTCAGTTGGGTCGTGGCTATAGGCACCATCATCGCAGGTGCCGTTGGTGTCGGCAATATTATGCTCATCGCGGTAAAAGAACGTACAAAAGAAATCGGTTTGCGCAAAGCGATTGGTGCCACACCGATGTCAATCGTCAGTATGATTGTTCAAGAATCCCTACTAATTACCTTTATATCGGGGTACTTCGGGTTATTTCTTGGCGTGATCCTTGTGGAGACTATTGCTAACGTGATGATGGCACAAGGTTCAAACAGCACCACTTTTGCTAACCCGGAGATTGATTTTGTCACAGCACTTACCGCTCTGGGCGTATTACTTTTAGCGGGCATGTTCGCAGCATGGCTTCCGGCACAGAAGGCAGCAAAAATAGACCCGGCAATTGCATTACAAGACCAATAAACGTATTTGATAAAGTATCGGAATTTAAACACCCATGAAAAAAGTCATTCTCAGTTTACTAGGAATAATATGTGTAATACTGTTCATTGGTACGATTGTATTTCTGTACAACAAATCCCAAGAACCGCCGGTGATATATCAAACAGCCTCGCCATTTGAAACCGACATAATCAAAAAGACCATTGCGACAGGCAGCATCACGCCACGAAAAGAAGTCGAAATCAAATCACAAGTATCCGGCATTGTGGAAAAAATCTATGTCGAAGCGGGCAATCCCATTGGCAATGGTGAAGTTATTGCCAAGATACGAATTATTCCTGATATCGAACGCCTGAATAATGCGGAGTCCTTACTGGAAACTGCACGCATTAATTTTGAAGATTCACAGAGAGAGAAAAAACGGCAAGAGCAACTCTTTGGAGAAAAGATCATTTCTGAAGTTGAATACAATAAATATTTGCTGGACTACAAACTCAAACAGGAAGCCCTGACATCTGCGGAAAGTAATCTGGCAATTGTGCGCGAAGGTGCATCAAAAAAATCCGGCAAAACATCCAACCTGGTCAGCGCAACACTGGATGGTTTGATTCTGGATATTCCGGTAAAAGAAGGCACATTCATTACAGAAACCAACAACTTTAACGCTGGCACCACCATTGCTTTTATCGCCAACATGCAGGATATGATTTTTGAAGGTCGGGTGGACGAATCGGAAGTTGGTAAGCTGCATGAAGGAATGCAATTATTACTCAATATTGGTGCAATCGAATCAGAACCGTTTACCGCCGAACTGGAGTATATATCACCAAAAGGCTACGACGACCAGGGCACCATTAAATTTCAAATACGTGCATCGGTGAATTTACAGGAAGGCACATTTATTCGAGCAGGTTTCAGTGCCAATGCCGATATCGTTCTTGATAAACGGGAAAACGTTCTGGCCCTGAATGAAGGACTACTCCAGTTTGATAATGGTCAGCCCTATGTGGAAGTTCAAGTTGGTGAGCAGAAGTTCGAACGCAGAGATATAAAATTGGGCATTTCTGATGGCATAAATATTGAAGTGCTTGATGGTATTACACTGCAGGATAAAATCAAAAAGCCAATGTAAAAAGAGGCCCCGTTAATTTCAACGTAAGAAGCCACCGACTATGCCGGTGGCTTTTTTTTGAGAACGCGATAAAGCGTGCTGAGTATACAACCATACATTGAGCTGAAATCTAGTTTTTTAAAAAAAGATAACTCCTAACTCTGCGTCACTTGTTTTAACCAGCCTGCAGCCCCCACAAAGGCCGTTTGCGGATGACCGATAATCTGCACAGGAATATCCGTCAAATAATCACTCATATTGCCTTTATCAGAAAAGCATTTAACAAAATCACTGGCCTGAACAAAATCCACAAAACGTGGAAGTATTCCTCCAGCAAGGTAAATTCCACCGCTGGCACCGTATGTTAACGCCAAGTTACCGGCAAAATTTCCCAGCCAACTGCAAAACATGGCGAAGGTTTCGTTACATAGCGGGTCTGCAGATTCATCATCCGCAACTGCACTGGACGTTATCTGTGCAGGAGAAATAGGATCAACAGCTACGCCTTTCACTTCCGCCAAGGCCCGATATAAATTCACCAACCCGGGGCCACATAAAAAAGTTTCCGCAGAAACATGACCATATAACGCCATACCCGCTTTAAGAACGTCACACTCCAGAGGCGTTGTTGGAGCAATATTCACATGCCCCCCTTCACAGGGAACCGGTTGCCATAACGCGCCTTGCTTCACTAAACCGGCCACCCCTAACCCGGTTCCCGGCCCCAAAGCCGCTTTCACACCATCAGGACAGGAAACACCCGGTTTGAGCGAAATTAAATCTTCATCAGTAAAACTTGGGCAGGCCATGGCAACGGCAAAAAAATCGTTGATTACCTCAAAAACTTTAAAGCCAAACCGACGACTGAAATCTTGCTTACTAAATCCCCAGTCCAAATTGGTGAATTCAATATAATCTCCCGAAACTGGACCGGCCACAGCAAAACATGCGTGATGAATATCAATCCCTTTTAGTGATTGTAAATAATGCTCAACAACATCTGCGAATGAAGAATAATTGTTGGTACTAAGTGTCTGGGCAGACTCAAAAACAAACCCGTGTTTATTTACGCCTGTAACCAGAGCAAAACGGGCATTCGTTCCGCCAATATCCGCAACTAAAGCAGGAAACACACTCACCCCCTCAAAGATGATAAATAACTGATTTAAAGATACCACAGATTCACCACTTCGGTAGTCGGGCGGAATCACTGGAAATTCATGAATAAGAGAATTACTCTATAGAACCTGTTCACGCTGTCCGAGTCAAACCAGAATGATCAGGCCAAAGCCTCATTAACAACACAAGGTACCCCTATGTCCCGCCAGATTGCTATTGTTGAAGACGAAGAAGCAATTGCACAAAACTACTGCGATGCCCTTCGCAGGCAAGGTTATAAGGTCAATCACTACCGCTCCCGGCCAGAAGCCAGTGAAGCATTTGCGACCAAACTACCGGATCTGGCAATTATTGACGTAGGTTTAGGGGATGAAATTGAGGGTGGATTTGAACTTTGCCGCGAACTGCGCACCCAAGCCCCGGAGCTTCCAATCATATTTTTGACAGCCCGGGACAGTGAATTCGATGTAGTTTCCGGTTTACGACTTGGCGCAGATGACTACCTGACAAAAGACATCAGTCAGCCCCATATGCTGGCAAGAATTACTGCTCTGTTTCGTCGTATTGATGCACTGCAATCACCGTCCACCAAAGAAACCGAGATCTCGCGGGGCAATTTAACCCTGAATATGGATCGGATGAATGCGCGCTGGAAGGAAAATCTAGTCGACCTTACCGTCACAGAACTCTGGATTGTGCATTCCCTGGCACAACATCCCGGCCATGTAAAAAATCGTCAACAACTCATGGACGCCGCCAATGTCGTGCTGGACGATAATACGATTACTTCTCATATAAAACGCATTCGCAAAAAGTTTAAAGAATTGGATGACAGTTTCGACTGTATTCAAACCGCATATGGCATGGGGTACCGATGGGTACTTGATCAGGAAAAATAATTTTCCCCTATGCGCCTGAAAAAGCAGTTGTTATTGGTCAGCCTGGTTACCCTGTCACTTCCCTGGGTAGGCTGCCAATATATTCAGGAAATGGACTCCGCACTGCGCAAAGGCCAAACCGATGCCCTGGTTGCCACCGCCAAAGCCGTGAGCGCCCGTATTGGTAATGACCCGCAACTGATTCAAACCATTGATGCCTATGCCACACCTGGCAGCACCCCCGTAGTCGCACACGCTCTTAATATAAAGCCAATTAAAGATGGTTATGCGGACGAGTGGATAACTGCCAACTACGATTTCCAACCGTTGCAAGAGGATATGGAAATCGTTGCCGGTATTTATCGTAATGAACTCTACTTATTTCTGCGGGTGACCACAGAAAACATTCACTACTACACACCCGCTTTATCTCGTCCAACCCTGGCAGACACGATTCAATTAAATCTGAATTCAAATACCGGGGACCAGCGTGATATTGCACTCTATGCCAGTGGAGAAGGACAGATTCATGCAGCGAGACAACTCTCTGCCAGCAATTTTGCTATAGAACACCAAATAAAAGGTTACTGGCTGGAATGGCAAAACGGTTTTCAAGTGGAATTGTCACTCCCATTATCCTGGGCACAGCAAGCGTTTACGATTCAATACAAACCAAGCCCCAAAAAATCAGCCAATGAGCAAGTTCAAACAGCTTTAGTACCTGCGACGCTAACGCCGTTAATTTATTTTTCTGACCCACTAGCCAAACAGCTGATGATTTTTCAGCGGCAAGGTGTGCGCCTGACACTGACAACACCGGAAAGCTGGATAATTGCTGCCGATGGGGATTTACAGGATCAGGCGACAGAAACTCTATCCAAACAGCATGGATTACTGCGCTGGATCTATAAATTAGCCTTAACCAGCGGCCACTATCCTGAACTCCCCCTGGTTAACAAAACAGGGAAAATAGACACCACAGAGTTCCAGCAAACCGTGCAGGGAGAACATAGCATTGGTTGGTACACCAAAGGCAATAAAGAAAGTGTCCGTGTTTCCTATCCAATCTATGCTGTTAACGAAACACCCAAACGCATCGTTGGAACATTGATAGCCGACCAAGGTTCGGACTCACTCACATCCATGACCAATTCGGCATTTAACCGATTACTGTTTTATTCGGTGATCGCTTCGTTGAGTGTGATTACAATTTTAATTTTCTATGCAAGCTGGCTGTCCTTTCGCATACAAAAACTCAGTGCCGCAGCCACCACAGCAATTTCTGACAGCGGCAAAATCAATGAAAATTTCCCGGTTTATTCCACTCAGGATGAAATTGGCGATTTATCCCGAGGATACGCCCAATTACTTGCCCGCTTGCAGGAATACACCAATTATTTACGAACCTTATCCAGTAAACTCTCGCACGAACTGCGGACACCTTTAGCGATAGTTCGTTCGTCGCTGGACAACCTGGAATACGAAAACATTCCCGACCAAGCCAGAACCTATGCAGAGCGGGCAAAAGAAGGCACCACCCGACTATCCAATATTCTCAATGCGATGAGCGCCGCCAGTCGGGTAGAACAGGCCATTGGTGCGGCTGAACAGGAAAATATTCCCTGCGACCAATTGCTGCAAAATTTAACCGAAGCGTACCGCGATGTGTATCAACACGTTATTTTCAGTTTAAATGTTCGCTCAGAACCGGAGAAACTTGTCGTCTGGGGTTCCGGGGAGTTGCTGGTACAAATGCTGGATAAACTGGTTGATAACGCTGCCGATTTTTGCCCGGAAAAAGGCAAGATTGAATTAGGATTGTATCGCCACAATAACGACGTGGTATTTACCGTTCACAACGAAGGTCCGCCGTTACCTAGCCACATGCATGGTCAGCTGTTTGATTCCATGGTTTCCGTGCGAGACAAAGATATTCCAGACAACGAAGGCCATCACCTGGGGTTGGGTTTATATATCGTAAGACTGATTTCCGATTTTCACCGGGGAGAAGTACAAGGCTATAACGTGCCGGATCATAGTGGCGTTATATTTGAGGTACGTATTCCGGCCAAAAGTTAATCATTAACCTTTTCGAAAAAAATAAGTTAAGAAGCAAAAATGTAATACCAAAGGAAAAAGAGGCCGACACATAATCGTGTGTCGACCCCTATCCACGAAGGATAGGACAAGGGGATTCTAAAAAAAGTTCGATCACATCCGTGTGATCAGGTGAGTTGGGATAAAACTAGAACTTCACGTTTGCACCAATCACAAAACGGCTCCCGTTTTTATACACTTTGGAGAAACGTTCTTCAGATTGATGGTATTTGTTGACCTCTTCATCAAGCAGGTTAACCGCTTCAAAGACCAGTTCAACATGCTCACCAAGGTTCACACTCACGCTGGCATCAAGTTGACCAAAATCATCGGTAAAAACTTCTGAGTTAAACGAACTAATGCCATCGTAATACTCAGAACGATAATTATAAGAAAGACGAGTACTGACAAAACTGTTCTCGTAGTAACCGGTCAGGTTATACATAAAGTTGGAATGACCGATAACCAAGCCAACACCAGAATCCGCCGCTGCGTCTCGTTCTTCGTTGTGATCAACATCAGAGATGGTCGCATTGGCTAACACACCAAAGTCACCAAATGATTGCTGATAACCAATTTCCAAACCTTCCGTTACATAGCCTTTACCATTCACTGGCGCGTTAAAGTCAATCATTACGTACTCGCTGGTTTCAGTATCGTAACGTTGCTCGGAAATAGTACCGTTGGTAGGCGCGCCGGTTATATCCTTATAGAAATAGGTCGCGGTCAAAGCGGAAGTGTCAGTAAAATACCATTCGTAAGAAATATCGAAGTTATTCGAATACGTTGGGTTGAGTTTCGGGTTACCTTTCGCACCGCCCAAAGTATTCACATTAAATGATTCTTGCGAAGCAATGGTAATGTAATCCGGACGGGACATAGTACGCGAAGCAGACAAACGGAAAATGGTGTCATCCGTCAAATCAAAACTGACGTTAACATTTGGCAATATCGAAGTATAAGTGTGATCCGTTGTCACTTGATGTGCAGTTACACGCTCGGCATTTGGATCGGTAGGGAAAGCGAAATCGACAAGCAAGTCGTATTCGCCTTGTAAAGCCAAAGTTGCAGCAAGCGGATCACCTTCGTGTACCCAACCGGTTGAGGCCACATCCGTTTTAACGTAACGCAAGCCCATGTCACCGCGGAAGCCTTCACCTTCAAATTCTGCCTTCAGGAAAAACGCATTGATTTTTTCGTTTACATCCCAGTTGCCAGACAGACGCTTATATGGGCGCACTCCGTAATCGTTCATCACACTGTTGCTAAACATAACCGAATCCATCCGATCGCCTTCCAGCAATGGATAATTATCAATCGTGTTAGTGCCCGTTACGCCATCAAGAAAATTACCTGGCGTGTAATTGCCATTGTGCAAATAACTATAGGTATTAATGAAACCACCGCCAGCTTGTTCCGCGCCAACCGCACCGTACATCCAACGTTCTTCACCAGGCAAAACATCAGTAAAATAGGAACCGCCCGCCGCGTGCTGATCGTCAGTCCACCAGTGGAAGCGGTAATCGTTTTGCGTTTGACCTTTGTCGTGATCGCGGTGATTAAAGCCCATTTTCAAACTGTTAATCGCGCCGAATTCCACATCGAATTCAATATCAGAACCAAAGTAGGTTTCTTCATCGGTCATCAGACGATCGGTTTTTTGCATCCACTCCAAATTACGATTCAAGATATCCTGATTAGTTTGAGCTCGGCCATCCGGCATAATCATGGTTGCCTGGAATGTTTCGCCACGACCATCAAAATCAACACGACTCAAATTTTGATTATATTGAAGGTAATTATCTTTACTGGTGCCACCACTGGCTTCCGTAGTACCCAGTTTGGCATTAATGCGATAGCTATCGCTTTCATAGGTTAAATCAAAATCCAACGCTTCCGTTTCTGTACCGGATTCACGATTAATCACCGCCATTTCTGAAACAAGGTTACAGCTGTTGCTGCCTTCATCACTTAAATTCGCATCGGAGCATGGGAGCATAGTACCCGCAACAACACTGTCACCTTCATATACAGCGGTATCGTGATCCAAAGCACCGTTACGGGTTAGCCAGACAACCAGGTTATGGTTAATGTTGTCAGCCTTTAACTCTGAATTAAGATAATTCAACGTCATATCCAATTTATCGTTTGGACGAAGCTGTAAGCTTAATAAGCCGGTCTCTCTTTCCCTTTCCTGATAAAAATACGCGTTACCCACGCTGCGCGGACGCCAGTAATCTTTACCGTTGATTTCTTCCGTTGTAAAACCTAAGGCTTCAATACCGTCACGAGTTAAGGTTCTATCCTGCTTGGTAAACGAAACCAATACGCCAAACACATCGTTCGGTGTTTTATAGGAATACATAGCTGAAAGCTGTGGATCCCATTCCTCAGACTTATCTGAATACTGACCTTGTGCCTGAATTGAAATAGTATTCGGGTCCAAATCCAGAGGCTTACGTGTACGTAAATATACGGTACCACCTAGTGAACCTTCTTGCACATCGGCTTGTGGACTTTTGTACACTTCCAAAGATGACACCACATTGGAAGGTAATAATGTGTAGTTAAATGCACGGGATGGATTATCCAAAACAAACCAGTCTGCTGAAGCAACTGCTGAACCATTTAGCAAGGTTCGGTTTTGAGATGGATCCGTACCCCTTACGGAAATTTTTTCACCTTCACCGAAGTCACGAGTAATAGAAACACCCGTCACCCGAGAAAGTGATTCGGCCACGTTTTTATCGGGGAATTTTCCGATATCTTCTGAAGTAACCGCATCAACAATTGAACTTGCATTACGTTTGGTATCCAGACTCTGTTGCAAAGAACCTCGAATACCTAAAACAAGAACCTCTTCTTCCAGCCCGCTTAAATCATTTGTATTTTCCTGAGCCACTGCACCAATACTCGCCATTGTCAGCGCGCTCAGAGACCCCGCTATCAACGTCATCCGATTAGCTGCGATAATCGCTTTTTTTAATCTGTTAGACACGTCGCCGTCCTCTTTAAATAGTTTTAAATAATTATATTTCGAGCATTTATTACAAATGCCTCATGTTTTACTACGCAAAGAAAAGGCGACTAACGACACATTTTTTAAAAAAATTAGAATTTTAAAAAAGTTAAATTAAGTGGCGTTTTGACATATACGAATTACTCTTTAACCTCCCGACAAATTTTTGTTTATTTTGCAAAAAACGAATTTTAACCAATCCTAATATAAGAAAAAGCACACCACACAGGAATATGTACATTCCATTCTCCTGACACTACACTTTATTTATGAAATCAAAAATACTCGCTATCGATATCGGCACCCACTCCGTTCGTTCGGCCATACTCTGCACCTCGGGCAAAGTACTAAACCTTGCCGGTCAATCAATAAAAGTGAACAACCTCGACAATGAAAGAATCGAACAGAATGGGGAGGAGATTCTAAACGCAGTAAACCATACCCTTTCAGCTGTTTTGACCGAGCCAATCCATACCCCCCAGATTGACCATGCAGCCATAGCAATACAACGCTCAACAGTGATTGCCTGGCACCCAGAAAATGGTAAAACGCTTTCACCAGCAATCAGTTGGCAGGACACACGCGGCCGCCAACAAGTAAACAGCCTTAAACACTGCGAAACAGAAATACATCGCCTATCCGGGCTGGTTTTATCCCCGCACTATGGCGCCAGTAAAATTCATTGGTTAAGGCAGCAACTTGCCGATCAGAAAAAGCTGTGTATTGGCCCTCTGATTAGCTACCTGCTTTTTCATCTACTGGAAAATGCTCCCTATCTATGCGATGAAAGTAATGCATCCCGAACCCAACTCTGGGATATACAGCAACGGCGTTGGAGTAAAACATTATGCGAATACTTTTCACTGTCGACCGAGGCGTTACCTTCGGTGTTGCCCACACATAGTCACTATGGTCAACTAAAAAACGGAAACATTCCTCTCAAGCTTGTGTGCGGTGATCAAAACGCTGCTTTTCTTGGGCTGACGAACTCTCGCCGCCCAATTGTTATTAACGCCGGCACTGGCGCATTTGTTCTCAGCAACCAACCCGCACCGCCAGGCACTGGCATACTCACCACCATCGCCCAGAGCACAAATGAATCCGTTGATTATTTAAGTGAAGCCTGCATTAATGGTTGCGCAGCGGCCATTACCTATTTTTGTCAACAATATGATCTGACACAGGATGAATTTTTTAACCACATTCCCTCTACACCCGACAATAAAAAACAGCTACCTATTTTTATAAACTGTGTTGGCGGGCTGGCATCACCCTGGTGGAAGGGCGCACACAAGAGCTTTTTTATTGATTCCGATTCAGACTCCATCCAGGAAAGATGTATCGCGGTTATTGAAAGCATCGCCTTTCTTATTAGTAAGAATATTCAATTTATTGAAACCGGTAACAAAGAGGGCAATTGGGATATTATTATCGGCGGCGGTGTCAGCCAGTCAAATTATCTCTGCCAAACAATTGCCAACCTGACTCAAAAAAAAGTTTATCGAACCGATGCAGTGGAGGCGACACTCATTGGTTTGGCCAAAGCCAGCGACAACGAAGATTTGCCACCAACCGCAAAGACTTTCTTCCGGCCATACACTAATATTGAATTACAATCCCGATATCACCAAGCAATCACAGTATACGAGACACTGACATGACACTATTGATTGTCGGACATAGAGGCTGGCCAGAGTATTACCCGGAAAATTCCTTACAAGGTATTCAACAAGCGATCGACTCAGGTATTGAAGCCGTCGAAATAGATGTGCAATTTTCTATTGATGCCATTCCAGTCGTTATTCACGACCCGAACCTGAAACGTACAGCAGAACAAGATGTGGGCGTGGCAACACTTACGTCAGAACAGTTGAAACTTTATAGTGCACATGAACCTGACCGCTTCCAACAAAAGTTTTATCCTACGCCGATTATCAGCCTGGAGTTTTTGCTCTCTAACCTTAAAGTAAATTCATCGTTTACACTTTTTATTGAAATTAAACAGGAGATTTTTGAACGCTTTACCTATTCAAAAGTCGTCGAAACTTTACGCCCACTACTGGAAAAAGTGCACTTTAATGCGACGCTCATCTCCTATGACGAAGTATTTCTCACTTACTGTAAGCAGCATTTAAACACCTTACCTTTGGGCTGGGTGTTAACACGCTATGATGATTCATCTCGAGATATAGCCGGACGGCTTATTCCCGACTGGCTGATTTGCAATGCAAATAAATGCATCCATTTACCCGCCCCACTCTGGTCAGGCAGCTGGCGCTGGATGATCTATGATATTACAGACCAGGCATTGGCCGGTCGCTGCCTGGAAAAAGGAACCAGTGCATTAGAATCCTGGGATTTCCAAACCCTAACAAACCAATAGCCACCTATGCCGAACAACTCGTCACATCAAGTTTACGACCTGGTCATCATTGGTGCCGGCATTCACGGCGCAGGAGTGGCGTTAGAAGCAAGTAAACAGGGCAAGACGGTTTTAGTGTTAGAGCAATATGGCAGCGCCGGAAATGGGACATCCAGCAAAAGCTCTAAGCTGATTCACGGAGGTTTAAGGTACCTTGAATCTGGACAAATCGGTTTAGTACGGGAATGCTTACAGGCACGAAGAAAACTACTGCAAGAGCATTCTGACCTCGTCAAAATGGTTCCGTTTTTTATTCCGGTTTATACCAACTCACATCGCCGTTCCTGGTGGATACATTCTGGGTTACTGGTGTACTCACTGCTAAGTAGTGTTGGCTTTTCACGTTTGGCGAAAAACAAATGGCATGAGCTTTCCGGCTTGCGTACTGAGCAACTGCAAACAGTGTTCTGCTACTACGATGCACAAACGGATGACAAAGCCCTTACGCAACGTATTATCCAACAAGCCCAAAGCCTTGGAGCAAAAATAGAATTCAATAATCAGTTAACCCGCGCCAAACAGGAAGATAACATCTGGTTGATTGAAAGCCTGCAAGCGGATGATCAAGTACGCTATTTTCAAGGAAGAATTCTTGTTAACGCCGCTGGGCCCTGGATTAATCAGACAGTCCAGAAAATTTGGCCAAAACCCGATGCCATTGATATTGAATTGGTACAGGGAACACATCTGGTATTAAATCGACAGGCTGACCCACATTGCTTTTATCTGGAATCCCCTATTGATGGTCGCGGTGTATTTTTACTTCCCTGGAAAGGACATACCCTTCTAGGTACAACAGAAGAACCGGTTTCCTGCACACCGGAAAACAGTCGGGCAACGGATAAAGAAATTCATTATTTACTGCAAACCTATAATCACTACTTTCCTCAAACTCCAATCGACAATTCGGATATTCTCGCCAACTTCTCCGGTTTACGGGTGTTGCCCCATACAGAGGGAACAGCCCACCACAGAACACGGGAAACACTGTTGCTTAGCCAGGCCTTCGCACCCGGCTGCGGTTATATTGGAATCTATGGTGGCAAGCTAACAAGCTTTGCAATAGAAGCCAAAAAGGTCATCAAACTTATTCAAAAATTAAGCTAGTACCTGTTCATACTCTTTTCATCCATAACGCAGCAAGCAACGTATTCACTCGACAAACACAATGATTGAGTCGGTGACACGGTGAAAAAGTTTCTCTTATGCATGTTTTTTATAATGCTTGGCTTAGTGAATATAAGCTGTTCACCGCAACTTTCCTTCAGGGACAATGGTTTCTTTTATTATCCAAGCAAACAAATATTTCCTGCGCCTCACACCACTGCCAACATTCAATGGCTCACGCTGTATTCAACCTCTGGCAACAAACTGGCAGCGCAGTACTGGCAACAACCCGAAGGCTTGGCAAAAGGGTTAGTTGTTCACTTTCACGGCAATGCCGGTAATTTGTCGGACACACGGGAGAAGGTTGACTGGCTGGTAGACGAAGGCTGGGAACTTCTGCTGTTTGACTATTCAGGTTACGGCCTGTCAGAAGGAAGACCGTCACCGTTGGCATTACGCGAAGACGGTATTACTGCGCTGCGCAAAGCAACCGAACTGGTCAAAGTACAAAGACGCTCTCACCCGGAGTATCAGTATGTCGCTATAGGCACTTCGATGGGCGGAGCAGTACTGACCGATACGCTGGCCCACACCCAAGGCAAAACGCTTACGCCTCAACTGCTGGTGATTGATTCCTCCTTCGCCAGCTATCTGGAGATCTCTCGCCACGTGGTCACGCAAACCCGCTTGGGCCGGGCTTTTCAATGGTTAATCTCCAGTTTTATCAGCGATAAAACAGCCCCTATCCACGCTATTGCACACCTGGACCAGGTACCAAAACTCTATGTTCACTGCCAGGAGGATCAACTTATTCCCGAACACATGTCTCGCGCCCTCTATCAGAGGGCAGGTGGAGCGAAAAATTACTGGTCGCTACCAGACTGCGGGCACGCACGGAGCTTCACTCGGGACTTTCCACATTACCAACAAGCCCTGAAACAGGTTATACAGGCCCCTTCGATAGTCGGCACAGAACTGGCCTCATCCCCACTGTTGCTAAATGGCCCGCTTGCCTTAAACCAGCTCTCTTCCCAGTGAGCCGATCCTCTGGTCGCGATGAATGCCCCCCAGCCCGGACTATATAACCTGCAGTTACACTTGTACGCTATTCTTTGAACCAGCGTCTATACTGATAGTACTTGCATGATTGGAGCCATGCGTTGACCACAAAGAGAGCATTCCCACCTCAAATATGGCCAAATATACTCAAGTCACTTTCAGGATCGATGAAGAATCGGGCATATTAAACGCCATACTTTCGAGTTCCGATACGGATCAGGGTATCGACCTTAACTGGTTGCTCAACCAGGTTAAAATCAACGATTATCAGGAATATCGCGTCCAGACCTCAGATCTGCAAGACGTGCTCAAACGTGTTCAAAGCCATGAACACGGCACCATTCCAATTGGCACCAAACCTGAGTTTACCAATGTAAAACTGGAATACGACAGCAACCGAAGAACGCTGGATGCATTGCTGATTCCCTCAAGCAGTAAAATCATTCTGGATAGCCAGATTCTGCACAAGATGATTCGTGACTCCGGTTACTCGGAATTCATTCTTGCCGAAGATGCCATCGAGAACTTATTAAAAAAATTCCTGAACAATGAGAAAGGGCGTTTTCTCATTGGTCGAAAACCCAGCTTCCTGCAACTGTCTTTTCAAGTGGACGATGAAACTGGCGGCTTACATGCGCAGTTTACGGAAACCGAGGAGAAAATCAGCTACACCCGGGAAGCGATTGCAGAATTACTCAAGCAACCGGAATATGAAAACTTTGTTGTTGATGGCGACAACATAAAGAAAATACTCGATCAGATTGACAACGGTATCCCCGCCGAATTTCCGGTAGCGAACAAGCCCACCTTTACTCAGGTAGAAATTGATTACGACCCAAACACGCGAAAAGTCGAAGCCAGACTGACACCATCCGAAATAAAGCATGAAATCAATGTCAGCACATTACAGGATGAGTTGAGAGAAAAAGGCTTCGACAGCTTTGGAATAAAACTGTCAGCACTATCGGACATTGCCACCAAAGCCATTCAGCATAAACACGGTACATACATACTGGGTGAACGACCGGTTTATACCGAAATCACCTTAGACTTCGACCCGGATACCGGCTTACTCAACGCAAACCTCAACCCAACCGATGACGAAGTCCATCACAGCCTGGTATCGCTACAGGAGCTGATAAGAGAAAACCAGTTCGACGACTTTCACTTTGAAGACCGCATTCTTGAAAAACTGGTTACCTACGCGGCCAAAAAAGAATATGGCACCATCGCCATCGCCAAGAAAAAAGATGCCGAAGTCATCATTGAACTCGTTAATGAAGAAATGGAAGCCCTGCTCACCACAACGCGCGCCTATGGTGGCGAGCCGCTGGATAAAACCACACTGGAAGCAAAAATACTGGCCGCCGGAATTAAGCTGGAATATTGCGACCAGAAAATATTGGAACAAGCTCTGCAAAACGAAGAAGTGTCAAAACTGACTTTTGCCAAGGGCGTTGAACCGCAGGATGGAGAGGACGCACAATTTGAAGCCCTGGTAGAAGAAACCATTCAACGACAGCATAAGGAAGATAAAACCGGCCGGGTTAACATGAAGGAAGTGCTGGATTTCACCTTCGTCACGGAAGGTACACCACTTATGCGGCGCATACCGGCTTCCAAAGGCGTCAACGGATACAACGTTCGCGGTGAAGTGGTTACAGCCATTGATGGCGACGATACCCCTTTTGATTCGGATCTAGACGGCGTAGCCGTTAGCCCCGATGACGAAAACCTGTTAATTGCAGAAACCAAAGGCCACCCCCTGATAAAAGCTGAGGGCGTTGCCGTAGACAAAACACTGGTTGTGGAAAACGTCGGCATGGCCACCGGCAATATTGTTTTTGATGGCTCCGTATTGGTACGAGGCGAAGTCATGGCCGGCATGAAGATCAGCGTCACCGGGGATATTATCGTGAATGGTGTCGTCACCAATTCTGTTCTGAAAGCGGGCAATGATATTTCCGTTGGTGCAGGTGTTCTCGGAGCAGATCACCCGGACGGAGATGACACGGTTTTTTCCTGCAAGTTAATTGCAGGAGGTAATATCACGGCAAATTATGTCAACCTCACCGATATACGTGCAGGCAGAAATATTAATGTAAAAGAGTACCTCAGCCATTGTCACATTGAAGCGCACGATCAGGTTCTCGCTGGGCAAGGTGGTGGCAAGGGAAGAATTTTTGGTGGTGAATGCTTTGCCAAAAATCAGGTAATCGTCAACACACTGGGTTCTGAAGGTGGAGTGCGAACCAAAATTATTGTCGGCACCAAGAAAAACTACAATAAAGATTTGGAAAAAGTCCGTATAGCACAAGCAGCAAAACTGCATGAAATTGAACGGATAAAAAAGCTGGAGAAAAACCTGGCCGCTCAGATTAAACAAGACCCGAACAACATTGAGTTAATTAGAAAATTTAAAATTGCGGATCAGGCCGTTAAAAAACTCAATGACAGCCTAACTCATATTTCTGAAGTCATTTCAAAAATTCAGAAAATGAAAAAAACCACTCAGGCGGCATCCATTGTTATTATGAAAAACACCTATCCGATTGTTGACATTATGGTTAACGGTGCCGAGTTTATTATTCGACAAAACAGTAAAGGCGGCACCTTTACCAAAGAAGGCGACGATATTCGCTGGTCAAACTAAGACTGCTCACACGAACGAAACAGACCTTAATTGCTATTCCGCAATTTTTTTCCAATCAGAAATTTTCTCATTAAATACTTTTGAAGAAAGGTATAAGAAATCGCTGGTGGTAGACAGATTATCGAACGCCATATTGTAGGCCTCCTGCAATTCTTCATCCAACACCCCGATATACCAGGCTTCGTATTCGTTTTCGCCCAACTGAATATTGGATCGCCAGTCTTCTTCCAGATAGCGGTACAACCAGTGCTGAGAACAGGACGGACACATTTTCATAACAAAATCGTCGCTATTCGACTGATAGATTTCCCTCACGGTGATAAGACGATCCACTTCACAACAGAGGTTTAACTTCATAATTCGGCCCCAGCCCAGGCAATTGCATACAGAAAACAGTCTCTTATTCAGAAACCCACTCAACGGTACAAATAATAAATACATTAACCTGGAGACAGCTTGATGGAAGATAAAAAGCACGAAGAAACAGGCAATGAAGCTATCGCTTCTTCTTGTGATTAAGTTGGCATTCTCCTGCTTGAGTTTTATGACGCAGCTATGCAATCCTAGTCTTAAACGGTCGTTTGGAATCGCATGACACCTATTTCCTCCCTAATGGATACGGACTGGCGACAAAGCCAACAAAAATGATAAAAAAGAAGCTCTTACACTGTTTACTTGCCACGACACTACTACTTTCCGGGGGAACAGCCGTGTCAGAAAACCAAAGCGGAATACTGTGCCTATTCTCAGCAATATCCGGCCAGATCACACTCAACGGCAAACCGGTGGAGCAAGCTAAAGTTACCCGCCTGAGTCGTAAAGCCTACGCACAGAAAGAGCTGACCGACGAAACTCAAACAGACGATAACGGCTATTTCACCCTGCCCGCCCTGTTCGACAAAAGCCACGTTGGTAAGGTGTTACCCATGGAGTTTTCTGTGCCCCAAGTAATGTACGTTCACTATCAGGGAACAGAATACAAAATATGGAGCGGGGTAAAACGCAACCCGGCAGAAAACGCCGAATCCCGCGGCAAACCTTTGGTCGTTCAATGTGAGTTAACAGATGAAACCAGACTCATTGAAGTCAACGGCGGCCCTATTTTTTCGATGTGCACCTGGGACGTAGAGCCCGACAGCCCTTTCATTATTCCTCCACCGGACGATGACGAGACCTGACACATTTTTCTTACCTAAGGAGTGAGATATGCCCCGCCTAGCTCCCGCATTAGCGGCAAACCTGGCAAGTAGTATTTACGCGCTCGTTGATTTTCACACCCTCGATGAAGCCGTTACCGCCTTAAAAACCAAGTACGGCAGTATTTTAGATATCAACCCGCAAAATATGGTGTCCGGCAGAACCGGCGGGCCTAGCGTCCTAAAATCCCGCTCCGGCTTTGGCTTTGTCTGCCTTGGAAAGGATACTTACAAAGGCCATGCCTTCCTCATATTCCGCGGGACCAAATTTCTTGCCGACTGGCTGACCAATTTCAATATGGGGGTTTCCAGCTCGGCCTTTGGCCAACCCATGCACGACGGTTTTAACCAAGCCTTCCATTCCATGCTGCCTCAGCTGAGCCCATTTATCAGCCAGTTGAAAATCCAGGGAGTACATTCCATTCACTGCATCGGACACAGCCTTGGCGGCGCTCTGGCGACCCGTTGCGCAGAGCAAATAAAGTCGTCCACCGCCACAGCGCCCTACCTGTATACATTTGGCGCCCCCCGAGTTGGCTTAAGGCCATTTGCCGATACGCTCACCTCGAACTTGAGCGCCGAGAAAATGTTCCGTGTTTACCACAGAACAGACATTGTGCCATGTATCCCCTTCTGGCCCTTTATTCACGCGCCGACAACACTCGGTGAACACTATGATTACTACCAACCAAGCCCCGGAGAATTCCCCGGTGCCCAGTGGCATAGTATGCAAGGCTATATCAATACCGTGGGCAATCAGGGCTGGGCCGCGCTGCGCAATCGCAAGGCAAAACTCAACGACCCTGCCAGTATTGAAGGCTGGATTAATCGCACCAGCCCCATATCCTTTAACCTGACCAATCTCGAATGGTTGGATAAAGCCATCAATTACGTGCTGAACAAATGCTTTAACTTTGTTGGAAGTTTTATTACGTCGATTGGTTCTGGCACGTTTACCTTAATGGATCGTTTGGCTTACATTTTGAGCCAGGGTATTAACCTTGCAAAAAACCTGTCCAGCCTGGTGTTGGCTTTGATCCGAAAAATCATGTCTTTACTCGGTATGAAACCGGTTCTCGATAAAGTGGATGCGACCTATGCGTTTATTCGGGGAATATTCCAGCGCTTATCACATAGGCTCAGCATGCAATGCCAACAAGTGCTGGACAGTGTGTTAATCAACGGTCATACCGTATAGCGGATTGTTCTTGATGTTATTCGGCAATCACATTCAAATATTTTACGGATGTGGTTGCCCACCAAAGACCCAAACTTTCTTACTTCTTCTATTGTTATACCGATAAAGTCATTCAGTTTCCTTCCACCATACGCTAGGCTAAGGTGATTGATCAGCAGACAACAGTGTTATGCGTGTCGCGCTGGAGGTCACCATGAAAATCCCTGGCTCTTCGCTTTCCAATCACATTCAATCCGCAACACAAACGGTATACAACGCAGCAAAACAAATCGCTTCGGGGAAACGGATTAATTCCGCCGGTGACGATCCGGCAGGCCAGGCAATAAGCCAACGTATGGGTGCGAACATTCGTGGTTTTACCCAATCCATTCGCAATGCCAATGACGGTATATCCTTCCTGCAAGCGCAAGATGCGGGCATAAGCGGCCTGTCCGAAAGCATTCAGCGCATCCGCGAGCTTGCGATACAGTCAGGCAACGGGACACTCAGTGACAACGACCGACAACTCATTAACAAGGAAGCCAGCCAATTACTGGATGAAGTCAATCGCACCCTGGAAAACAGCAGCTTTAACAATCAACCGCTTTATGCGCAACAAACACCACTGCAACTGCAAATCGGCGCTAAGGAAAATCAAACCCTGACACTAGAAGCAAATAACCTGCAACAGTCTTTCGCGGATATTGGCTTTGCAAATATAGACCTGAGTAATAGTGAGTCTGCCAACGCGTCACTGGCGATACTGGATCAGGCGCAAGGCCAACTTAATCAGCAAAGTGCAACACTAGGTGCGGGTTTAAATAGGCTGTCGAGCAGTATGAACTCTCTCTATGAAAGCATTGTGCAAACCGAAGATGCACAATCCAGAATTGAAGATGCAGATATCGCGAAAGCCGCATCGGAGCTCACTGCAGGGCAAATTCGAACGGAAGTTGGCATTGCATTGCAAGCTCAGGCAAACCAACGACCATCGCTGGTATTGCAATTACTGCAAGGAAATGGGTAAGCAGTTTCAAAGGCATTAAAAACTTTCGTTAGAGTTGAACGATTGCGCGTTCAAGGTTTAGCTTCGCTGCCTGCTCATATTTTTCCCTAAAGTAGGTTAGATAATAAATCGAATCCCTCGATAAAAAAGACTTAAGTATTTCCTTGCGCTTTTTCCGGAAAATAATTGACGGGACCTGCTGGTACTCCTTCCGAACGTTCTGTTCAAATTGATCGTAAATATCCGCTGGCGCACCCAAAATACTCAGGTCAATATCGACCAAAAGTTGTTCATCCCGCGTAACAACATCACAATGATGCCGCGTAGCCATAATTAAGTTGTAGACCCGATCAATGCCACTTTTATTAAAACCATTATCAGACAAGAACTGATGCGCCCATTTAGCGCTATCCAGTTCATTGGTCGATGAGAAAGGTCGATATACCGCGTCGTGAAACCAGATAGCTAACTCAACCTCAGCCGGATGCTCCGCCAATTCAGCAACAGTATCCATATGTCGCAGCATGGACTCTATGTGGCGCGGGGTGTGGTAATGTCGGTGATTTTCAGCGTATGCCGACGAAAGTAAATCAAAGCATTCGTCAGACGGCGGTAGAGCCAGCACCGCCATCAACTCCTGCCACCGTTCCCGGTTCACACCGTTTTTCCGACCGATAAAAAGCTACTCCTGAATACCTGCAAGCGCGAGAGCCTGCATTCTGATTTTATACGCGTGCTCCATACCGGCCTTAAACTTTTCCTCGGCCTTTTCTATTTCAGCATTATCCCCATTCGCCATAAGAATGCTGTTAGAAAAACCATCATACATGCTTTTAATCTGAGCTTTATATGCGGAGTTGATAGCGTCAAAAACAAACTTTTTATTACCCACGATTTACCCTTTCTACAAAAACCTGGAAACACTTAGACAATAGCTATGATTACGGATCCAGGTCAGCCTACCCCGCAATACAGCTTCTACCAACACGTATTCTAATAGTTAATCGGAATTATTTTCGATATATTTGTTGACCATTTCCTCGGTAAGGATGGTCTTTTCACGTCTATTTGATTTAGAAACCCAATCCACGCCACTACATTGACTTATTACATTGTCGATCCCAAACCGGCCTTTCCTGAGAATCGCCACGATGTATTCTCTATTTGGATAAAATCCGACTTTACAGCTGTCTAGCAGCTCAATGAGCTTCGGTTTACGCTCAGCCCCCCAAAAACGGCGGACAACCTGATATCCCACTTCCAGACCGGGGTAGGATCGCTCTCCATCAGAGTATTCCCCCAGTTGAAGCGATTCAACTTTGATCAAAATAACATCGGTGCTTTCTGCTATTTTTGCTTCATCGATCAATGTGCCACATCGACAGGCAAGTGCTTTACAGGAAAAGACAAGCAGAACAAGAAATAAACATGTATTCGCCAAGGATTTCCTTTCTGATACTTTATATCCCATATAATTCACTTCCAGAGCAGATTTATACAATTACTCGTATTCGTAACCACAAAAATAACATTTTTTGTATGCGGAAAGTGTAAGTTGAGACTGATCTAAAGATATCGCTTTAGCTAAGACCGGCTTATTACAATGCGGACATTTCAACGAGCCGACTTTCGTATAATAAATTGCTTGAATGACACTCAAAAGAATAAAAAGAATTATCCCTAAAAATATTTTTATCCCTACGGATGACAGAATAAGTAGAGGAACAAAAAGAGCGATACACGCTAGACATGCCAGAATTGAAACGATCTTGTATCTCAGAATCTTTCTATTCATTGTAAAACAATTAATTAATTCACTTATTTTATTTAACTCAAAACCAGACAGAATGTCTATATTTAGTGGAGTTAAAACCAGCGTTGACTTAAATTAACTCACTTTAAAAAACGCAATCATCTGACTCATACTTTTAGCCTGCTCGGCCATAGATTCACTCGCTGCCGTTGCTTCTTCCACCAGAGCCGCATTTTGCTGTGTCATGTGGTCCATTTGCGTTACCGCAGTATTTACTTGCTCAATCCCTGTTGCCTGTTCCCGGGCCGCCTCGGAAATATCACGCATCATAAGGGTAACTTTTTCCACCGCCTCCACTATTTCTACCAACGTCTCGCCGGATTCATTCACCAAGGTTGCACCGTCTTCAACACGGGCCACACTATCGCGAATTAAATCTTTGATTTCTTTTGCTGCGGAGGCAGAACGCTGAGCCAAATTTCGCACCTCACTTGCCACTACGGCAAACCCTCTACCTTGCTCTCCTGCTCGGGCGGCTTCAACTGCTGCATTCAATGCAAGTAAATTAGTCTGAAAGGCAATTTCATCAATGACGCTAATAATGTCGGCGATTTTTTTACTGGCGGTATTAATCATATCCATAGCACTTACAGCACGGTTTACCACCTCACCACCACACCGGGCTCTGTCTTGCGCTTTCACCGCTAAATCACAGGCCTCATTGGCGTTGCTTGCACTTTGCTTAACGGTTTCCGTCATCTCAACCATACTTGCTGCTGTCTCTTCCAAAGAGGAAGCTTGTTCTTCTGTGCGCTGGCTTAGGTCGGCATTACCATCCGCCAACTCATTCGAGGACGAAGTAATCACAGAAGCACTTTGACGAATATTATTTATGACTTCTGTGAGTTTATCTGCTGTCGCATTGGCATCACGTTTAAGTTCGCCAAAGGCACCTTCATAATCCCTCTCAATACGTAAGGTCAGATCACCTTTTGCCAAAGCAGAGAGCATAGCCAATATATCTTCAAGCGCGATATTAATCGTACTGACCAAACGATTTAATCCACCACTTAAACTTTTAAAGAAGCCGGTTTTATTATTCAAGTCAATCTGATTACCAAAATCACCTTTTACGGCGAAGTCCACCATTGCATCAATTTCCTTTTCAATGGCCACTTCTTCCGTTCTATCCAGCCATTCGACCACCGTACCAATGCGCTCGCCATCAACCGAGACGGGGTTTGCTGTAAGCGCATAAATGTGATGGCCGATTTTCACTTCGCTAGTATAAGTATCAGTCAAGGTATGAATAATTTGCTGCTGATGCTCAGGGTTACGATGAAACATATCAACATTCTTGCCCAATAATCCTTTCGAATTAAAATCGGGAATTTCAGTACGGATATCACCTTCTGCGGATGAGAACATTTCTTCCACAGCCCGGTTGGTATAAATCAAGTTCATGTCGTTGTCAGCAATCATGACACTACTGGATACAGCATCCAATGCTTGTCTTACCCTTGCATTTTCATTTGCAATACGTTTTTCTTCCCGTTCTTTGGCTAATCGATCAGTTTTATCATCCCACTCTATTACCGTACCCAGGCGCTCCTTTGAATCAGACCACACTGGCGTGGCGATCAATTCAAAGGTTAAGTTCTGCATCACAATATCCTTTTGCTCGGGGTTAGTCAGTTCCTGTATAGATTGTGAAGCTGAAGGTACACCAACATAAAAATTGGCAGCATCAAAACCGATTAACTCGTCAAGGGCGAAACCCGGAATACATTTTTCCAACGTTGCTTTTCGACGGCATAGAGTACTCACCATGGCATTGTTGGTGTAAATAATACTGGATTCAGCATCGGCTACCATAACGGGAGTATTGCTTGCATCCAGTGCTTGTTTGATCCGCGCATTTTCATCCGCTTGTTTTTTCTCAGCAATTTGTTTGGCCAACCTTTCAGTTTTATCATCCCACTCAATAACGGTGCCTAACCGTTTTCCATCATCCGTTAAAATCGGGGTGGAAACGATGCCAAACGTGAGACGCTGTACATTCATATCGTATTTTTGAATCCGGTCTTGATTCAAGGTCTGCTGACTTATTCCTAACTGATTAGCATGACCATTCATTATTTTATCTACGACAAAAGAGGAAATCCCTTTTTTGAATTCATCTTGCCTTTTTTTAAACATATTCAATGCAGCGTGATTGGCATAAATGATTTCTGACGATGTATCAGCGACCAATACTGAGGTATCGCATACATCCAGAGCTTGTCTTATACGGCGGTTTTCCGCGGAGGCTATCGCATCCGCCTCAATCCGGCTCTTTAAGTCCTGCTTCATATTGGTTAACAGTACAGCAAGCTGCGCCAATTCATGCTCACCGGCCACAGAAAAAACCGTATTAAAATCACCGGCCTGTAATCTTTTAACCCCTGCGGAGAGATGAGCAATAGGCGAAATAACCTGTCGATTCAATATTTTGAGTAAAACCAGAACAATACCAATCAAAACAAAAAATAAAACAACATAAATACCGTTTAACGTTAAGGCTGATGAGCTTTCAACAGCATGGCTTTCGGCCACCACACGCTCTTCTATCTGTTGAGAAAGCTGTATAAGGAGTTTACTTGGCTCTCGGTCAATACCAGACACCACTTTATCTGCCACCTGAGCATCAAACCCCGAAGCCATGTACTCCTTGTAACCTTGCTCGTATTTCCCTTCCAACTTGGCATGTTCGCGTTTAAACGTCTCAAGAGTTTCTTTCACTTTCGGATCAATAACACTCTTCAATAAAACGTCGACATCCTGTTTAATTTCCGCATCATTTTTAAGAAAACTTCCCCAGTACTTTTCTCGTTTCTTATCATCTTTTCCGCGTAGCAGCACATTTTTCCACTCTTGAACCTGGGTCTTGAATTTACTATTAATCAATAGTATTTGCGCTCTATGCTCACTTGAGCCATGCAGAAGATTATTAAAATGAGAAATATTATTACCAATACGGGTTAATGAAATTAGCAAAACGAATGCGAGAAAACACATACATCCGAGAACAATGGCGATAACCTGGTTTTTGAGACTAGCGTTGTACCAGCTCATGGAAGACTCCTTAACCTCGTTTCCACGATATAGGGATAGGGCATGCGTTTTAGCGGTTGTTTCTGCTTTATGGCAGGATATAAAGCCAACAAAAGGTATTGAATGCCAAAACTGACCAAAAACCACACATAAAGATTAGTCTATTTGTCATAAAAATGTCATGAAAATATCTGTTCTTTAGGCGACCGGGAAACATTTTATAAATAGGAGCACCCTCTTCAACTTTGAGAAGCGCCGGAGTGACATCCCCAAAAGCAAAAGTCTTATTTGAATAGCAAGGCGATATTATGATTCACAACAAATTATCCTAATAACATCCACAGGCAAATCCCCCTATTTCATTTATTGTTTTTTTGACATAGCCATTTCAAATATAAAAACAATATGGATATTAAAATTTCTTTTTAGACAAAGAAAAAAGCGACATTTTTTCACAGAGATATCAAAAAAACTTTTCCAATCAAAGATCACTGCTAAGGTTTACAAAGTCCTTATCCGATTAAAAATATAACAATAATTTTTTCTCATAAATCATCTGACTTTTTCTGGGTAAAAATGCAAACAAGTGTTCCACCCAGTAAAAACCAACTCGAAAAAATACAGCCTTATTTTTCGGGATTTAAACTCCGGCAAGAATGATTTACCTCTTTCCGATTTTTTTGGCATAAACGCCTCATAAAATAATAGTGTCTAGAGGAATTAACTATGACTACAAGAATGACCCAATATTTAATTACGCTTGGGCTGATGATGTGCACGGCATGGCTTTCCAAAGCTTATGCTTACGACTGCAGCAACCTGCCGAATTACGCTGACGGAAGTACTTATAGCACCGGGGATATGGTGCAAAATACCGACCACGCCTATCAATGTACGGTGGGTGGATGGTGCTCGCTGGGCGGGGCTTATGCGCCGGGCACTGGTTGGGCATGGCAGTACGCCTGGGCAGATATAGGCGCATGCGACGGAGGAGGCTCAAGCAGTAGCTCATCGTCTTCCAGCAGCAATAGCTCAACCGGGTCCACCACTTCCGGCTCATCTTCTGGTGGTTCAACATCCTGTAGCGGTATACCCGCCTGGGTCGCTTCCGATGTTTATAACGGCGGCGATATGGTGCAACACCAGGGGGCAAAGTATACCGCGAAATGGTGGACTCAAGGCGATGACCCATCTCAATCTGGCGAATGGGGCGTGTGGGAAAACAATGGCAGCTGCACAGGTGGCGGCTCGACCTCGTCCAGCTCCAGTAGCAGCTCCACATCAAGCTCATCGTCGTCCAGCGGTGGCACATCCAGTTCCGGCGGTACAAAATTGCTTGGTTATTTTGTGCAATGGGGTATTTACCAACGCGGCTACCACGTGAAAAATATTCACACCAGCGGCTCTGCGTCCAAGCTCACCCATATTCTTTACGCTTTCGGTAACGTAACTAACGGACAATGTGTATTGGGCGATAGCTACGCCGACTACGACCGTTTTTACGGCGCAAGCGAAAGTGTGGACGGAGTTGCTGATACCTGGGATACCGGCGCAATTCGCGGTAACTTCAACCAACTTCGAAAACTGAAAGCCATGTACCCCCACTTGAAAGTGCTGTTCTCTTTCGGTGGTTGGACCTGGTCTGGAGGTTTTGGCCAGGCCGCGGCGAATCCGACTGCGTTTGCGGAATCATGCTACAACCTGCTCCATGACCCACGCTGGGACGGTGTCTTCGATGGGATCGATATGGACTGGGAATATCCGAACGAATGTGGTTTAACCTGTGATAGCAGCGGCCCAAATGCGTTTACCAATTTAATGCAGGCACTGCGTAATCGTTTTGGTAGCGAATTACTTACTGCAGCAGTTTCTGCCGGCTCCGCCAAAATTAATGCCGCTGATTATACCGGTGCAGCAGCAGTCAGTGATTTCTTTAACGTCATGACCTACGACTTCTTTGGTGCCTGGGATAATAATGGCCCAACAGCGCCACACTCACCTCTAACCAGTTACAGCGGCATTCCAATTTCCGACTTTTACAGTGACGCGGCGATACAGCTTTATAAAGCCAAGGGTATCCCCGCCAGCAAACTGTTATTGGGTATTGGGTTTTATGGTCGAGGCTGGACCGGTGTGACGCAAAGTGCTCCCGGTGGCAGCGCAACCGGCCCCGCACCGGGAACCTATGAGCAAGGCATAGAGGATTACCACGTACTGAAAAGTTCTTGCCCATCGAATGGCACTGTGGGTGGCACAGCATACGCGCACTGTGGCAATAACTGGTATAGCTATGACACCCCCGCAACGATTTCCAGCAAAATGAATTACGCTAAACAACAGGGACTTGGCGGCGCATTTTTCTGGGAGCTAAGCGGTGATACCAGCAATGGTGAACTGATTAGCGCAATGCGTGCTGGTTTATAACAAAGATAAAACCAGTTGCTTAGGAAAGACAAGAGCCGCATAAATGCGGCTCTTTTTCATATATGTGTTTTGAATTTAGAACGGATCTAATTCACTGAAACAATAACACGAAGAGAATCCAGCTTTATTTGTGTTTCGTCCAGATAATGCAGTAGGGCTTCAGTTTCCTGCTTCAATAAATCAATTTCTGCTGCACGAATATTTGGGTTAACTTTTGCCAGTTCCTGTAATCGATTAATCTCGATATTTTGTTTTTCCAGCATATTTTCCCGCGCGGCATTCACTAAAGCAATTTTCTTTTGCTCTACATTGTCTGTTGCCATTTTTATCTGCTTCTCAATGACTTCACGACTATGCTGAACAACTTGTTGTGCGGTGTGACGTTGAACGGGAGCCAATAAACTTTCAAGCCGGTCGGCGGCCAGGACTTCGGTTAGATCCCGACCATTAGGATCCAAAATAGTACGCACAACGGTTATGGGCAAATAGCGAAATAACTGCAACGCCTTGGGGGCTGGACAATGGGTTACGTGTAACGTTTCCAGTAATATTGTTCCCGGTTTTAACGAAGGCAGTTTTATTGTTGCCACCGCGGTATTACCAAATTCGCTGTGGGCAATCATATCCATAACCCCAGTCACCATCGGGTGCTCCCAACTGAGGAAGATCATATCCTCACGGCTCAACGCCGTTTCACGGTGAAAGGTGGCGGTAATTCCTGCTTCGGGCAAACCGGGGAAATGATGGCAAAGCATATGATCACCAGGGTGCAAGACCACGCTGGTCGCGCTGTGGGAATCCTGATCCACACCGAACTCGTCGAACACTTTCCCCATGTAACCTGAAAGAGTATGGCGACGCTCAGATTCAAAAAGTAAATCGATTATTTCATTCGCCTGGGTGATATTGCATGAATTCACCTCAAGTAGCTGATCCCTTCCCGCCTGCAATTCCTGTTCAAGAACTGACGCAGTAGTTTGGGTTTGTTCGATTAATGCTTGCGCAAGTTCAGGCTGATCCGCACGCTGCAGGCATTCAAGCAGTTTTTCACCAAATTTTTCGTAGAGCGTTCTGCCTGTTGCACAGGTTTTTTCAAAACCATTCAGCCCCTGGTGATACCAATTTAATAACGAAGCTTGCGCAGTCTCCCTGTAATACGGCACATGAATGTTGACCTGATGTCGCTGACCGATTCGGTCAAGACGACCAATTCGCTGTTCAAGCAAATCAGGATTTAATGGTATATCGAATAAAACAAGGTTATGTGCAAATTGGAAGTTTCGACCTTCGCTGCCAATTTCAGAACAGACAAGTATTTGCGCACCCTCTTCATCGGCAAAATAAGCGGCCGCCCTATCACGCTCAATAAGGTTCAACCCTTCATGAAAAACACTTGAAGCTACGCCACTAAATGAAATGGCACTTTCCAGTTGGATGGCTGTTTTCGCTTCAGCGCAAATGAGTAATACCTTTCGCTGACGATCGTCGCGTAAAAACTGCATTAGCCACTGAACCCGATCATCCTGCTCCGGCCAGTTTTTATCAATATATTTGCTGATTAACTTTTCTGGCTTCAACTGAATATCAAGGTCATTTTCTTGTTGAATGTGATCGTGTAATTTTCCGTTCAGGTCAAACGGATAGGTATGCAATTTTCTGGCGGGAAAGCCGGATACATTCATCCGTGTATTACGAAATAAAACCCGTCCGGTGCCATGTCGATCCATCAATTCTCGTGTAGCCTGTTCCACCGCCTGCTGAATCTGACCATCACTCAGTAATTGCGTGACTTGCGTATGGGATGACTCACTCAAATAGTGCTTAAGCGACTCAACAACCTCAGCAGTTTCCGTGTCGTTTTCCTGTTGATCGATTAAGGACAATAAACGCTGCACCAGTTCATTTACCGGCTGGTATTGTTTTTCTTCATCAATAAAGGCTGCCAAATCAAAATAACGATCCGGGTCCAGCAGTTTTAAACGGGCAAAATGACTTTCAATACCGAGCTGTTCTGGAGTGGCAGTAAGCAATAACAAACCGGATGCAGAAGACGATAATGCTTCTACACACTGGTACTCTTCACTTACTTCCTGTTCTGACCACTTCAGATGATGTGCTTCATCAACCAGGAGCAAATCCCAACCGGCTTGCACCGCTTGTTGTCGATACTCGGGAAATTTCACCAAAAACGATAATGGGCTTAAAATCAGTTGTGCAGATTCAAATGGGTTGCCACTGTTTTCTGCATCCGCACTCATACGACTTTCGTCGTCTATATCCATAAATGTGTCATCGCTAACCTCTACAGAAGGAAAGCTTTTTTCATCAATAATGGTGAAATGCAAATTAAAACGGCGGATCATTTCCACCAACCATTGATGCACAAGACTATCGGGTACAACGATCAGCGCCCGCTCTGCACGCCCACTGATAAGCTGCTGATGCAAGATCAACCCGGCTTCAATGGTTTTCCCCAATCCAACCTCATCAGCCAATAGCACTCTTGGTGCATGCCGATGAGCGGCTGTGTGCGCAATGTACATTTGGTGAGGTAACGGCTGCACTCTGGCACCAAGCAAGCCGGTAACCGGTGATTCCTGGTGAGCGCGTAAATGCTTCAGTGTTTCACTGCGCAAGGAAAAATGCGTGTGCTTATCAATTTGGCCAGAAAATAAACGCGCTTGCGGTGCACTGAAAGAAACAAAGCTATCCAGTTCCAACTCAGGCACAACCACTTCATTGCCTTTTTCTTCGCCGGATAAGCTTTCACCAAAGTATATGTAACAATGATTGTGTTCCTGTATATCAGAAACACAAACCTGTTCACCGTCATGGGTTCGGATGGTATCACCAACCTGAAAGCGCACTCGACTCAGCGGTGCATTATCGGCGGCGTAAACGCGTGTCTCCGCCGCAGCGGGAAAACTGATCGTGACTCGTCGGTTTGCAATTTCAGCGATAATACCCAAACCTAAACTGGCTTCTGTATCACTAATCCAACGCTGACCAACAAAAAACTGTGTTGCTGACATACTACTCTACAAATAATTTAGTCCAGTCAAAAGTGCAGCAACTATACAACAATGACTACGCGGCTTATATAACTTCGGGCAAGAAAATAGCGCCCAATGCATCGAACCTCAGCTCATAAGTCTAACTTGCCGTCGTTTTAGCGAACATCGCCTTCAGCTACAAACTCACATAAATGCACTTTGCTGAGTATTAATAGGCAATCAAAGGACAATCTATCACTTGAGCACGTATTGCATACATTAAAACGCTATGCCCCTTCCCCATCATGCTTTTCGACCGACGTCTTTCCGTTACCTCGCTCGGAGTCGCGCAGAATATCAAAGGCTATTAACCCATGAATGATGATTAGAATGCCGCGAAAGATCTTGCCCGATTTTTATCAAATATAAATAGGTATTTATAGCAGACATAAAAAACGGGGCATTAAGCCCCGCTTCAATATTAATAAATAGCCTGGTCTACAGAGACAAAAAGTCTTTCACCTTCTGTACCAACGCATTCGCTTCGTCCAATGTGCTGGCTTCAGCAAAGATTCGTAGCAACGGCTCTGTACCAGAGAAACGCGCAATCACCCAGGAACCATCTTTGAAATAAACCTTGGCACCATCGGCGTAGCTGACCTTATCAATTTCTTTGTTGAACTCAGGCAGTTTTTTCTCTTCGTAAATCATGTTCCACAATGACTCACGCTGATTTGCCTTATAAGTACAGTCACCTTCCGCTGTAACAAAGGTACCGTACTTGCCATAAATTTCGTCAAGTATTTCGCTGAGTTTTTTGCCAGTAACGGAAATTAACTCAACCAGAAGAGAACCGGCAAAAATACCGTCTTTCCCTTTAATATGACCGCGAATGGTTAGACCACCAGAGCTTTCACCACCGATAAGTGAATCATTCTCATCCATACCGGCAGAAATATGTTTAAAGCCAACAGGGACTTCAATACATTTTTCGCCGTGGTCTTCTGCAATTTTATCTAACAAATGTGTGGTGGCGATGTTACGCACAACACTGCCTTTTTGTCCTTTGTAACGAAGCAAGTAGTAATACAACAACACCAGGATTTCATTTGGATGAACAAAGCGACCTTGCTCGTCAATAATTCCCAAACGGTCTGCGTCACCATCGGTACCGATACCGATATCGTAACCACGCTCAGGTACCAAGTGACTCAAATTGTAGAGCGTGTGCGCACTGGGTGAAGGCAAACGACCACCAAACGTTGTATCGTGACGGTCATTGATTACGTCAACGTCACAGCGCGCTGAAATCAATACGGTCTGCAGCGATGTTTTTGCTACACCGAACATTGGGTCAAGCAAGACTCGTAGATTGGCCTTCTTAATTGATTCAACATCAATTGCGCCAATAACAGAATCAACGAACTGGTTAATTGGACGAATAATTTCGATACTGCCATCGGCAATAGCGTCTTCATATTCCTTTCTTAACACATCGCTAACTGAAAGCTTGGAAATATATTCTTCCACGGTATCGGTCATGGTTTCAGTGGCATCACGACCTCCTTCAGTAAAGAATTTAATACCGTTGTAATCTGCAGGATTGTGCGAAGCGGTTATACAAGCACCGTAGGGTAGCTTTTGATCTTTCACGCAAAACATAACAATCGGCGTTGGCACAGCTTTGTTAATTAGCTCTACTTTAATACCATTGCCCGCAAGCACTTCTGCCATCCAACGGGCAGCCTTATCAGAAAGAAAACGACGGTCATAACCAATAACAAATGGTGAATCTGCCACGTTTTTTTCTTTCATCAGGTTTGCAATTGCTTGAGAAACCAAGCGTACGTTTTCTGCGGTGAATTCCTCACCAATAAATGCTCGCCAACCACCAGTGCCAAACTTAATCATGACTGCCTCTTTAATTTTGCCGCGTTTTTATAGTGTAATTTTTCACGCGCTTCTGTGTGTTAAACATAAATAGGGGAGTAACCGTGACCGGCTACTCCCCCATACTTACAACATGGAATATGCAGCAATGAGCGCCGCACACCAATTACCCCATTACCACAACGACTTCATTGTCAGAACCTTCAGCCTGAACCGGAACAGGGCCATCAATAGCTTCACCGTTAAGTGTAATAGATTTAACGCCTTTGCTAACATGATCTGGATTCTGAACTTTGATATTAAATGTCGCACCGCGCCATTCACGTTTCACTTCAAAGCCATCCCAGTCACTTGGTACACATGGGTCAATCACTAGCCCATCAAAGGACAACTGAATACCTAACATATAGCCTGTACAAGCGACATATGCCCAACCAGCAGTACCCGTTAACCATGGGTGGTTAGCACGACCATGGTCTTGATGGTCTCTACCCATAATGAACTGAACATAGGAGTATGGTTCAGCAACACGAGTTTCAATTTGATCATTTTGGTTATATGGAAGAAGCGCATCATAGAACTTCATTGCCAAATCACCACGACCCACTTTTGTTGCCGCTACCCATGCCCATGGGTTTGGATGAGAGAAGATCGCACCGTTTTCTTTCACACCGGCGTATACACGAGTTACAAAACCGATGTCGTCATTTGGTGTAGCAAAAGAAGGCGCATTCAGGTGCAAGCCGTATGGCGAGTACAAGTACTCATCCAACGCTTTAACCGCTTTCTCAGCACGCTCACCTTCAGCACAACCGGAAAGAACCGCCAAGGTGTTAGATTCCATATGAACCTTACCTTCGGTGTCAGTAGAAGTACCGATTTTCTCACCGTTTTTAGTGATCCCACGGATGTACCAATCACCGTCCCAAAGCGCTTCGTCACAAACTTTTTTAAGGTCAGCAGCACGAGTTGCATAGGTTTCAGCGTCGGCATCTTTACCTAAGTATTTCGCTGCATCAACAAACTCATTCAGAGCCCAGTAGTAAAGGAAAGTGGTCATCGCAGACTCACCACCCCCCAGGTTCAAACAGTCATTCCAGTCCGCACGCAAACCTTTACAGATACCTGTTTGACCAACGTACTCAGCAGAGAAGTCGAGAGCTTTAGTCATGTGCTCGTACACAGTACCTTCGCCACCATCTGCATAGGTAACCACTTGGTTAAAGAAGTCTGTTTCACCGGTTTCCATCACATAGCGACAAATAGTTGGAACTAGCCATAGGTGGTCATCAGAACAGGTATCTTCGATACCGTGAATCTTGTCTTCATCACTTGGCGTTGGCACAACGGTTGGTGACTTGGATGGCTTAACATCAGCTTTATCTGGATCGAACCAATCTGGATCGAACAAGTGCAAACCGTAACCCGCTTTTACTTGACCACGTAGAAGGTCAACAATACGCTTCTTGGTCATCGCTGGGTGAGTGTGTGGACACGCCATTGCATCTTGAGCAGTATCGCGATATCCCAAACCAGTACGGCCACCTACTTCAATGAAGGATGCAAAACGAGACCAAACAACACAGGTCTCTGCTTGGTATAGCGTCCAAGCATTGATCATAGTGTCCAAACCCTTGTTTGGAGACGTTACTTGGAACTTGGAGCAACGCTCATCCCAGTGAGCTTTGATTTCAGCTAGAGCAGCATCAACGTTAGCCATGTCCTGGTATTTCTTACGAAGACGTGGGCCGTTTTCTTTGCCAATGCCTAGAACAACTGAGAAACGTACTTCTTCGCCAGGCTGCAAAGTGAACTGCTTGTGCAAAGAACCGCAATGGTTGTAACAGGTCTGCGCAGTGTTAGAACATTTGCCATTTTCAACCGCGATTGGGTTAGCTTCATCACGGTACATACCAAGGAAGCTGTCACGCTGGCTGTCGTAGGAATCTGGATCGAAAGAAGAAGCCAGGTAGTAGAAACCTTCGAAGTCACTGGTGTTGTAGTACAAGTCGTACAAAAGCACACCGTCATTGTAGGAGGTACCCGCAGAGTACAGGCTCATCTGATGGTTTTGGTTATCAGACTGAATGTGGCTGTAGGAGAACTCTACATAAGAGAAAGCACTGATAGTACGAGGCTTGTCGCTGTCGTTTTTGATGCGAACATCCCAAAGCTCAGCGTCTTCCCCTTTAGGAATCAGGATAGTCTTCTCAGCTTTGATGCCGTTGTAGTCACAGGAAAACTTGGAGTAAGAAAGGCCGTGACGTACTTCGTATTTGGCTTCGTCCAGGCTCTTGGCAACGGGCTGCCAGGAAACAGACCAATAATCGGCAGTTTCGTCATCACGCAAATAGATGTAGTGACCTGGACGATCCTGAGTAAAGTTCGGGCGAAACTTGGTTACACGGTTATACTCTGGCGAGTTATAAAACGAGTACCCACCTGCGTTGTGGGAGATGACCGTAGCGAACTTCTCAGTACCGAGGTAATTTGTCCAAGGTGCTGGCACGTCTGGGCGAGTAATCACATACTCGCGATTATCATTGTCGAAGTAACCGTATTGCATGATAGGGTCTCTTTTACCTTTGTATATTTGATATATCGGTGGGATTTATTTTGGGGCGCATTATAAAGTAGGGCGAGTGAGCACGCCAGCAAGGCCACACGGTTCCTTCGTCCAAATCAAATCAATTCCGGCGAAAAGTACCCCTTTCCAACAATAACCAACCAATTTTAGCCCGCAAATGTTGACATCAGATAGGAAACCGGGATAATACCGCGTCCTTAATTTGCCCACTAAGGGCAATAAAAGCAGATTTTACGGCTTCTTATTAATTGGCCGTCAAACCTAGAAGTTATTTCATTTTATATATAGGAGCAAAGCGGTGGCAAACTCACCTCAAGCAAAGAAACGTGCCCGTCAGAACGACCAGGCTCGCCGTCACAATGCTAGCCTGCGCTCCATGGTTCGCACTTATCTTAAACGAGTGGATGCGGCGATTGAAGCAGGTGATGTTGAAGCAGCGAAAGCCGCTTACGCGAGTGCAGTACCCGTTCTAGACCGTATCACCGACAAAGGTATCTTCCATAAGAATAAAGCAGCTCGTCATAAGAGCCGCTTGAATGCCAGAATTAAAGCAATGGCAGCCTAATCAGAAGAAGTAACCTGATACGAAAAAGCCGACTCTATGTCGGCTTTTTTATGGGTAAAAATCAGTAGAAAACTAGCCAGGAAGCAAAGCGCCAAGCACTGAAATCAATCGCTCCGTTTGTTCAAGCGTACCAATAGTAATACGCAACCCCATCCGCCCTTTTTCATCTGCTTTTGGTCGCACCAAAATACCGGCTTTTCTCAACCCCTCTTCAACCTGCGCAGCATCCTCAGGGAACATCCATATAAAATTTGCCCCACTACGCCAATAAGGTATCGCCACCCGATCCAGAAAACCTTCCAACATAGGCTTGGCCTCATCCATCACTTCTGTGACGTAAGCCTCCACCGAAGTAGTGTCATCCAGCACCGCATTGGCAGCCACAATCGCCAGCTGGTTTACATCGTATGGGCCCCGCACATTTAGCAACGCCTTAATGTTTGCCGGCGCAGATACAACATACCCCAAACGCAAAGAAGGGATACCCCAGGTTTTGGAGAAGGTTCGGGTAATCACAATGTTAGGATACTGAGCAACCAGATCCGATACCGTGGTTTTCGAATACTCAAAATAACATTCATCTACCAGTATCGCAGCTTCTGGAGCAGCCTTAGCCAAAGCCAGGACCTCACTGCGTGAAACCAATGTGCCACACGGGTTGTTCGGGTTGGAAACCACAATTAAACGTGTTTTATCGGTGATAGCAACCATCACATCTTTAACCGGATAGCCACCTTCTTTCGTGTAAAAAGGCGAGATTATTTCTTGCCCTTCCACCTTTGCAATCTGCTCATAAATTGCAAAGCTCGGTTGCGGAATAATTACCTCATCTCCCGGCGCACAAGTCGCCCGAAACACAAGGTCAATTCCCTGATCCGAACCATTAGTGATCATTACTTGCTCTGCGGGCACCTTGGCATAAGCCGCAATACGCTCAACAATGTCGCCATATGAAGGATACATCTGCAGACGACCGGCATTGATGTACGCAATGAGAGCTTCTCGCACAGCATCGCCCACCGGCAATGTGCGTTCATTAAAGTCCAACAGAAGATAAGAGTGAGGGTCACGCCCTTCAAGAGGGGGCTTGTACGCCCCCATATCGTATAGATGAGATTTGAAAATGGTCATACAGAACTCATAAAAACTGCCGCCAAGAGACGACCGAACACGAACAACCTATGAAAGAACCAGGTTATCCCTATGGATGAGCTCATCATAATCTTTATAGCCAATTAAGGCAGTAATTTTTGTGCTTGGCTGACCCACAATCCTACGCGAGTCATCGCTATTGTAGTTCACCAGCCCGCGAGCAATTTCGTTACCTTTCTGATCACGACAAACGACCATATCACCACGGCTAAAGTGCCCCAACACACCTTTGACACCCACAGGCAATAAACTCTTACCCTCTTCCCGCAGCACCTTCACTGCACCATCATCAATAACCAATACGCCCCTCGACTGCAAGTGCCCAGCCAGCCAACGTTTACGCGCAGCAATCGGCTGCTGCCCCGCGTACAGAAGCGTTCCAAGTAATTCACCCGCTGCAACACGATTGATTACATCGTATATTCGACCACCAACAATAATGGTATTACCACCAGAGCGAGCAGCAATTCGCGCAGCTTTAACCTTACTGATCATGCCACCACGCCCCAACGAACCACCACCACTAGCCATAGCGTCAAGAGACTCATCCGATGCGGGCCGCTCAAAAATAATTTGAGCCAAAGCATTCTGACGCGGGTCACTTTCATACATCCCCTTCTGGTCAGTCAGAATGCACAACGTGTCCGCCTCAATCAGATTGGTAACTAACGCTCCCAAAGTGTCGTTATCACCAAAGCGGATCTCCTCAGTCACCACCGTGTCGTTTTCGTTCACGATAGGAATGACACCAAGCTTATTTAGCGTTCGCAAAGTTGAGCGAGCGTTGAGGTAACGTTGACGATTGGTTAGATCATCGTGATCCAACAGAATTTGGGCGGTCTTAATACTGTATTTATTAAATTCCTGCTCATAGGCCTGAACCAAACTGGTTTGCCCTACCGCAGCCGCAGCCTGCTGCTCATGAATATTTTTAGGTCGCTCTTTCCAACCAAGGCGAGTCATTCCCGCGGCAACAGCACCGGAGGAAACAATAACTATTTCATAGCCTCGCTTTTTTAGCCCTGCAACTTGCTGTACCCATGTTGCAATAGCTTCTTTATCCAAGCCCCGACCATCATCAGTTAGCAAAGCACTCCCGATTTTGATTACCCAACGTCGACTTTGCTTAACCTGCTGCCTTCTATTCATTACTCCCCCATCAACTGCGTAGCCTCTGCCAGCTCATTCTAACCGAGCATTGACTGCGATTTACTGAACATATTCGATTTCAACGTCAAAATCGTCATCATCTTGATCATCATCATCTTTCTGCTTTTTAGCCTTATGAGCGGCCCGTAAGGCCTCAATTTTCTCTCGAGCCTCTTTTTGCATTTGCTTTTGTATTGCCAGCTCCTGCTCTGCCAACTCGGGGTCTTCCTTTTCAGCATCCCAGACAGATTCCAAGTGAGTAAGTATACGCTCACACAACTGATCCGTACCTGTTTTTGCCAGAGCAGATACCGCTAAAACCTCACCCCTCCAATCAAGTGCATCAATAATCGCCTGCTTTCGCTCTGCCAGTTCATCCTCGGAAATCAAGTCCGCTTTATTTAAAACCAACCATCTTTCACGCCCCGCCAAGGTCGGACTAAACCGCTCCAACTCGCGAACAATAGACAACGCGTTCTCAGCCGGATCAGAACCGTCGATAGGACTGACATCAACCAAATGAACCAAAATTCGACAACGGGTTAAATGCTTAAGAAAACGAATTCCCAGACCAGCACCTTCAGCCGCCCCTTCAATCAACCCAGGGATATCAGCAATAACAAAACTGCGATGACGCTGAACCTTTACCACCCCCAAACTTGGAATCAAGGTAGTAAATGGATAATCCGCCACTTTTGGCTGAGCAGCAGATACCGCACGAATAAAAGTGGACTTACCCGCATTAGGCAAGCCGAGCATCCCAACGTCTGCCAACACCTTCATTTCCAGCTTGATGCTTTTATATTCGCCCTCACTCCCCGGACTGGTTTGACGCGGAGCACGGTTGATACTCGATTTGTAACGCGTGTTACCCAATCCATGAAAACCACCCTGAGCAACCAACAGGGTTTGCCCAACCTCGGTTAAATCACCAATTTGCTCATCTGTTTCCAGATCAATGACAGACGTTCCGACTGGCACCTTGAGATACAAATCTTCACCCTTTTTACCAGTACAGTTCCTGCTGCGCCCAGACTCACCACTTTCTGCCCGATATTTACGCTGATAACGGTAGTCGATCAGTGTATTTATACTCTCATCAGCGAGTAAGTACACACTACCACCATCGCCACCATCGCCACCATCCGGGCCGCCTTTCGCAATAAACTTCTCTCGCCGAAAGCTCATGCAGCCATTGCCGCCTTTACCCGCGTACACCTCGATGGGCGCCTCATCCACAAATTTCATTTCACTATCTCGCGTATTTTCGAATAAGGAAGAATCCAGGATTCAACCAGCAGGACACAACTCCAGGACACTTAACACTTTCCAACTATAGAGAAGACACAGACATCAATCGCCGCTTAGCCCGTTATTCAGAGCATAGACTGACCAACCACTACCACCTGCGAAACACAAAAAATTGCGTCCAATACAAAAAAAGCCCTGTTACCGAAGCAACAGGGCTTTTAGATTCAGTTCAAAACCGAATTAAGCTTGCACAATGCTTACGAATTTACGATTGCGCTCACCCTTCACTTCAAACTTAACTAGACCTGTTGCTTTTGCAAATAAAGTGTGATCTTTACCTACACCAACATTGTCACCAGCATGAATTCGTGTGCCACGCTGACGAACCAAGATACTGCCCGCGTTTACTAGTTGGCCGCCAAAACGTTTAACACCTAAGCGTTTACTTTCGGAATCGCGACCGTTACGGGTACTACCACCTGCCTTTTTATGAGCCATGATTTACTCCTCGATTAACCTTTGATTCCAGTGATTTTCACTTCGGTGTACCACTGGCGATGACCTTGACGCTTCATAGAGTGCTTACGACGACGGAACTTGATGATTTTCACCTTATCCGCACGACCATGGCTCAATACCTCAGCAGTTACTTTAGCGCCATCTACAACAGGAGCGCCGATTTTTACGTCGTCGCCGTTTGCTACAAGCAATACTTGGTCGAAATCGACATTCTCGCCTGTTGCAACTTCAATTTTTTCAAGACGAAGAACTTCGCCTTCTTCTACGCGGTGCTGTTTACCGCCAGCAGCAATAACTGCGTACATAATATGCTCCAAAAAACATACACTGGACGACACGAAGTAGCGTTTACACTAGCTAAAACGCTTTCAAGCCCCCGCCACTATTAGCGAAAAACCTCAAAACTTGCGTCGTATACCTATAAGGGTCGCGAATTCTAAGCGATATGGCCACCCGAAGCAAGATTCCAGCCGGTATAAATGCAAACTATTACCAGTGTTATCTTTTGAAAACTTGACACTTTATTATGAGCACCATAGCATCCGCCTTCTTATCCAGGCGGCGCAGATTTGCTTAGATGCTATCTTTCCAAAAAATAATCCAGACAGACTTTGAAGCCATGAACCAGTTGATCCTTGATCAACTGCATTCAGACGTGGACCTTGTAGAAAACATTGGCCGCTACATTATTGACGCTGGAGGGAAGCGTCTGCGCCCCATGCTGGTACTGCTGATGGCGAATTGCCTCGGCTATCAGGGAAAACAACATATCAACCTGGCCACTATCATCGAGTTTATTCACACAGCGACACTACTGCACGATGACGTAGTTGACGTATCCAGCTTGCGCCGTGGGCGTCCAACGGCAAATGCCAAGTATGGCAACGCCCCCAGTGTGTTGGTTGGTGACTTTCTGTACTCGCGCGCATTCCAGATGATGGTTGCCATCGGACACATTGAAATAATGGATATTTTGTCCAACACCACCAATGTGATTTCTGAAGGCGAAGTCCAGCAGCTAGTTAACGCCAAAAACCCTCAAGTGACTGAGCAGGATTACTACACGGTCATCCACAAAAAAACTGCCGCACTGTTTGAAGCAGCATGCGAGATAGGTGCAGTGATTGCAGAAACCGACAAAGAAACGGCGCAACAAGCCAAAGCTTTTGGTTATCACCTCGGATTAGCATTTCAGTTAGTTGATGATGCGCTGGATTATGAGGGGGATGCAGAGGCTCTGGGGAAAAACCTCGGCGACGATCTCGCAGAAGGCAAGCCAACTTTACCTCTTATCCATTCAATCCAGCATGGCTCAACTGAAGAGGCTGTGCTAGTACAAAATGCGATAAAAAACGGCGAAGTTGATAAGCTGCAACAAATTGTGGATATAGTAAATAAATGCGGAGGCTTGGACTACACTAAGACCTGCGCCCAGAAACATGCTAATAATGCGCAAGAAATATTAACTAACTTCCCAGAAAGTGACTTCAAGTCAGCCTTGAGCGACCTTGCGGCATTTTCCGTAGAACGCTCCTACTAACCCCGACATCTGACACTTACTGGGTTTATTAGGAAAGCATAATTCACACTTCATCGAGTAGAGAGTCTACTTATGCCAACAAAACGTCTACCAGATTATTACAACAACTGGAGCAAGCTCGAAGAACTTGCTAACGGTTGGAAAAGCAAAACATTGAAACAAGCTTTCGAAGAAGACAACAACCGAGCTGACAGATACTCCATCTCTGCAGCAGGCCTCCACTACGACTTCTCAAAAAACCACATCGATGAAGAAACACTGCAGCAATTAACCGCTGTGGCCGAACAAGCCAATCTCAAAAATGCCATTAAGAAGCTATATCGCGGTGACCACGTAAACAATACAGAAGACCGACCCGCCCTGCATACAGCGCTGCGCTTTAATGGCGAGCCGCAAACAGAAGAGCAGCAAGCTGTTTCCGCCACACTGGAAAAGATGGGCCACCTGATTGATTCAGTACACTCTGGAGAATGGAAAGGTTACAAAGGCGATAGGATCACCGACGTAGTCAATATTGGTATTGGCGGCTCTGACCTGGGCCCCCGAATGGTTACCAAGGCACTTACCCCCTTCCACACGGGGCATGTAAAAGTGCATTTTGTTGCCAACATCGACGGTGCAGAAATCCACGATGTCATGTCATCGCTTAACGCCGAAACCACGCTATTCCTTGTTGCATCGAAATCCTTTTCCACGCTGGAAACACTGGAAAACTCCCTTACGGCACGCCGCTGGGTATTAGAATCCGGCGCACAGGAATCCGACTTGGCCAAGCACTTTGTCGCCATCTCCTCGAAGGTAGACAAAGCCGTTGAGTTCGGCATTGATGCCGATAACGTCTACCCAATTTGGGACTGGGTTGGTGGCCGCTACTCTCTTTGGTCCGCGATTGGCATGCCTATCGCCTTTGCCGTCGGCATAGAAAACTTTAACAAGCTTCGTGCTGGCGCCGCCGCAATGGATGCACACTTTGCAGAAGCCCCCATCGAACGCAACATTCCCGCCCTGATGGGATTGCTCATGTTCTGGTATAGCAACCTGATGGGAACGGACACTCAAGCGATCCTACCCTACGCTTATCACATGCAAATGCTGCCTGCATACTTACAGCAACTGGAAATGGAAAGTAACGGAAAAAGCGTTACCCGAGATGGCGAACTGCTGGATTACCAAACCGGTTCTATTGTATGGGGAACAGAAGGCACCAATGGACAGCACTCTTTCCACCAGCTACTGCATCAGGGTACAACAGTCGTCCCCATTGACTTCATTGCCACACTGAAAGCTCATCATCCATACGACCATCAGCACAAGTTCCTGTTTGCCAACTGTCTGGCACAGAGCCAAGCCCTTCTAACAGGGAGAGACCTGGCAACAGCAGAAACCGAGCTGAGAGCACAAGGGGCGAGTGAAGAAGAAGTTGCTCGCCTGGCAACTCATAAAGTTCACCCTGGCAACCGTCCGAGCTCAACGATTGTTATGGATACATTGAAGCCAGAAACTCTCGGCGCACTGATTGCAGCATACGAGCACAAGGTATACACCCTTGGCGTATTGTGGAATATAAATTCCTATGACCAATGGGGTGTTGAACTGGGCAAACTGCTTGGCACTCACGTAACCACAGCTATCGACACAACGGACGTCCCTAAAGATTGGGATTCATCCACCCAAAACCTGATCAAACGATTTACTGAAGCCAATAAAAAGCTCTAGTGTTTGATAGGCAAAAACGAACAAAAGGCGCTACATGCGCCTTTTTATTTGCCTGGAACATATCGGATAATGGCTACCGGGATAGTGCTTGAGGTTCGCAAGAATCGAAACAAAATATAAAACCATTTTTGAACTTGCATTCAAAAACTCAGTCATACCTGTACACACAAAACAATTGAAGCTTTCAAAATAATAGAAAGCCCTTTACCCTCAGGAGATAACCATGAAGAAAATGACAAAAAACGTTGCCATTTCCAGCGCAATTGCTGCCGGCATTATGATGGCTGCATCCACCGACGTACTTGCAGAAAAAAAGATGGAAAAATGCTATGGCGCGGTTAAAGCAGGCAAAAATGACTGCGCAATCAAAAGCCAGGGTACGTCCTGCGCTGGTGAAGCCAAAAAAGATTCTATTGGCGATGCCTGGATATACGTCCCCAAAGGCACTTGCGATAAAATTGTTGGTGCCAGCACCGAACCCAAAGCGTAATATCATTTACCGCCGGCCACTCCTGGCCGGCTCTACTATTTAAAAATATGCATAACCTCCCAGATAAATCCGGTATAAGCCTCAAACCCAAGCACTATCAGGAAATCATCGACACTCACCCGAAAATCAGTTGGTTTGAGATTCACCCCGAAAATTATATGAGTGCGGGAGGGTTAAACCATAAATTTCTTCAACGGATTCGCGATCAGTATCCCATAACTATGCACGGTGTAGGCATGTCTCTTGGGTCAGCGGATGGCCTAAACAAAGAGCACCTGAATGAACTAAAAAAGTTGGTCGACTTATACCAACCCGCTCTTGTTTCTGAACATTTAGCCTGGAGTCATTGGAAACAAAACTATTTCAACGACCTTTTACCTTTTCCTTATACCGAAGAAAGCCTGCGGATAACCGCGAATAACATTCATCAGGTTCAGGATTACTTAGGCCGAAACATTCTTATAGAAAACCCCAGCGTCTATTTAGCCTTTGGCAACAACGATTATTCCGAGCCGGATTTTATTTCCGAACTCATAAAAAAAACCGAGTGTAAGCTACTACTCGACGTCAACAACATTTTTGTCTCTGCCAAAAACACAGGCTTTAGTACAGAAGAATATATCAATGACATACCTCTTCAGCATGTAAAAGAAATCCATCTGGCCGGCCATTCAGTCATGCCGTTGACAGAAGAGAAAAATATTCACATTGATAATCACGGGTCGAAAGTATCGGAAGAAGTTTGGCAACTATTCAGATACACCATACAACAAGCAAGACGAAAGATCCCCACGCTAATAGAATGGGACACAGACATTCCAAGCCTGTCGACGCTATTACAGGAAGCGCTCAAAGCGGAACACGCCATGAAAGAAAGCCTGAGCGAGGCGGGGCCATGAAGCTTAGCGAGCTACAACGGAAATTTTATAAAAACGTTTTTATGCATGAAGAAGAAAGCCTTCTTCAATTGAAACAGGCATTCCCAAATTACTCAGAAGAAGAATTAAAGGCCAGAATATCGATATATAAAAACAATACTTTTTTATCGCTCATTGATGTTCTTGCAGAGACCTTCCCTAACACTCAAAAAACTGTTGGTATAGATTTTTTCACACTGTTAGCGAAAGACTATATACGTCATCACCCTCCAAAAACAGCATCATTAATCTCGTACGGGGATCACCTACCAAGCTTTATACTCCAACACGAAAAAACGGAACATCTTCCCTATTTGGGTGATTTGGCACAACTGGAGTTTGACCGGCATATAGCTTATTACACTGAAGACACCCCCCCCCTGACACAAGAAGACTTCACCCGCATTGATGTAGAGCGACTAGCTGATTGCAGGATAACTGTATTAAGTAGCGTGCGCTTGCTGGCTTCGAACTACGCCGTTGTCAGCCTATGGCGTTTTAACAACGATGACAATAAAGATGATGAACAAATCATTATAGATCACCCTGAATTCTGCATTACATTCAAAGACAATGACGAAGTCATCAGCTACAAACTTGAACCAGCCTTGTATACATTTCTAAAACAAATAGTCGAACAACACTCAATTGGCGCAAGCCTTGATGAGACTTTAGAACAACACCCTGACTTTAATGCAACAGAGGCAGTCCAGTTTTTGGTTCAAAGCCACATCGGAGAAAGAATTATCAAAGGAGACAACGAATGACATTCCTGAAAAAAATCGATTCATTTGCACGACACTTAGGAGGACTTTGTCCCGAATGGGTCATATCCATCACATTCAGGATTTCTTTATTTTTGGTTTTCTGGCAGTCAGCTCAAAAGAAAATATCTGGTATAGAATTTTTGGGGCAAGATTGGGCATTTTGGAATGTAACGGATCGAACCATTGCCTTATTTCAGTATTCCTACAACATACCGCTTATCCCACCGGAGATAACAGCTTATATTGCTACATTTGCAGAATTCTTTTTATCGATAACCATTCTATTGGGTTTCATGACCCGCATGAGTGCTTTATGTTTACTAATTATGTTGGCCATAATTCAATTTGTCGTACTGTTCCCGAACGGAGACTGGCAAACACACTTATTATGGGCGGGAATGATGGTATATTTGCTTAAAAATGGATCGGGAAGCTTAAGTTTAGACAACTTGATCAGATCCTAAAAAGAAAAAGAGTGTTGGATAGCACCCAACACTCATCTTGCAGCACTAAGGCTTTGAACCATCCTTACAACAAGCTTGCAACTCTGCCAGAGCCTCTTCTTCGAATACTCGACTTAAATACCATGTTCCTACCCACATTCCCTGTCTCATACCCGTTCTTACGTAATACACTTTACCGGCCTCAACATCGAACTCAACTTCTTTATCGATAGCGGCGGTATCTGTATGAAATTTATGCAAGCCAGGCTCAACAACATAACGAAGGTATTGTCCGTTTTGAATTTTGGCAAACTGCTTACCGTTATCAACCAACGCCAAAGCCACCGCACTGCCGGCAAACATTTTAGGTCGATAAAAATAAACTACACCTTTATCCAAAGGTGCCGATTCAACACCGGAAAACTTTACCCCTGTCGCAGCACACCCAGACAAGACCGACATCACCAGCGCAAGAACAAAAGAAAACTTAAAAAGCTTCATGAACAACTCCAAATTATTAAAATAGTTACATTCCTAATCAAAAAGCGCTAATAAACTTAGCGGCAAAACAATACCTTTTTTTGGATAAAGATGTAAATATTTTTCACTGTTTTCGTGTAATCACGCCTTCAACGTTTATTCTTCAACCACTAAATTTTTATATATTTTTCGAGCTTAGAGCTTATCTCACCAAGAGCCTTAGAGATAGCAAGCTCATTATCTGCATACTCAAAGCCGGGAGAAACCGCCTCGCTGATCAAACCGAATTCCCCTTCACACAATTCAGAAGCTTTCCAGAAACCTCCTTTCACCAACAACTGAGGTTCTTGCCCCAGAGAAACATCAGGGCCTAGAATTTTTTCATCCAGTTCACCAGAGGGTGAAACAATCAGATATTTAATCGGTGAGCCAGCGTGATAGAAGTGAAGAATATCGGACTTATTTCGGTGCAGATAACCAATGGGACTATCCTCCGTTAGCATATAGTAAATAGATGTGAGAAGTTTACGTTCTCCATTACCAACAGAGCGACTCGATTCATAGGTTCGCTTGAAATACCCGCCTTCCAGAGGATGCAACTCAAGATTAAGCCGTTGTATATAATCATTTTTCGTCATGCAATTAACCAAACACAGGATAAAAAAAATCCCGCACCAGGCGGGACTTTTTTATACAGTAAAACCAAACTTTAAACGTCGTATTTTTTTACTAACCCAAGAAGCTCTTCTGTTTTTGCTTCCATTAAAGCAATATCGCCATTGGATTCAATATTCAACCGCATTACCGGTTCAGTACTGGAGGAACGAATATTAAATCGCCAACCATCCATCGTCATCGACAGGCCATCCACTTTTTCTATCGCTTTTGCATCGGGACTGTAGAACTCTTCGATTTTACCAATAATAGCCTTGGCATCACCTACGGTATTATTTCGTTCACCACTACAAGGAAAGCGAGCAACGCGATCCGCAACCAGTTCGGAGAGTTTTGCATTACGTTTACTCATTAGCTCAACAACAAGCAGCCACGGAATGTTGCCGTTATCACAATAGGCAAAGTCTCTAAAGTAATGGTGTGCACTCATCTCACCGCCATAAACGGCATCTTCCAAGCGCATACGCTCTTTTATAAATGCATGACCGGTTTTACTTTCGATTGCCTGACCACCGGCTTTTTCTGCAATATCAATCGTATTCCACTTCAACCGAGGGTCATGTACTACCTTGGCTCCAGGATTTTTAATCAAAAACGCCTCGGCCAACAAACCAACAACATAATAACCTTCGATAAATTCGCCATTCTCGTCAAAGAAGAAACAGCGGTCAAAATCACCATCCCAGGCTATTCCTAAATCTGCATTATTGGCTTTTACTGCATCAATGGTTGCCTGACGTTTTTCAGGCAAAATTGGGTTAGGAATACCGTTAGGAAAATTCCCGTCTGGCTCATGGTGCACTTTGATAAACTCAACAGGCAGATGCGATTCCAAACCATCAATAATTGCACCAGCACCACCATTTCCCGAATTCACAACCACTTTAAGCGGTTTAATATCGGATGGGGTAACGTAGCCCAGTAAATGCTCAATATAGTCAGGACGGATATTTTTATGTTCAACCGTCCCTTTGCTGGCCGCTTCGACAAAATTCCCTTTTTCAGCCATAGCGCGAATGTCATTTAGCCCAGAATCTCCAGAAATAGGCTCTGAACCTTTTTTCACCAATTTCATTCCGTTGTAATCCATTGGGTTGTGGCTGGCAGTTACGCAAATCCCACCATCCACACCTAAGTGAAACGTACCAAAATACACCTCTTCAGTACCACACTGGCCGATATGAATGACATTTGCGCCAGCATCGGTTAAACCTTCAACAAGCGCATTGGTTAATTGCTCACTGGTTAAACGAACATCATGCCCAACAACAACCGTTTTTGCGCCTAAAAATTCTACATAGGCACGCCCAACTCGATAGGCAACATCATCATTTAACTGGCTAGGTACTTGGCCTCGAATGTCGTAGGCCTTGAAACAGGTAATTTCGATTGGCTGCATTTTTTATTTCCTATTCTTCAAAGTAAACGTTCTTGTAAACAAAGTTAGTCGCTTCTACGAATCCTGCAACACTTCCGCAATCAAAACGTGTACCTTTGAATTTATAGGCTAAAACACAACCTTTTTGTGCCTGCGTCATAAGCGCATCGGTGATTTGAACCTCACCACCTTTACCCGGAGGTGTCTGCTCAATAATATCAAAAATATCTGGCGTTAAAATATAACGTCCAATAATCGCAAGATTACTTGGTGCATCTTCCGGCGCTGGTTTTTCAACCATTTGATTCACTTGGAAAATGCCGTCTTTTATTTGTTCGCCGGCGATCACACCAAATTTACTGATATCTTTTTCCGGTACTTCCTGCACAGCAACAATACTGCAACGAAACTGTTTATACAGAGCAACCATCTGCGATAACACACCTTCATTTTCTGTCACACATAAATCGTCGGACAGAACCACAGCAAAAGGCTCGTCACCAATTAATCGCTTACCGTTGAGAATGGCGTCGCCCAAACCTTTCATTTCTCCCTGGCGAGTGAACGAAAATTGTCCTTTTGCCATCACCCCACGAATCGAACTCAAGTATTTTTCTTTGCTTGTTCCCGCTATCTGGTGTTCCAGTTCATAACTAACATCAAAATGATCCGCTATTGCGCGCTTGCCGCGGCCGGTAACGAAGCCTATTTCGTTTAAACCTGCTTCTATAGCTTCTTCAACACCATATTGCACCAACGGTTTATTTACGACAGGTAACATTTCCTTGGGCATTGATTTGGTAGCAGGCAAAAATCGTGTTCCGTATCCTGCAACTGGAAAAAGACATTTTTTGATCATGAACTAAACCCTTACTCGTCTCTCTATAATTTGTAGAACTAACCACTCTAGCGTTTTTAAAAACTCGCCGAATATACCACATCACCAAGGAAGTATTTGCCATTACTGCCAAGAATGCCGCGAATTAGCCACTTGATATAGCTGGACATGTGCAATTCTCAAGGTAGAATGGCGCCTTCGTCCTTTGTGACGGTTTTTCGTTCAAAACAAGGCCCATCTAAGAATGCACAATTTCGAGCAAAAATCTTCTTACGATAAAGATGAACTTCTAACCTGTGGTAATGGCCAAATGTTTGGTCCTGGCAATGCCCAGCTACCTGTCCCCAACATGCTCATGCTGGACAGAATTACCCATATCTGCCAATCAGGCGGCGAGTACGGCAAGGGAGAAATCATTGCAGAGCTCGACATCCATAAAGACCTATGGTTTTTCGACTGCCATTTCCCCGGTGACCCGGTTATGCCTGGCTGCTTGGGGCTAGATGCAATGTGGCAACTTGTTGGTTTCTTTCTGGCCTGGAAAGGTAACCCAGGACGAGGTAGAGCGCTTGGCTCTGGCGAGGTGAAGTTTACCGGTCAGATACTCCCTACAGCAGAAAAAGTGAGTTATCACATCCATTTAAAGCGCGTTATCGAGCGCAAACTGGTAATGGGCATAGCCGATGGCAGAGTGGCTGTCGACGGCAAAGAAATCTACTTTGCCAAAGATCTTCGAGTGGGACTATTTACCAACACGAATGATTTTTAACCCTGCTTTGGGGCAGATCGATCCTGTGCGATAATCAGCCCCGCAGTTGGATTGGGTGATCCTTGGAACCTTCTAAGAATTACACAACCCAATAAGCAATATTTTATTTTTATGAGGCACTCTATGAAACGCGTTGTGGTAACAGGCATGGGCATTGTTTCCTGCCTAGGCAATGATACAGACACAGTACTTTCCGCACTGCGAGCAGGTAAATCAGGCATTAAATATAACGAATCCTATGCTGAACACGGCTTTCGCAGCCAGGTTGCAGGATCCATCGATATTGATTTTAACGACCACATTGACCGGAAAGTAAAACGGTTTATGGGCGACGCAGCAGGCTTTTCCTATGTTGCGATGAATGCTGCAATTAAAGATGCTGGATTAACCGAAAGCGAAGTCTCCAATGAAAGAACCGGCATTATCATTGGTTCCGGCGGCGCTTCCACAGAGAGTGTTGTTGAGTCCGCAGACATTATCCGCTCTCGCGGTGTTAAACGTGCAGGCCCATACCGCGTAACTCAAACCATGGGCAGCACCACATCGGCCTGTCTGGCTACACCATTCAAAATCAAGGGCGTGAATTACTCCATCAGCTCTGCCTGTGCAACCAGTGCACACTGCGTGGGTAACGCAATGGAACTGATCCAGCTCGGCAAGCAAGACGTTGTCTTTGCTGGCGGCGGCGAAGAAGAGCACTGGACCCTTACCGGGCTGTTCGATGCCATGGGCGCACTATCAACCAAATACAATGACACGCCCGAACAGGCTTCCCGCCCTTATGACGCGACCCGTGACGGCTTTGTTATTGCCGGCGGTGCCGGAGTATTGGTTATTGAGTCGCTTGACCACGCCTTGGCTCGCGGTGCAAAAATCTATGGAGAACTGGTTGGTTACGGTGCAACCTCTGATGGTTACGATATGGTAGCGCCATCTGGCGAGGGTGCAGCTCGCTGTATGCGTCAGGCAATGCAAGGCATCGGTGATAGCAAAATCGACTACATCAACGCTCACGGCACCAGCACACCAGTCGGTGATATGGCTGAACTTCAAGCAGTTAAGCAGGTTTTTGGTGGCGATGTTCCAGCAATCAGCTCAACCAAGTCATTAACTGGCCACTCACTTGGGGCAACCGGTGTACAAGAAGCTATTTACACTCTGCTAATGATGAAGCACGGCTTTATTGCCGGCTCAGCCAATATCTCAACTCTGGATCCAGAAGCAGAAGGCTTACCGATTATTCGTGAAGCAAAAGACGCTAGTATCGATATAGCAATGTCGAACAGTTTTGGCTTTGGCGGCACTAATGCCACATTGATTTTCAAGCAATACAAAGCCTAACTGAAAGACGTATCAAGAAAAAAAGCCGCTAATAAGCGGCTTTTTTTATGTCCTGAAACCCGTTATCAACACTTACCCCTCGTCCGGCAAACTTTCCAAATAGTGTTTTACCACCAACGAAAACCCAGAACGCCAGGAAACCTGCTGAATACCAAAGTTTTTGGTAAGACGTTTACCACGTAAATTCCCAGTACCCGCGATGCGATGAGTAAAGTCATCCACTGAGCATTCTGAGATTTCGCACGACTCACGCTCGTACTCACGCAGAGTATCAGCCAGTTTGTTTACAAACTCGTATTCACTGCAACTATCCGAACTAGACAGATGAAACACCCCCCAATTTTCAGCGCCACACAAAACCTGCTGCATAATTGCAATTAAGGCATTGGTGGTGGTTTTGATCGTTACAGGCGAAAGCTCATGTTTACTGGAGGCTTTAAAAGGTGTCTTGCCATGAAGCAGCTTTGGCGCAAAGCGGTCAACGAGAGAGGTAGAATCCCCATCGATAAACCAACTGGAGCGAAGCAGAATATGATCCTTTATTTTGGCCACTTCTCGCTCATAATCCAGCCACAGTGAAGCATCTTTATCATCTGGGGTAGGATTCGGCTCTTCCTCTTCACGCAACCCGGACTCATTAAATTGATCACCAAACACACGATGGGAAGAAAGAGCGATTAACGGAGTACTTCTTTGCTCATAGGCCAGTTGAAGTCCCTTCAAAGCTGTCTCGGCTGCCTGATATCCCTGTTCATTATTAGGGTCTACCAACAACAGCGTTATGCTTGGTCGAGCCGCAACAATCTGGGATGCAAGCTCTTCCGGTGACATTCCTTCCAGCTCGGGCAGCTGTACCGAGTAGGGCATTTCTTCCAAGGTGTTCAGTAATGACACCCTCAAACAGGACTTTGCGCCAAGAACAAGAAGTTTAAATGCCACCTAGAACCTACGCTTGCTGAGTACGTGTTAACTAATTATGTCTGCTAGAACGGAATATCGTCTTCGAAGCTGTCCATTGCAGGAGGTTGCTGCATCGGAGGTACATTCTGCTGAGGAGGTTGTTGAGGATGAGATTGCGGTGGCATCTGCTGCTGACCATAACCACCCTGCTGTTGCGGTGCAGACTGAGGCATGGCCTGAGGTTGAGCTTGCGGTTGTGGAGCGTAGCCACCTTGCTGGGGAGCATAACCACCTTCGCCAGCACGAGAGTCAAGCATTTGCATCTCACTGGCAACAATCTCTGTGGTGTAACGATCCTGACCACTTTGATCCTGCCATTTACGTGTTCTTAAAGAGCCTTCAACGTAAACTTTGCCGCCTTTGCGCAGATATTCGCCGGCAATTTCCGCCAAGCGATTAAAGAAAACCACACGATGCCACTCAGTACGCTCTTGCGGCTGACCGGTTTGTTTGTCCTTCCAGGTTTCAGAGGTAGCAACGCTGATATTCGTTACTGCACCGCCGCTAGGCATATATTTTGTCTCAGGATCCTGGCCACAATTGCCCACCAAGATAACTTTGTTTACGCCTCTAGCCACGATACTCTCCTCTACCCTATACATTTACAAAAAAACTAACGGCACATTCTAGCGCTTTTAGTGAGGGGCTGTTAACACATTTTCAAGCTGTTGCTCGTTAAAAAGCTGTTTATCTACCTTCAGATAAAGTAGCGATTCTTCCACCACTACTAAGGCTTCTTCCACCCCAACCAAGGACTTCACGTCCCCTGCCCCGGCAAAACCTTCCGGGATGCTATAGCACAAACTACTCAAATACTTGGGTTTGGCCATCGTCCAGGCTAAAGCCCCCCAGAGCGCTACCAGGGTTGCGCAACAGAAAAATAAAAACTCCCCGCTAGATTGGTAACTCATCAACGCGCCGCCTATAGCTCCGCCGCAGAAGGCCCCCAGAAACTGGCTTGTCGAGTAAATTCCCATCGCCGTGCCCTTGGAGCCAACGGGAGCAATCTTACTCACTAATGAAGGAAGCGTTGCCTCCAAAAGGTTAAACGCTACAAAAAAGACAAAAACCAAAAACACCAGCCAGTATCCGTTACCGGAAAACACACCCATGCCAAACAGGCACGCAGCCATTGCAAATATCGCCCCAAGAAAAACACCCTTAACCTGGCGTTTACGTTCCGCCAGGAGCATAAAAGGTAACATTGCCACAAAGCTCAACAACAAAACCGGCAGATATACTCGCCAATGCTGGGCTTTATCCAAACCTAGCTCAGCCTGGAGCAACCCGGGAAGCACAACAAAACTGGCCATTAAAACGCAGTGAAGACTAAAAATCCCCCAGTTCAAGCGAAACAACTCACCATTTTTAATGGTGGCAAGAATTAGCGACGGTATAGCGCCTGTATCACGGTGAGACTTATGAAAACGGGGCGGAGTGGGAAGCAAAAATAATACGATAAGAATCCCAACTACAGACAACACCGCAGAGAGGATAAACACTCCTTCTAAACCCGCAATAGCAGCCAGGCTGGGGCCAACCACCATGGCCAAAGTAAACGATAGACCGATAGACGCACCGATTGCCGCCATCGCTTTCGTTCGGTTTTGCTCTGAAGTCAGGTCTGCAACGGTCGCCATAATGGCACTCGCAATAGCACCACTGCCCTGCAAAGCCCGTCCAATAATTAAACCTTCAACTGTCGTTGAAAAAGCTGCCACCAAACTCCCGGCAGCAAAAATTACCAAGCCCGAAATAATAATCAGCTTACGACCAAAGATATCCGACATGAGCCCCAAAGGAATTTGAAACACCGCTTGAGTAAGGCCATACACGCCTAACGCCAACCCCAAAGTAAAAGGTGTCGCGCCAAGGTAGCCTTTTCCGTATAGAACAAGGATGGGCAGCACCATGAACAGGCCCAGCATTCGAAAGGCATACAGCATAGCCAATGACGTAACGGATCTAACCTCAGTAGACAATGTGAACTCCTGCTCGTAAGTTTAGTGGGCGCGATTCTAACAGCAGCTGCCAGGTTAAGCAGTAAAAGGTGAGTACAAATACTCAGATTTGCTATTTGCTTACGAAACAAACAGAAAAAATATACATAGGTATACATATATCAGGCAAAATGCGTTTTACTATGAAATTCGTGCTTTAGCATTAGTAATTGGGTTACAATCCCAACGTTGTGCCGTCAGTGGTGGCGCAAGAATATGACAATAAAATATTCAGGGAGGATACTTGCAGGGCTTTGTTGCTACACTATAGTGGGCAAGACCTGCGGGGAAATCGAAGTCATTGATCATTCGAGATTAAAAATTAGGCAGTTTACTTCTTCACACTAGGTATTAATGTGTCGCAACCAGAACATCAAAATATATTTTCAAACAAACGGATTGCGCTGTTTTCATACAATGGTAGCTTGCAGACAGGCTTACTGGCGAACCTGATCGCCGCAGAGCTTGGCGTCAAGTGTCAGCAGTACAGTTCAGTCTCTCAAGTACCTGAAGAAACGGACTTACTCCTCATCGACTGTCACGGGCAAGATATGCAAGTGCTGAACGACCTTGCCCATGAAGTTAATGATCTACCCAATATCACCGCAGCGCTACTTAATGCGGAGCAGGAATCAGAGCACGAAAACCTCTTGGACTGGCCTTGTGTCTCCGGCCTTTTCTACGCCGATACAGACCAAGACCAACTTATACGAGGTTTAACCCAGTTGCTCGAAGGTGATTTCTGGGTACCACGTCGTCTTCTTCACCATTTTTTGAACAAAAACAGAAAAGCGCCTTCATCGGTCAAACGACCTGATGTGAAATTAACCAAGCGCGAGCGCCAGATTCTTCAACTCATCAAAGACGGAGCAACTAATGCGGATATTGCTGAAGCACTTTCCGTTAGTGAGCACACCGTCAAAAGTCATTTGTACAATGTGTACAAAAAAATTGGCGTAAGAAATCGTTTAGAAGCCAGTAATTGGGTTCGTGATCTAGACGATCTGGACAATCTGTAAGCAATCCATCCAGCTCAAGCTTTACGCACACTGACATACTCCTGACAGCTTCTGTCAGGAGTACTATCCGATACTCTCCCTTCTCAATTCACCCAAAATGCTCGATACATCGTATAGAGTTGTCTAGCTCGATTCCCGTATACTAGCGGGCTTCGTTTTACGCCAACCTATCAGATAAGACTGGAACTCATCCGTGGATAAAATTGTTGTTCGTGGCGCACGCACACATAACTTAAAAAACGTCAATCTGGAAATCCCCCGAGACAAACTGGTAGTGATTACCGGTTTATCCGGTTCGGGAAAATCATCCCTTGCCTTCGACACTCTTTATGCCGAAGGACAAAGACGCTACGTTGAATCCTTATCCACCTACGCCAGACAGTTTTTATCCATGATGGAAAAACCGGACGTTGACCATATTGAAGGTCTGAGCCCGGCAATATCTATTGAGCAGAAGTCCACATCGCACAATCCCCGCTCTACTGTGGGTACTATCACCGAGATTTACGACTACCTGCGCCTGCTTTTCGCTCGGGTGGGAGAGCCTCGCTGTCCTATTCACGGAGAGCCACTCTCCGCACAAACCGTTTCACAAATGGTCGATCAGGTTTTACGCATGCCAGAAGGCAGCAAAACCATGCTACTCGCTCCCATTATTCGCGATCGAAAAGGTGAGCATCTGCATGTATTTGATAGCCTGCAAAGAGACGGTTTTATTCGCGCCCGGATTGATGGCATCGTATGTGACCTTGACGACACGCCGAAATTAGATAAGCGGAAAAAACACACCATAGAAGTGATTGTCGATCGATTTAAAGTTCGGGAAGATATTCAGGTTCGCCTGGCGGAATCCTTCGAAACCGCTCTTCACCTATCCGACGGCATCGCCATAGTCGCAGATATGGACGGCAAAAAAAGCGATCAAGTATTCTCGGCCAAGCATTCGTGCCCAGTATGTGATTACGCGTTATCCGAGCTGGAACCCCGACTATTTTCCTTTAACAACCCTGCCGGCGCTTGCCCATCCTGCGATGGTTTAGGCGTTAAACAGTTTTTTTCTGAAGATAAAATCGTTCATTACCCGGAAGCCTCTCTGTCAGAAGGCGCGATTCGCAGTTGGGATAAACGCAACCTGTATTATTTCCATATGCTGACATCGCTGGCGGAACATTACGGCTTCGATATTGAAAAACCCTGGAACAAACTCGCCAAAAAATATCGCAATATCATTTTGTACGGTTCAGCCGAAGAGGTGATCGACTTCACCTACGAAAATGATCGCGGCGATACTTTCCACCGCACACATGCTTTTGAAGGTGTAATACCGAATTTGGAAAGACGCTATCGTGATACGGATTCTTCCTCTGTCAGGGAAGAGTTGGCGAAATTACTCTCTACCATGCGCTGTCCCGACTGTGGTGGTGCACGTCTTAACAAAGATGCCCGTAATGTTTTTGTCGATAATAAAACGCTGCCGGAAATCACTGAACTGCCTGTTGGTGACGCTCACCAGTATTTTCTTCAGCTTGAATTCAGTGGTTCAAAACAAGAAATCGCCGATAAAATCCTAAAAGAACTGAGAGACAGATTCCGTTTTTTAGTGGATGTCGGGTTGAATTATCTAACCCTCAACCGGAGCGCAGAAACACTGTCCGGTGGTGAAGCTCAACGAATTCGACTCGCCAGCCAAATAGGTGCCGGCCTGGTTGGCGTTATGTACATTTTAGATGAGCCTTCGATTGGCTTACACCAAAGGGACAACGACCGCCTGTTAAAAACGCTCACTCATTTACGTGATCTTGGCAATACCGTTATTGTTGTCGAACATGATGAAGATGCCATTCGAACCGCAGATTATATTATTGATGTCGGCCCTGGAGCAGGTGTTCACGGCGGCGAAATTATTGCGCAAGGCGGCTACCAACAAATTATAAAATCCAAAAAATCTGTCACTGGCCAATACCTTTGCGGAAAAAAAGCCATTGCGGTACCACAGATCCGTAATTCTAATAAACAGGATCAAAAACTCGTGTTATCCGGTGCAACAGGGAATAACCTGAAATCCGTTACTCTGGAAATTCCCATAGGCTTAATGACATGTGTGACAGGTGTTTCCGGCTCAGGCAAATCAACCCTGATTAACAGCACCCTGTACCCGTTAGCAGCAACGACACTTAATGGTGCAACCACACTGACACCAGCGGCCTACGAAAGCATTGACGGCTTTCAGTATTTGGATAAATGTGTCGACATCGATCAAAGCCCCATAGGACGCACACCACGCTCAAATCCCGCAACCTACACGGGAATATTCACACCGATCAGGGATATCTTTGCAGGCACTCAGGAAGCCCGTTCACGGGGTTACAAAGCAGGCCGGTTTAGCTTTAATGTGAAGGGTGGGCGTTGCGAAGCCTGCCAAGGCGATGGTGTTGTCAAAGTGGAAATGCACTTTTTACCTGACGTCTATGTACCCTGCGACCAATGCCACGGTAAACGCTATAACCGTGAAACGCTGGAAATCAAATACAAAGGTAAAAATATCCACGAATGTCTGGATATGACGGTTGAAGATGCTCGCGAATTTTTCGATGCTATCCCCGCTGTGGCGAAAAAGCTGCAAACGCTGATTGATGTCGGCTTGTCCTATATTCGTTTGGGACAAGCTGCCACCACGCTGTCTGGTGGTGAAGCGCAACGGGTAAAACTGGCGAAAGAGCTTTCCAAGCGAGACACGGGAAAAACACTGTATATTCTGGATGAACCCACCACAGGCTTACACTTCCACGACATTCAGCAATTGCTTAATGTATTGCATCGTCTGAGAGATCACGGCAACACCATTGTGGTGATTGAGCATAATTTGGATGTAGTCAAAACTGCCGATTGGATTGTTGATCTTGGCCCAGAAGGCGGAAGCGGCGGTGGAGAAATTATTGCAACGGGAACACCGGAAGCCATTTGCAAAGTTAAGAAATCCCACACAGGGAAATTTCTCAAGCCTTTACTGAGTGCAAAAAAGTAAACCCTCGCTTGTGAAGAAACATGCAATTTACAGTCTTTTACTAGCGACACTCGCTTCCTGCACCGGGCCTCAAGCGCCCAGTGCAGGCACAGATATTCTACTCTTCTTACGGCCCAATCATCCTCCTCTCTACGCTGTTCAATTGCCGGACTCTATTCGACAAGAGCAGCTTATTGACAACGACGGCAATGCCTACGTCACCTCATGGAGAGTATCAAATGAAAATACCGAAAATTTTTTCGATGCACAGAAAAAATGCCAGGAAGACATTTATAAAAAGCAATTTATTCTACGAGCAGCACCGCTTCATAAAATACCGGAGCATTTAATTACACCAAACTTATACAAAGAGCATACAACCTGTATAAAAGGCCACAACCTGGAACTAGTCGATTCCGAAGGCTATTTTCCTGAAAATTTTGTACTTAATGCCTATCGCAGTCACTCAGCCACCGTTAGACAACAATACATGCCTGTAGGTGGAAAAATAATTCTGACCAAACCCGGCACGTCATTCAAACAAGTGTATCAAGATGTAAAGCAATGCGATGTTCGTGCGAGCCAGTATGGAGAAAATGGTGTAGAAGAAAGCTACCCTGGAAACTTTATTCATGTCAGTATCGAAAAATATTACTACACTCTTGCAAAATGCCTTGAAGAGCTAAGCTACCAAGTCGAACATCTTTCAGATAAAAAATAGACTCTGCCCCTTGAATTACAGGAAATAACAAAAAGCCAAACGAATACACTCCCGAAGCGGTTCGTACGACAAGGGTTTATTTATTGGTATCACAACAGCTCGATTCCCTTCAAACGTTAATACGTCAGAAAAAAGAACACGATACTTATCAACTAGTGAAGTCTTACAATTTACAAATAAATAGATATTTTCCGGCGTCTTACTTTTCCAGGCTATTCTGACAGCGGTGCCAATCCGAGGGTTTATAGGCCGATAACTGGGCTCTCCCCACTTAAGGCTTTCCTCCAACATTTTCACGCCTTCATCTTTCGCCACTTCGTAAATTATATTACGTAAATCAAGCAAACATTTTCTTGCTTCTTTTGGATAGCCTGAAAATATTTTATCAACCGGTTTTGGTATTTTCACCCTCATTTCCTTCATACCTTTTTCCGAGCGAGAAATTCATCAAAAAACATAAAACGCCAGAAAATAAAAAAAACAACCCAAATCAAATATACAATCATTTTATTATTGAGAATTGAAATAAAATCACTGATATAATCGCGCCCTGAAACGTCCACCCAGAATACAATAAAAATCACGAAATAATGAGAATAATTACGACAAGCTTTGCACAGTTTGAAATTCATCAGTTTTTAATAATCGTTAGAATAAATGAAGGGGTAGACTTAAATAAAAGTTATTTAAACGAAATAATCCGGATTTTGAAGCTAAATATGATTCACCCCTTCGGCTGGATATCCGACAAGATCAATAGCTACTCTGTAGACCCATCCATATTCAATCGTTTAATACGTGAAGTCAGCAATTTTATGTGTTTTTGTAATGTTGTTTATGGTGATGAGCGAAAAGACCTGACCACCGTAGGAAGGGCGTTTTGTCCAGATAATTTTCCCATGGCGGCATTTCACACACTAGAGGATGCCAAAACCTGGGTTAATCACACCATTCACAGTCGACCTCATATTCCCGCCAACCAGGCATACCGCAGTTATATCCAGCGCTTATAAGCGCTGCATGACAGAATTCCTATAAACAGGCACCAAATTTGTCCTAGCTTAAGGAAGAAGCTTACTCAACTCAGTATATTCCGCCTTGTATTTAATTTGAGCATAAACAATGGGTAAGTATCTTCTTCTTTACTCAACTACAGATGGCCAAACCAAGAAAATATGTGAGCGGATTCAGTTGGACCTGAAACGCCTGGGGAACTATGCCCTCTGTAAACCACTTACAGAGGCCAGCAAACAGGAACTAAAAGAGCACGAAAAAATCATTATCGGCGCGAGTATTCGTTATGGCAAACATAACCCAAGTGTCTATCAGTTTATTGATGATAACCTGGCGCTATTAGAAGAAAAACCCAGTGCGTTTTTTTCCGTGAATGTCGTTGCCCGAAAGCCAGAGAAAAACCAGCCAACAACCAACCCTTATGTGAAGAAGTTTTTTTCTGAAATTACCTGGCAACCGAACTTGATAGGCGTTTTCGCCGGTAGACTAAACTATCAGCGGTATTCATTTTGGGACAGATTGATCATTCGTTTTATTATGGTATTAACCAAGGGGCCTACCGACCCCCGTACAAACGTCGAATACACTGACTGGAATAAAGTACACGATTTTACGCTTAAAGCTCACCGGCTTTAAGCATCTATCGCATAATTATTTTTTAATAGATGCGTTCCAAATAAGCCTTAACACTTTCCTCCCAGGTAAAACGTGCTTTTGCTGCTGCCTTACATAAGCTCGCATAAATAACGTTATTGTTTTGGTAGAGATTTAGTGCTTCATCAAAAATACCGACCAGATTTTCCGCCTGCTCAAATATATTATTACCACTAAAGGCAAATCCATTCTTAGTGTGGGTAACCGTATCTTTTAATCCACCAACCTGATTCACCAAGCAAGGCTGGCCCGCACGCATAGCTAGCATTTGAGAGATACCACAAGGCTCGAACGAACTGGGCATAAGAAAGAGATCACCAAACTTATACAACTCCTGAGACAAAGCGTCCGAGTATCCGTTTAGGAAAATAAAGTTATCGTGTACCGCACTCATTTTGGTAAAGAATGATTCCAATTTTGAATCACCGTTACCGAGCATAATATATGTTCCTTCATCACCTAACCGATTGAGAATAACTTCCAATGCTGTGCGCCCACGGGAGACTTTAGTCTGCAAAATACGGGATTTCTGTTCGGTAACTCGACCAATGGAAAGCATGGTAAAACCAGCATTTTTTTTCGCCAGCCAATCTTTAGTACGCCGCTCAGCAATCCAGTGCGCACTGGCTAAATGCGTTGATTCAGCAGCCCATTTCAATAACGCAGTATCAATCATCTCACCAATTTTTTTGCGCGATGGTTTGGTGTACTTTGCCCCCTTGGGATATTCGCAGCCATTTAAAATACCCACTAAATCACCGTTCTGCGCACGAATACTCAATTCATGCTGCAGGCCTTCGCCACCATAAATACCTTGGCTGTATTGACTCGGATGTTGAATTTCTTCGGCGTAGGTCGGAGATACTGTATGCACTTTATCCGCAAGAAGTATTCCTGCCCTCATGGGGTTTACGCAATCTTTAAAACGCGCATCGCAAATCATTTCCGCATCGTATGCCAACTCAGGGAACCATTGAGCAAATGATGACTCATCACCTTTTAAAGGTCGTACCCCCTGCATGGCCAGATTATGAATGGTATATACGGTATGAATTCCCAGCAGATCTTTATACTGTGCGGCATATTTTAACAAAATCAACAAAAACGCCGCGTGCCAATCATGGCAGTGAATCACATCTGGCCGGGCAATTGCCCCGATCTTCAACCCTTGAGCAACAGCAGCACAAAATAATGCAAATTTGGTTGCATCTGTTGCAAAGGGCTGCCAATCGGGGTCGTTACAATAAACCTTCTCGCCTTTAGGAGCGAACTCAGGATGGTGCAGAATAATATTATTAACTTTCGACCCTTTTTCCTGATAGTGGAGCAATGATATTTCATATATTTTGCCACCAAAGATTACTGCATAGCTGGTAATTAATACTGCCCCCTCCAGCCTTGCGAGAAAACCATATGAAGGCAAAACCACATCCACTTCACACCCTTGCTTGATTAAAGCTTTAGGTGCGTCACGGATAACATCGCCAACGCCACCAACTTTTGCTCTAGGCAACGCATCGTTTTCGGCAGCAACCATAAGAATCTTTTTATTATTTTGCATAGAAATTCTATTTAACAGAGGTTGATTTGAGGACAACAGTGTAAAGTGATGGGCAGTGGGAAAACAAGGCTTGCTCTAATCGAGCAAGCCTCTTAGAGCTACTTGTTACCGCTATCCAGTTTCTCCAGCATTTCTCTTGTTACCAGAGTTATGCCTTTCTGGGTTACTCTGAAACCGCGAGCCTTGTCGTGCTCGTGGTCGTGGCCGATGATCATACCTTCAGGGATCACACATGCCGAATCGATAATCGCGCGCTTAACCTTAGCCCGGCGATGAATTGTGACCTCCGGCAATAATACAGACTCCTCAATTTCGCTATAGGAATGAACCCGAACATCCGAGAATACAACAGAGCCGGTTATTTTACCTCCGGAGATAATACAGCCACCGGAAACCATAGAGTCAACTGCATAGCCTCGGCGGTCATCGTCGTCAAACACAAATTTGGCAGGAGGTAGTTGTGTCTGATAAGTCCAGATAGGCCAATGGCGGTTATATAAATTTAAGGAAGGGCTCGGTTCTACCAATTCCATATTGGCCTGCCAGAATGAATCCAAAGTCCCCACGTCACGCCAATATGATGTGTCGCCGGTATCAGGGTCCCGGAACCGATAAGCCTGAATAGTAAACTCTTCAATTAAAGACGGAATAATGTTTTTACCAAAATCATGTTCCGACGAATCATCCTCGGCATCACGCTGCAAATGGTCAAAGAGAAACTCCGTATTAAAAACATAGTTTCCCATTGAGGCCAATGTGTAGCCAGGCTTGTCTTTTAACTCTGTTGGGTTAGCAGGTTTTTCATCGAAACGATATATTCGATTGTTTTCATCAACCGACATCACACCAAACGCACCAGCCGCTTCCTCAATAGGCACTTCCATGCAGGATACGGTTAAGTCTGCGCCAGATTCAACGTGATGGGCCAACATCGCACCATAATCCATTTGATAAACATGGTCGCCAGAAAGCACCAATAAATATTTTGGTGCCTCGGCTTGAATAATATCCATATTCTGGAAGATGGCGTCGGCAGTTCCTTGATACCAATTAGGTGAATACCGTTGGGATGCAGGCAACACTTCGACAAATTCACCATGTTCTTTTTTAAAGTGACTCCAACCTCGGATAATATGGCGGATTAAAGAGTGCGCTTTATACTGCGTTAATATCCCAATTCGCCGGATACCCGAATTAATACAGTTCGATAAGGGGAAATCGATAATTCGAAACTTTCCCCCAAAATGCAATGCTGGCTTAGCACGCCAGTCTGTTAATTCGTGTAAACGGCTGCCTCGCCCCCCGGCAAGGACCAGTGCCATGGTATCCCGAGTTAAACGGCTAACATAGCGAGAATTAGGATCGAGCATTTGGCTTCTCCGTGTTTTTTATTTTCGGCAATCTATACATTATTCATCGTTTTTTAATTCCCCAAATATCTTTCGCATATTCGGAGATTGTTCTATCACTTGAAAAGTGGCCGCTGGCGGCGGTATTGAGAATGCTGGATTTTATCCATTCTTGTTTATTCTGATAATAATCCGCAGCTTTGTTTTGCGCCTGCACATATGCCCGAAAATCCGCCGCCACCATCCACGGATCATAAGCATTGCGAATTGAATGAATAATGGGATCAAATATTCCAGGCTCAAACAAACTAAAGTGGCCGCACTCTAAAAGATTCATAACACGATTTAAGTCTGTGTCATTACTGATTATAGTACTTGGATCATTTCTAGCACGGTAATCGGCAATTTCCTCTTCTTTTAATCCGAACAGGAAGAAATGATCTTCACCAACCGCATCTAAAATTTCAATATTGGCACCATCGTAAGTACCAATAGTTAACGCACCGTTCATCATAAACTTCATGTTACCGGTACCAGATGCTTCCTTACCTGCGGTGGAAATCTGCTCGGATAGATCAGTACCCGGACAAATAACTTCCATTGCCGATACTCTATAGTTCGGCAAAAAGACCAGTTTTAATCTTTCTGATACTTTTTTATCCGAATTAATGACCTGAGCAACATTACTTGTTAATTTAATAATCAATTTAGCTAAAGCATAACCAGGAGCGGCTTTACCACCCAGCAACACACATCTCGGATGAACACTGTCCTCTTCCCCCCGAATTATTCGGTCATAAAGATGGATAACATGCAGGAGGTTCATCAATTGTCTTTTGTACTCATGAATACGTTTAACCTGGACGTCAAACATAAAACTGGTATCAAAATCCACATTGCATTTATCTTTAACCAGTTGTGCAAGTGCTTTTTTATTGTCCTGTTTAACCTCAAACCATTTTTCACGAAACGAAGCGTCTCCGGCGTACTCGCCAATATTTTTAATATCGCTGAAGTTCGTTACCCAGCTATCACCTATTGCATCTGAAACTAAATTACCTAAACGGGGATTACAATGAGACAACCAACGACGAGGTGTTACCCCATTTGTTTTATTATTAAATTTCTCCGGCCATAACTCGTAAAAGTCTTTAAATAAACCCGAGGTTAATAATTGTGAGTGAAGCGCAGCCACACCATTGACCGAAAAACTGCCGGCAATAGCCAGGTAGGCCATTCGCACATTGGGTTCATGGCCTTCTTCGATAATAGACATGCGTCTTTGACGATCCACGTCTCCTGGCCATCGATGAGCAACAACGGCCATGAAGCGCGCATTGATTTCGTAAATAATATCCAACAGTCTTGGCAGAAGCTCGCCAACCAAACGTACTGACCACTTTTCCAAGGCTTCCGGCAATAGCGTGTGGTTGGTATAGGCCATCGTTTTAGTGGTAATTTCCCAAGCCTCATCCCAATCGAGGATATATTCATCAACGAGAATACGCATCAATTCAGCAACAGCCAAAGTAGGATGCGTGTCGTTTAACTGAAAACAGTGGTAGTTGGCAAACTCGGAAAAATCTTCTCCGTTTCGCTTCACCCAATCAGAAATTACATCCTGTAAGCTTGCAGAGGCCAGAAAGTATTGCTGCCTTAAACGCAGCTCTTTACCACTCTCACTCGTATCGTTTGGATAGAGCACCATGGTGATCTGTTCGGCCAGATTTTTCTGGGCAACTGCATCGGAATAGTCGCCTTCGTTAAATTCCTGCAAATTAAATTCATCTGTTGCAGCCGCTTTCCACAACCTTAAGGTATTGACGACATCGTTATTGTAACCAGGGATTGGCATATCATAAGGGATGGCAAGAACATCCTGAGTATCTACCCAACGCGCAAATATTTTGCCTTTGGCATTATGTAAAAATTCAGTACGCCCGTAGAATTTAATGCGGCGTGTTCGACCAAGCCGTTCGATCTCCCAAGGGTTTCCTTCAACCAACCAGTGATCAGGTTGCTCCACTTGCCGTCCTTCACAAAGACTTTGATGGAACATACCGTATTCATAGCGAATGCCATAACCACGCACAGGCAAATTAAGGGTTGCGCAGCTATCCATAAAACACGCGGCGAGTCGACCTAAACCACCATTACCCAAACCGGCATCCCGCTCTTCGCTTTCAATATCTTCCAGGCGACAGCCAAAATCCGCGAGCGCCTGTCGCACGGACTCTTCAACATCCAGGTTTAAGATAGCGTTATGTAAACTTCGACCAAGCAAGAACTCTAGAGAAAGATAGAAAACGCGTTTAGGCTTGTCTTGAATCTCTGCTTCACGGGTTAATCGCCAACGCTCCATCAAACGATCTCGAACAGTTAGCGACAGAGCCGTTAACATATACCCTTGTTGCTCATCGGTATTGAAACGACCTAAGGTGTAGTTAAAATGGCGATGTAAATCACTGGTAACCTGTTCGGCATCGTTACTTAATACAGGGCCTGGTAGATCTGCGTTCATAAGCTTCCCCAGTTAAAACAAAAAATGAGTATTACATTTCAAACTTCGCCGCAAATAGTTGCATGGTCTTAGCATTCAGTTCCACTGAACTTACGGCGGAAAAACTGGTATTCCTTGGCAAGCCATCAGAAAAATAGGTATCTAATAGACAGTGCCATTCTTTAATATTGGGATCTCTCGGCAGTGTAAAGACAACACTATCCGAACTGGCATTAAATAAAATTAAAAGTCTTTCCGGCTCGATATCTGCATCTTTATCAAGCGGCTTGGCATCCAGAATCCAACCTAAACTTTGGGTAAATTGTTCCGTCCACTGACGCTCCTGCATCTCCTCGCCCGACTCTGAAATCCAGCGAACACACTGCACAACACCTTCTGTTTGCTCATCGGGTAGATGGATATATTTGGGTGCAGTGAACATAGGATATCGACGGCGTAACGAAATCAGGTAGCGGGTAAATAACTGTAAATCCCTGCCGTCGTTATCGATGCATTGCCAGTCCAACCAATTAATTTCGTTGTCCTGACAATAGGCATTGTTGTTGCCTTTTTGTGAGCGCCCTAATTCGTCCCCGGCCAGCAGCATAGGGGTCCCTTGTGACAAAAATAAGGTGGCCAGAAAATTTCTTTTTTGTCGACCACGTAACGTCACCACCTTTAGGTCATCGCTATCACCTTCCACACCGTAGTTATCACTAAAGTTTGCGTGATGACCATCTTTGTTTTGTTCTTTATTCGCTTCGTTATGCCGTTCTTTGTATGTAACTAAGTCCGTTAACGTAAAGCCATCGTGACTGGCGATAAAATTGATACAGGATGAAGGCCCACGACCATTGTGCTCAAAGAGTTCGCTTGAACCATGAATACGAGTGGCAAATTCGGGCAGCATACCGGGATCCCCCCGCCAGAATTTCCGGCAAGTATCTCGATAACGGTCATTCCATTCGGCCCAACCAGATGGATAGTTTCCTAACTGGTAACCCCCTGGGCCAATATCCCAAGGCTCAGCGATAAGCTTGCACTGTCCCAACGTGGGGTCCTGACGGATTGCATCGAAGAAGCCACTACCAGGATCGAAGCCATGCGCTTCCCTACCAAGTACCGTAGCCAAATCAAAACGAAAACCATCAACCCCCATCTCATCAGCCCAGTACCGCAAACTGTCCATAACCATTTGCAGTACACGAGGGTGTTTCACATTTAACGTGTTACCACAACCGGTATCATTTGCATAAAAACGCGCATCGTGACTTTGCAGTACATAATATGAAGCGTTGTCGATTCCACGAAAAGAAAGGGTTGGCCCCAGATGGTTACCCTCAGCGGTATGGTTGTAGACAACATCAAGAATTATTTCTAAACCTTCTGCGTGGAAGGCATCCACCATTTCTCGAAATTCTTTTCGAGAGCCACCGCTGATATAACCGTGGTGAGGAGAGAAAAAGTGCAGCGTGTTGTAGCCCCAATAATTGGAAAGGCCTTGCGACACCAAAAAATGCTCGTCAATAAATCCGTGAATCGGTAATAGCTCGACGGATGTCACACCCAACTGTTTTAGGTATTTAATAACATTCGGGTGGGATAACCCGGCAAACGTACCTCGCTGATTTGCCGGAACCTCCAGATTAAGCTGAGTAAAACCCCGGACATGGGTTTCATAAATAACCGTTTCCCGCCAGGGTACTTTCGGTTTAGGAGGTCTTGGTGAATCTGAATGAAACTCATCTTGCGCGACAACAACACACTTAGGCATTTCCCTGCTGTTGTCACGGTCATCAAGAATAAGATCCTGTTGTGGGTGCTCGGCATTGTAACCGTACATAATACTGGCCCAATGAAAAACCCCGTCAATTTTTTTCGCGTAAGGGTCAAGCAATAATTTATTGCTGTTAAATCTATGACCCCGTTGAGGTTCATAGGGACCATGTACCCGATAACCATATAAGGCACCAGGTTCGAGCCCTTCAACATATACATGCCAAACTTGGTCCGTACAATATTTTAAATCGATCCTCGCAATTTCGTTCTGCCCGATCTCATCAAATAAACATAGCTGTACGGATTCCGCATGAGCTGAGAAGAGCGCGAAGTTAACCCCTCCGTCTTCGCTGGTAGCACCGAGTGGATACGGTGAACCTTCTCGAGTTTTATATATTTTTTTGTCGTTCATTACTCAATGCGTTTTGTCTATTGCAATTCAAAAATGATGGATGCAAGTGGCGGAATAGTGACATTAATTGAGTGTTTTCGATAATGCCAGGAAACCTCTTCCGACATCACGCCACCACCATTGCCTTTGTTACCTCCTCCATAAATATCGCTATCGGTATTAAGAAGCTCGACATAATAGCCGGGCTCATTCACACCAACTCGATAATCCTCCCTTAATACCGGCGTAAAATTGGAAATAAATAGTAGCGAGCGCCCGGTTTCTTCCGACTTACGGATAAAAATAAATACAGAGTTATGACGGTCATCCGCCTCTACCCACTCAAAACCTTTTTCTTCGCTGTCGTTGTGATACAAAGCTTCGCGAGACATATAGATATTGTTTAGGTCCCGCACCAGATTTTGAATACCTCGATGCTCCTTAATACCCAATTGGTGCCACTCTAAGCCAGTGTTATGGTTCCATTCCGGACCTTGCCCAAACTCGCTTCCCATAAATAACAATTTCTTGCCTGGGTGCCCCCACATAAACGAATAGTAAGCACGCAAGTTGGCAAATTGCTGCCAGGCGTCTCCTGGCATACGGGATAAAATAGAGCCTTTACCGTGAACAACTTCATCATGACTCAACGGTAAAATAAAATTCTCACTGAACGCGTAATACAGACTGAATGTCATATCGTGATGATGATATTGCCTGTGAATAGGTTCTTTCGACATAAACTCCAGACTGTCATTCATCCATCCCATATTCCACTTAAAGCCGAAACCCAGTCCACCATAATGCACAGGTTTAGATACGCCTGGCCATGCTGTCGACTCTTCAGCAACCATCATTGTGTCAGGAAAGTTTTGATAGACTCGCGCATTAACATTCCGAATAAAATCTATGGCTTCAAGATTTTCCCGCCCACCATAAATATTGGGAATCCACTCTCCTTCATTACGGCTGTAGTCCAGATACAACATGGAGGCCACAGCATCCACACGCAGGCCGTCGATATGGAATTCCGATAACCAATAAAGCGCGTTAGCCATAAGATAGTTAGCCACTTCCTTACGACCGTAATTAAAAATATAGGTATTCCAGTCCGGGTGAAAACCCTGACGTGCATCGGCATGCTCATATAATGGTGTGCCATCAAAACGCCCAAGCCCGTGCCCATCGGTTGGGAAATGCCCGGGAACCCAATCAATTAACACAGCGATGCCGGATTGGTGGCAACAGTCAACAAAATATTTAAAGTCATCGGGGGAACCAAAGCGGCTAGTCGGTGCATACAAACCAACAGGCTGATATCCCCAAGAACCATCGAAAGGGAATTCGCTCACTGGCATTAATTGCAAATGCGTAAACCCCATATCCTTAACATAAGGAATAAGCTCTTCCGCCAATTCGCGATACGTCAGGTAACGATTACCTTCTTCCGTTTTACGCTTCCATGAACCAAGATGAACTTCGTAAATTGCGATAGGGCCGGCACGATGCGTTCTCCAATGTCGTTCACCTTTCCAGCCTTCGTCTTGCCACTCATAGCTTTTATCATCGACAACAACCGAAGCCTGGTCAGGGGGAAGTTGCGCACCAAAGCCATATGGATCTGCTTTATGAGGTAAAAGGTGTCCGTCGGCCCCCCGAACTTCGTATTTATATAAATCTCCTGCCTTTATTCCTGGTATAAAGACTTCCCATATTCCGCTGGGTATATGTTTGCGCATCATATGCTTGCGCCCATCCCAGAAATTGAAATCCCCCACTACAGAAACACGACGGGCGTTAGGTGCCCACACGCAAAAACGACAACCTTCAACACCATCAATGGAAATCAAATGAGCGCCCATAAACTGGTAAACGGCTTCATGAGTGCCTTCACCAAATAAATATAAATCCTGCTCACCGATAGTTGACCCAAATCGATAGGGATCTTCAAAAATCAAGTCTTCGCTATTTACATAGGATGCTTTAATTAAATAGCGATCAAAAAAGTCTTGCTCTAGTACCGCAACATAAATGCCCGCTTCATGGATACGTTCCAATCGGGCTACTACGCTCTTAGTGTTATAATCAAGGATTTCCACGCTTGTCGCGTTAGGAAGAAAGGTTCTGATGGCAATTTTATTTGCATCAACTTTATGCTGCCCCAAGTAAGCAAAGATATCTTCACAATCTGCATTCACAATGGACTGAATTATGTCATTAGACAGAACATCCATAACCTGAATTCACCTTATCTAGTTTTCGATTTTTACCGTTACGATTTTCTTATTTCTGAAATATCTCGCAACAATGCGTCAATGTTTTTATCTTCAAAAATTGTTTTTATATTGACAGATATTTTTCTCTGCCAGTTATCATACTCTTTAAATGTGCCGGGGACATTTACTGGATCTTCCATCAACAATAAATCTTCCAGCTGTATAACAAAGAACTTCGATGCAACCTTTGATGAAAGCTTCAGTATCGCGAATACCAGAGCCTGATCGGCCTCTTCTTTTAGATCACGCTCCTGCCAATGCTGCGGACATAGACCGTGATGTTTTAACATATTAATTATCTGGCATTTGTCTTCATAGCGCTCTTTCATCAGCTGTTCATAGCTTATTCCCTCTTCGAGCAAATTGAGCTGGTCACGTAAAGCCAAATCGCTGCCTACCCACCAACTGGCTAAGGTAGGAACATCGTGGTTATCAACCATCGCCAGTGCATGGCTTTCATAATTTTCAGGCTGTTTAAACCAGTTTCCCTGCTTTTCGAAATACACAACTTTATTCGTAAAAATTTTGGCCCGGCATATCGCATCACGAAACTCGCTTGGAACCACACCCAAATCTTCACCGATAATAGCGCATTGATTTAAGTAACTCTCCAGCAACAACAACCCCAACATTTCTTCGAACGAGTAATAAACGTATGCACCGTGATCCGCAGTTTGTCCAGGAGGACACCACCACAAACGCATTAGACTCATAGCGTGGTCGATACGTAATGCACCACAATGTTGCATATTTTCTCGCAACAGACTTATATAGTGTGCGTAACCCGTTTCCCTAAGATGCATAGGATCCATTGGTGGCAGTCCCCAGTTTTGCCCTTGTTGAGCAAAAGGATCCGGCGGCGCACCTACTGCGGCTGCTTCGCAAAAAAGATTCGGGTTACTGGTTACTTCCGCGCCACCGGCATCGGCTCCCACTGCCAGGTCGCGGATCAAACCAACTTGCATTCCCAACTTCAACGCATGCTGCTGACAAAATTCAAGCTGACGCTCAGCTAACCACTGAAGATAACAATGAAATACCACTTGCCGATCAAAGTCATGATCGGTTAAAAATGGATTATTTTTCGCTTCCCAAACAGCGTAATTTTGCAACGGCTCACCTTCTTCCTGAAGGTAATCAAAAAATTCTTTTGCTCGAGCTGAACGTGCCTTTATATGTTGATCGTCGAAGATAGTAAAGAGAAGTTCGAAAGCACTGTATTTAATTTTTTTAACTTCTTCATAATTGACTTTATCAGTCAATCTTAGCTCTTCAGCTTTTTTCTGAAGCGCTGCAAAATGGCCGGCACTCGCAGACTCACCAGACACGAGGGTACGGCTTTCTTCAACAAATTCTGGATCAATATATAAAGGGTTAATAAAGCGTCGATCAGAAGGACTATAAGGGCTGCAGTTATGGGAAACATCCGGCAACAACGCATGCAAAGGGTTGAGCCCGATACATCCCGCACCTTTAGCGGCGGTTTTTTCAATTAACAGTTTCAAATCGGAGAAATCACCAATCCCCCAGTTTCTATCCGACCTTAGGGTATATAACTGGATAATTGTGCCCCATATCCTCTCCCCTCTCTCAGACCACTCGGGTTGGTATGCTTTCTTTGGCACATAAGCCAGGGTTGACGTCTGACTTTTCCCCTCAGCGGTAATCGTCAGCGAATAATAGTTTGGCGATAAATCTGTAATAACGTGAAAATGACGGGAATATCGCTCTCCCTGGTATAGATAATCGCCCACTTCGTCCAGCTCAACTGGAGTGAAGCTGCCTTTTTTGACCACTTTCCCCTCAAGACTAACCTCCCACTGAAATAATGTCTTTAACTCTGCGGGCGATACATTCAGGTAAAAACCTTGTCGGCCAAAACTGGGAGAAACAATGATAGATGGCATCCACTTCGTCCATGGAGCAACATCAAGATCGTATGCTTGTTTGTCGATTGTTTTTTGATCGGAAAGATCGGCACCCATCGCTTTTAACAAGTTAACCCGGTATTCGTGAGGAACCTTTACGTATTCTCCCCGGTAATTATGGTAACTGTCGGCTATTCCACGCCAATAAAACAGCTGATCCAAAGAGCTCATAGCTTTTCGCCTATAAAAATGAACTGCGTTACAAGTGGGCAGTTTTCTCTTGTTTTCTGCCCGTGCCATTGGAGGTATCTTTGACGCATTGTTGTAATGTTGAAGGTGCCTTTTGGCATGAGATCAATTATTTTGCGAACAAATTGATATTAGCAGAGAAAATTTGATTTTGCGCCGAATCGGCGAGTTTTTAAGAGGTTTGATGGACAGTTTGCGAAGAATTTTCGATGCCAGATTTCAGGCAAAAAAAAGCCGGCTATTAAACCGGCATTTTGACATTTTTTTAAGCTTTACGACTATTCAGCTGCGGCAGCTTCTGTTTCCGCTTCGCCCGCTCCAGCTGGTCGACCAACCAACTCAACGTAAGCCATAGGCGCTTTGTCACCGGCACGGTAACCGCACTTCAAGATGCGAAGATAACCGCCTGGACGCCCTTCGTAACGTGGGCCAAGCTCGTTAAACAATTTGCCTACCGCAGTTTTGCTACGCAAGCGGTCAAAAGCCAAACGACGATTAGCTACAGAGTCACTTTTAGCCAAAGTAATAATTGGCTCAGCATGACGGCGTAGTTCCTTCGCCTTAGGCAACGTAGTCTTAATAAGCTCATGCTCAACCAAAGAAGCAACCATGTTGCGGAACATTGCTTTTCTGTGTGAGCTATTTCTGTTTAATTGACGTCCACTTTGACGATGACGCATGACGATAACCCTTTAACCTATTGCTATCTCAGCAATTTAAATGAATGGGTCAGGCAAAACCCGACCCAATACTATTAGTCTCCAGTCTTCAAACTTGCAGGCGGCCAGTTTTCTAGACGCATGCCAAGTGATAGACCTCTCGATGCCAAAACGTCTTTAATCTCAGTAAGAGATTTTTTACCCAGATTTGGCGTTTTAAGTAATTCTACTTCAGTGCGCTGAATAAGATCACCAATGTAGTAGATATTTTCAGCTTTCAAACAGTTTGCTGAACGAACGGTAAGTTCAAGATCATCAACTGGACGAAGCAAGATAGGATCAATTTGATCTTCTTTTTGCTCTGGCTCAGCTTCTTTCTCACCTTCCAGATCAACAAATACAGCTAATTGCTGCTGTAGGATCGTAGCGGCGCGACGGATAGCCTCTTCTGGATCCAATGTACCGTTTGTTTCCAAATCCAGTACCAATTTATCCAGGTCAGTTCGTTGCTCCACACGAGCACTCTCAACTGTATATGCCAATCGCACTACGGGGCTAAACGAAGCGTCGAGGCGGAGACGGCCAATTGCCCGACTTTCCTCTTCGTCCGTTTCACGAGCATCCGCAGGCTGGTAACCCCGACCGCGATTAATACCCAACTTCATGTTTAAAGCCACATCTGCAGTGATGTTAGCGAGTATCAAATCTGGATTAAGGATTTCCACATCGTGATCCAGCTGAATATCTGCAGCAGTAACCACACCAGGACCTTGTTTACTTAGGCTCAGCGTTGCTGAATCTTTACCATGCATAACAACTGCAAGGTTTTTAAGATTCAAAAGGATTTCGATTACATCCTCTTGAACCCCTTCGATTGCACTGTATTCGTGTTGAACACCTTCGATTTCGACATCGGTTACGGCGCAACCTGGCATCGACGAAAGTAGGATTCGACGCAACGCGTTACCCAGAGTGTGGCCAAATCCACGCTCCAGAGGCTCCAATACAACCTTAGCTCTAGTTGGAGCTATTTCAGTTACATCGATATGACGCGGCGTCAAAAATTCATTCACAGCACTCTGCATAAACACACCTGTTTTAGGTTGATATTTCCTTACTTCGAGTAAAGCTCTACGATAAGGTTTTCGTTGATTTCTGCGGGTAGATCTTCACGATCTGGGACACGCTTAAAGGTGCCTTCTTTTTTGTCAGAATTGACATCAACCCAATCAACATCGCCGCGTTGAGCTGCGATACCTAGAGCGTTTTGAATACGAAGTTGGTTCTTTGACTTCTCACGAACGGCAACAACATCGCCTTCAGCTACTTGGAAGGAAGGAATGTTAACAACTTGGCCGTTTACCGTAATAGACTTGTGGGATACAAGCTGACGAGACTCTGAACGAGTAGCACCAAAGCCCATACGATACACAACATTGTCTAAACGGCATTCTAGAAGCTTAAGCAGGTTTTCACCTGTTGCGCCTTTACGACGTGCAGCTTCTTTATAGTAGCCACGGAATTGTTTTTCCAGTACGCAGTAAATACGACGTACTTTTTGCTTCTCACGAAGCTGAACACCATAGTCAGATAAACGACCGCGGCGCTGACCGTGCTGGCCTGGACCAGTTTCGGCTTTACATTTTGACTCAAGAGGACGAGCGCCACTCTTAAGGAACAAATCTGTGCCTTCACGGCGAGATAATTTACAGGTAGGACCTAGATAACGAGCCATGATTCTCCCTCCTTACACTCGACGTTTTTTAGGTGGACGACAACCGTTGTGAGGGATTGGCGTAACATCAGTAATATTGTTGATTTTAAATCCAACATTATTAAGTGAACGTACTGCCGACTCACGACCGGGCCCTGGACCTTTAACTTCAACGTCAAGGTTCTTTACACCATATTCTTGTGCGGCAACGCCTGCACGCTCTGCAGCTACCTGAGCAGCAAAAGGTGTACTTTTACGAGAACCACGGAAACCTGAACCACCAGCCGTTGCCCATGAAAGTGCATTACCCTGGCGATCTGTAATAGTTACGATAGTGTTGTTGAACGAAGCGTGGATATGAGCAACGCCATCAACAACGGTCTTTTTGACCTTTTTCTTTGTTGCGGATTTACCACTTGGCTTAGCCATAGCAATATTTTCCTAACCTAATTCTGTTAATGATTATCCAATTACTTTTTAATTGGCTTGCGAGGACCTTTACGAGTACGAGCGTTAGTTTTTGAACGCTGACCACGTACTGGCAAGTTTCTGCGGTGACGGATACCGCGATAGCATCCCAAGTCCATCAAACGCTTGATGTTCATGGAGATTTCTCTACGCAAATCACCTTCAACAGCTAACTTAGCAACTTCGGTACGGATAGAATCCATTTCGGCTTCATCTAGTTCGCCGATTTTCTTGGACTCTGGTACGCCTGTCGCTGCAAGAATCTGCTTTGCAGTCGTTTTTCCTACACCATAAACATAGGTTAGGGAAATCACGGCATGTTTATTATCTGGTATGTTGACACCAGCTATACGAGCCATTCAATTTACTCCGATATAGATACGATATTCAGTGTTAACAGCAGCTTAAGCCACTCCGCACCCTAAAAAGCGCGCAAGAATAGCGATTAAGTCACCAAATTGCAATAGTTAAGGAGTTTCCTCACCCAACGACAGTTAACACCTCCAATTTATCAACGCTTGAAACGTTGAAAGGTCTGGCCGGGCGGCCAGACCTGAATGCCTTAATTAGCCTTGTCTTTGCTTATGACGAGGCTCTGCAGAGCAGATTACACGCAAAGAACCTTTGCGACGAATCACTTTGCAGTTACGACACATTTTTTTTACTGAAGCACGAACCTTCATGACATTACCTCAATAGTGAAAACTTTTTTACGCCTACCGGCCACGCCCATAACTTTGTAAGTTTGCCTTCTTCAATACTGAGTCGTACTGATGAGACATTAAGTGCGATTGAACCTGAGACATAAAATCCATAACCACAACAACAGCGATCAACAGAGACGTACCACCCAAATAGAAGGGGATATTAGCTGAGGCTGTTAAAAACTGCGGTAATAATGCCACCGCAGAGATGTATATTGACCCAACCACAGTAAGACGAGTCAAAACACTATCAATATACTTTGCTGATTGCTCCCCTGGACGAATCCCCGGGATATATGCACCACCCTTTTTCAAGTTGTCTGCAACTTCTTTTGGGTTGTACATCATTGCTGTATATATAAAGCAAAAAGCAATAATTAAGGTACCAAACAGGACAAAGTTAAGCGGCTGTCCTGGGCCAATAGCTAATGCAATCTCTTGTAGAATCTCTGCAGTCTTACCTTCACTTGAAGAACCGAACCACTGAAGAATAGTGGTAGGGAAAAGCAGGATACTACTGGCAAAAATCACAGGGATAACACCAGCCATATTAATTTTTAATGGCAGATGGCTAGTCTGCGCAGCATAAGCCTGACGCCCTTGTTGGCGACGAGCGTACTGGATAGTAATCCGACGCTGGCCTCGCTCCATCAACACGATAAATGCTGTTACAGCAACAAGTAAACCGGTCAAGATAAGCAGTACAATCAGGTGTAGATCACCCTGTCTCGCGCTTTCGAACGCTTGACCAATAGCTCCTGGCAAACCAGCAACAATACCTGCGAAGATAATCATCGAGATACCGTTACCAATTCCTCTTTCTGTTACCTGTTCGCCCAACCACATAAGGAAAACCGATCCAGTAACTAAAGAAGAAACCGCAACCACATATAAGCTCAGCATGCTCATACCTGGATAGGCATTGCCTTTCATACTTGAAACAAAAACAAACGCCTGAACAGTCGCTAACGCAACCGTCAAATAACGTGTGTATTGGCTTATTTTTCTTCTACCAGCATCGCCCTCTTTCTTTAGCTGTTCTAAAGAAGGGGTCACAGCGGTCATCATCTGCATGATAATCGACGCAGAGATATAAGGCATAATCCCCAGAGCAAGTATACTCATCCTTTCAAAAGCACCACCGGAGAACATGTTAAACATCCCCAAAATGGTACCCTGATTCTGGTTTAGCAACTGTGCCACTCGCTCAGGATCCATTCCCGGAACCGGGATATGAGTTCCTACACGATAAACGACTATCGCTAAGAATAAAAACTTAAGGCGAGCCCAAAGCTCGCCTAAACCTTTCTGATTTCCTAGTGGCAAATTACCTGGCGTTGCCATTTAACCCTCGCTATTTGCGATGGCAGGCTCTTATGCCTGCTCTTCTACTTTACCGCCAGCTGCTTCAATGGCAGCTTTAGCACCTTTAGTTACCGCTAAGCCTTTTACTGTAACTGCCTTCTTAAGCTCACCGGATAGGAAGACTTTAACACGTTTTGTGTTTTCACCGATAACATCAGCGGCTTTTAACGCTGCAATATCGACTAGTTCACCTTCCACTTTATTTAGCTCAGCTAAACGTACTTCTTCGGTAACACGTCCAATACGACTGCTAAAACCGTATTTTGGTAGACGCTTTTGAAGTGGCATCTGACCACCTTCGAAACCTGGTTTAACTGTACCACCGGAACGGGACTTAAGACCTTTATGACCACGTCCACATGTTTTACCCAGTCCACTACCAATACCGCGACCAACGCGCTTCTTGCTGGTAGTACTTCCAGGAGCAGGACTCAAAGTATTTAAACGCATCTTACTCTCCTTCCACCTGCACCATGTAATTGACTTTGTTGATCATACCGCGAACAGATGGAGTATCTTCCACTTCTACGGTGTGACCGATTCTACGTAAACCAAGACCGCTAATACATGCTTGGTGCGCCTTTAAACGCCCAGCAACGCTTTTGGTTTGAGTAACTTTTACCGTCTTTTTAGCCATGACTTCAATCGCTCAACAAATTGCCACCGAAAGAGTGGGGCATTAATTCAAAATTTCTTCGATGTTTTTTCCACGCTTAGCAGCAACACTTTCCGGTGATGCCATAGCTCTCAGCGCTTCGAATGTCGCACGAACAACGTTAACAGGGTTCGTCGAACCGTAACATTTTGCCAATACGTTTTGTACGCCGGCAATTTCAAGAACGGCACGCATAGCACCACCAGCAATAACTCCAGTACCCTGAGAGGCTGGTTGCATGAATACTTTAGACGCTCCATGACGACCTTTAGTTGGATACTGAATGGTGTCACCATTTAGCTCAACCTGAATCATATTTCTGCGAGCTGCTTCCATCGCTTTTTGAATGGCGATAGGCACTTCACGAGCCTTACCACGACCAAAACCAACTTTACCATTTCCATCGCCAACAACGGTCAGAGCTGTAAAACCGAAGATACGACCACCTTTTACAGTTTTAGCAACGCGGTTTACTTGAACAAGCTTCTCTTGCAAGCCTTCTTGCGCTGCTACGTTGTTGTCTTTTTCATTTGTAGACATAACTCAACCTTTAGAATTCCAGACCAGCTTCACGGGCAGCATCAGCCAATGCTTTAACCCGACCATGGTATTTAAACCCGCTTCGATCAAAAGCAACACCAGTAACGCCTGCTGCTTTAGCTCGCTCAGCAATCAGCTTTCCAACTTTTGCTGCAGCTTCGATATTGCCAGTTTTCTCACCACGTAAATCTTTTTCAACTGTAGAAGCAGAAGCTAGAACTTTATCCCCTTCAGCGTTGATAATTTGCGCATATATATGGCGTGGAGTGCGGTTTACGCACAATCGAGTTGCACGTAGTTCACGGATTTTCACACGTGAACGACGAGCTCTACGAATTCTTGACTGTTTCTTTACGTTCATACTTTATAAAACCTTCCAGATAGGTTTCTGCTCTCTAAGCTTCAAAAAGTTAATTATTTCTTCTTAGCTTCTTTACGACGTACATACTCATCGGAATAACGAACGCCTTTACCTTTATAAGGCTCTGGTGGACGGAAACCACGAATTTCTGCAGCCGCCTGACCAAGCAATTGCTTGTCAGCACTTTTAAGAACCACTTCAGTTTGGGTTGGCGTTTCTGCTGTTACGCCTTCAGGAAGCGTGTAATCAACAGGGTGTGAAAAACCTAAAGTAAGGTTCAATGTGTTACCAGATGCTTTCGCACGATAACCCACACCGTTTAGCTCAAGTTTCTTTTCAAAACCTTGAGATACACCGATAACCATATTGTTAACCAGCGCGCGCATAGTACCTGACAGTGCACGAGAAGTTTTCGCACCATCACGAGCAGCGAACAACAATGTTTTATCTTCTTCTTTTACTTCGACGCTATCGTGGATACGAAGCTCGAGAGTACCCATACCGCCTTTAACGGTTAGGTCTTGCCCTTTAAAAGTAACGTCCACACCTGCGGGCAATTCAACCGGACTATTTGCAACACGTGACATATCAAATACCTGTCAAAATCTTTTCAACTTGCCAAAAAGACAACTTAGAAAACTGTACAGAGAACTTCACCACCGACACCAGCTGCACGTGCTGCGCGGTCAGTCATAACACCTTTACTCGTGGAAACAATAGCAATGCCAAGTCCACCACGAACAGAAGGAAGTTCAGTTTTACCTGCGTAAGCTCTCAGGCCCGGACGACTATATCGAGACAACTCAGCAATTACTGGCTTACCTTCAAAATACTTAAGTTCGATATTCAGAACCGGTTTTGCAGGGTTAGTTTCGTCAACTGCGTAATCAGCGATATAACCCTCATCTTTCAAAACCTGCGCAACGTTACGCTTAAGCTTTGAACAAGGCATAGCAACGGAAGCCTTACCTACTTGTTGAGAGTTTCTGATGCGAGTTAGCATATCTGCTAACGGGTCTTGCATACTCATAAATTTGCTCCTATCTCCCCTGGATTACCAGCTAGCTTTAACTAGACCAGGGACGTCGCCGCGCATGGCAGCTTCACGCAATTTGTTACGACAAAGTCCAAACTTTCTGTAAACAGCGTGTGGACGACCAGTCACTCGACAACGACGCTGTTGGCGAGCAGGGCTTGCGTCACGAGGTAATTTCTGTAGCTTCAAAGTCGCTTCCCAAACTTGATCCTCTGAGGATGCTGGGCTGCTAATAATCGCTTTAAGCTCGGCACGCTTAGCCGCATGTTTTGTTACTGCTTTTGCGCGCTTAACTTCGCGAGCAATCATAGATTTTTTTGCCATTGCTCTCTAAGCTCCTAGCCTTTAAACGGGAAGTTGAATGCTTTTAACAACGCTCGACCTTCATCGTTGGTACGTGCTGTTGTGGAGATACAAATATCCAACCCGCGCAACTTGTCGATCTTGTCGTAGTCAATCTCAGGGAAAATGATTTGCTCATTCACACCCATAGAGAAGTTTCCACGACCATCAAACTGCTTACCGCTAATGCCACGGAAGTCACGAATACGCGGAATAGAGATGTTGATCAAACGATCAAGGAACTCATACATTCTGTCTTGACGTAGAGTTACTTTACAACCAACAGGCCAACCTTCACGAACCTTAAAGCCCGCGATAGATTTACGCGCTTTAGTGATTACAGGTTTTTGACCAGCAATTTTCTCTAGATCGCTTACTGCGCTCTCTAAAACTTTCTTATCGCCGATAGCTTCGCCAACACCCATATTAAGGGTGATTTTAGTAATACGTGGAATTTCCATCGCATTAGCAAGACCTAGCTCTTCTTTAAGCTTTGCAGCGATTTCGTTTTTGTAAATTTCTTTCAACCTAGCCATGATATAAACTCAATCCGCCTACGCGTCTACAGCTTCACCGTTGGATTTGAAAACACGAATCTTGTTTCCATCTTCCAACACTTTGAATCCAACTCGATCGGCTTTCTGCGTGCTCGGGTTGTAGATTGCAACGTTTGACACCTGAATAGGTGATTCTTTTTCTACGATACCGCCTGCAACACCCATTTGAGGGTTTGGCTTCTGGTGCTTTTTAATCATTTGCACACCAGACACAATCAAGCGATTGTCAGGAAGCACGCGATTTACTTTGCCGCGCTTACCTTTGTCTTTGCCAGCGATAACGATAACTTCATCGTTTCGTTTAATCTTACGCATTTGCTTTTCCTCTAAACCTTGTCGCCGACTAAAGTACTTCAGGCGCCAAAGAGACGATCTTCATAAACTTTTCACCACGAAGCTCGCGGGTTACTGGGCCAAAAATACGAGTCCCAACCGGTGCATCCTGGTTATTCAGTAGAACTGCCGCGTTATCGTCAAAACGAATTAGCGAACCGTCTGGACGACGAACACCTTTCTTCGTTCTTACAACAACGGCCTTCATCACCTGGCCTTTTTTTACTTTACCGCGAGGAATTGCTTCTTTAACGGTAACTTTAATAATGTCTCCAACGCGAGCGTAGCGACGATGTGAGCCGCCCAACACTTTGATACACATAACGCGGCGGGCACCACTGTTATCAGCAACGTCAAGATAACTTTCTGTCTGGATCATCGTCTATCTCCAACTAGATCTTAGTCGCGCGTTCGTCGATTGAAACCAGAGTCCAAGACTTGGTTTTAGACAACGGACGACACTCAGCGATAGTAACTAAATCACCGATGTTACATTCGTTTTTCTCGTCGTGAGCCTTCAACTTAGAAGATTTACTGACGTACTTTCCGTAAATCGGATGCTTAACACGGCGCTCGATTAACACAGTAACCGACTTATCCATTTTATCGCTAACTACTTTCCCGCTAAGGGTACGAGCTTCTTTTTTAACTTCAGACATATCTCTACCTTACGCCTCGCTTGCAGCGTTCTTTTGAGCGAGAACGGTTTTGATACGCGCGATATCGCGACGTGTTTGTTTTAACAAATGTGTTTGGTTCAATTGACCAGTCGACTTTTGCATGCGGAGTTTAAACTGAGATTCCAATTGAGAAATCAACTCTGCGTTCAACTCTTCAACTGATTTATCTTTAAGATCTGCAGCTTTCATTACATCACCGTACGCTTAACAAAAGTTGTTTTAACTGGCAACTTAGCTGCCGCTAACGCGAAAGCTTCGCGTGCTAGCTCTTCAGATACGCCTTCCATTTCATATAAAACGCGACCAGGCTGAAGTTGGCATACCCAGTATTCAACGTTACCCTTACCTTTACCTTGACGAACTTCCAAAGGCTTTTCAGTAATTGGCTTGTCTGGGAAAACACGAATCCAGATTTTACCGCCACGTTTTACGTGACGAGTCATTGCACGACGAGCAGCCTCAATTTGACGAGCAGTTAAACGACCACGCTCAAGACACTTTAAGCCGAACTCGCCAAAGCTAACCTTAGAGCCACGGTGGGCCAATCCACGGTTACGCCCTTTTTGTTGCTTGCGAAATTTTGTACGTTTTGGTTGCAGCATTTGCTTAACCCTTACCTAAATCTCTAACACCAGAACAATTAATTGTTCTTAGCACCTTTTTTCTTTTGAGTTGGCTCAGCTTCTTCTAAGCCGCCGATAACTTCGCCTTTGAAGATCCAAACTTTGACACCGATGATGCCATAAGTTGTAGAAGCTTCGGCGGTAGCGTAATCAATATCTGCACGAAGTGTGTGAAGAGGTACTCGACCTTCTCGATACCATTCAGTACGAGCAATTTCTGCACCGCCCAAACGACCACCCACCTGTACTTTTACGCCTTTTGCACCTTGGCGCATTGCGTTTTGTACCGCACGTTTCATAGCACGACGGAACATAACACGGCGCTCAAGTTGCGAAGCAACGCTTTGAGCAGCAAGAGCAGCATCCAAATCTGGTTTACGAATTTCTTCGATATTGATTTGAACAGGAACGTTCATCATCTTGCTAACTTCGGCGCGAAGCTTTTCAACATCCTCGCCTTTTTTACCAATTACAACACCAGGGCGAGCAGTGTGAATCGTTACTCTTGCAGTATTCGCCGGACGCTCAATATCAATTCGGCTAACCGATGCATGAGCTAACGACTTTTGAATAAGATCTCGAACCTGCAAGTCCTCGTTCAACTTATCTGCGTACTCTAACTTGTTCGCATACCAAGTTGATGTATGCTTTTTAACAATACCAAGTCGAATACCAGTTGGATGTACTTTTTGACCCATAAGTCCGCTCTCTTATTGATCCGCTACTTTCACGGTAATATGGCAAGTGCGCTTAAGAATGCGGTCTGCACGACCTTTCGCACGCGGCCTAATACGCTTCATAGTTAAACCTTCGTCCACAAAAATAGTGGACACCCTTAGCTCGTCGACGTCAGCGCCTTCGTTGTGCTCTGCGTTTGCAATTGCAGACTCCAGTACCTTTTTAACGATATGTGCACCTTTCTTTGTGCTAAACGTTAGAAGGTCTAGAGCTTCCTCAACGGATTTGCCACGAATTTGATCGGCAACCAAGCGAGCTTTTTGTGCTGACATGCCAGCACCTTTTAATTTTGCTGCTACTTCCATCGTTCTACCCCGCCAAGCTACTAGCGCTTCGCTTTTTTGTCTGCTGCGTGACCCTTATAGGTACGAGTCGCCGCAAATTCACCTAGTTTATGACCAACCATTTCTTCGTTAACCAACACAGGTACGTGTTGACGGCCGTTATGTACAGCAATGGTCAGACCCACCATATTTGGAAGAATCATTGAACGACGTGACCAAGTTTTAATTGGACGACGATCATTCTTTTCTACTGCTGTCTCCACTTTAGCCAACAAGTGGTGATCAATAAAAGGACCTTTCTTCAGTGAACGTGGCACTGTAACTTCCTCTCTTTTAAACCCGGCTGAGCCAGAGCTCAGCCCTTAAAAATTACTTTTTATTTCGGTGACGTACAATCAGCTTATCAGTACGCTTATTGCTACGAGTCTTATAACCCTTAGTAGGCACACCCCAAGGCGTCACAGGATGACGACCACCGGAAGTACGACCTTCACCACCACCATGCGGGTGATCTACCGGGTTCATAGCAACACCACGAACAGTTGGACGAACACCACGCCAACGAGTAGCACCAGCCTTACCAAGAGAGCGCAAGTTGTGCTCACCATTGGATACTTCACCTAGTGTTGCACGACAATCAACAGGAACCTTACGCATTTCACCACTACGTAAACGTAGAGATGCATGCTGACCTTCTCTTGCAACAAGCTGAACGGAAGTACCAGCAGATCGCGCTAACTGAGCACCTTTACCTGGCTTCAATTCCACACAGTGAATAATTGAACCAACAGGAATGTTGCGAATAGGAAGTGTATTCCCCAATTTAATCGCTGCAGCATCACCGGATTCAATCTGCTGACCAACCTCTAAACCTTTAGGAGCGATAATGTATCGACGCTCACCATCGGCATAGCAAACTAGAGCAATGTTTGCGCTGCGATTTGGATCGTATTCGAGACGTTCAACCTTCGCAGGAATTGCATCTTTATTACGCTTAAAGTCGATAACGCGGTAATGCTGTTTATGACCACCACCTACGTGACGAGTAGTGATTCGACCATCATTATTACGGCCACCAGACTTGCTCTTTTTCTCAAGCAAAGGCGCATAAGGCTTACCTTTATGCAAATCCGGATTAACAACACTTACTACGAAGCGGCGACCGGCTGACGTGGGTTTACGTTTTACAATCGGCATGTGTACCCGCTCCTTATTCCGCTATCGCAAAGTCGATTTCTTGACCTTGCTCTAAACGCACATAAGCTTTTTTCCAATCCGAACGCTTCCCCATACCGTGGCGCGTACGCTTGGTTTTACCTTTTACGTTTAAAACCCGGACGTCTTCAACTTTGACATCAAATAATTTTTCTACCGCTGCACTGATTTCTTGCTTGGTAGCATTCTTAAGCACTTTAAACACAACCTGATTTGAATCTTCTGCAACGATCGCAGATTTTTCAGAAATCACAGGTCCTAGCAAGACTTTGTATAGCTTTTCCTGACTCATGCTAATGCCTCCTCTAGCTTCTTAAGAGCAGACACAGTCACAACAACTTTCTCAAAACGAATCAAGCTCACTGGATCAACACCAGCAACATCACGAACTTCAACTTTGTGCAAGTTACGTGCTGCCAAATATAAGTTTTCACTCACTTCATCTGACACGATCAACACGTCTGACAAGTCATACTGAGCCAGCTTGTGCACCAAACCTTTTGTTTTCGGCGCCTCTACATCAAACTCTTCAACCACAACCAAACGAGACTGACGATTCAACTCAGAAAGAATGCAGCGCAATGCAGCGCGGTACATTTTCTTGTTGAGCTTCTGCTCAAAGTTGCGATTTTCTGCAGCAAACGTTACACCACCTGAACGCCACAACGGACTACGAATTGTCCCCGCACGCGCCCGGCCGGTACCTTTCTGACGGAAAGGCTTTCTACCACCACCAGAAACCGCAGAACGATTTTTTTGACCTTTTGTACCCTGACGAGCCGCTGCTGTATAAGCAACAACCGCCTGATGCACTAGATCTTCATTAAACTCTTTACCAAAAGCCACCTCAGATACTGAAACCGTACCCTTAGCACCTTCAGGCGTAGCAATACTTAATTCCATGGTCGACTCCCCCAGGATACTTAACCGTTGTTACGCAACTTAACAGCAGGACGAACAATGATGTCGCCACCTGGAGCTCCAGGCACTGCCCCTTTTATAAGAAGCAAGTTACGCTCAACATCGACCTTAACGATCTCAAGGTTTTGAGTCGTTGTACGCTCAGCACCCATGTGACCAGCCATTTTTTTACCTTTAAAAACGCGACCTGGAGTTTGGCACTGACCAATAGAACCAGGAGCACGGTGCGATAATGAGTTACCGTGAGTTGCGTCTTGCATACGGAAGTTCCAACGCTTTACGCCGCCTTGAAACCCTTTACCTTTTGATGTGCCCGTTACGTCAACTTTCTGTCCAGCTTCAAAAGCTTCAACAGTAATTTGACCACCAACTTCAAACTCACCGCCAAGATCATTACGCAATTCGAATAGTCTACGACCTGCTTCGCTTTGCGCCTTAGCGTAGTGACCAGAAACTGGCTTATTAACACGGGAGGCTCGACGAGACCCTACAGCTACCTGCACAGCAGAATAACCATCGGTTTCTACGTTCTTAACCTGAGTGATGCGGTTAGGCTCTACCTCAACCACAGTGACAGGAACAGAATTACCTTCTTCTGTAAATATACGAGTCATACCGCTTTTGCGGCCGACAATACCAATCGTCATCTCTTAAACCTCTCAGTGTACGGGGCTTTAACCCGCTATGGCCGCCCATTTCAGAGCGTTACACCACCTTTTGAGCATTATTGCCAAAAAGCAAAAAGTGGAGTTATTAGCCCAGACTGATTTGAACCTCAACACCAGCCGCAAGATCTAATTTCATCAATGCGTCTACTGTTTTCTCTGTAGGTTCCACTATATCCAGCAACCTTTTATAGGTGCGAATTTCATACTGATCTCGCGCGTCTTTGTTTACGTGCGGCGAAATCAAAACAGTAAAACGCTCTTTGCGAGTAGGAAGAGGAATTGGACCTCTAACCTGAGCACCGGTGCGCTTTGCTGTATCAACAATCTCTTGTGTGGAAGCGTCAATCAACTTGTGATCGAAAGCTTTCAAACGAATTCGAATGCGCTGATTCTGCATCTGAACCAAACTCCAGTTTTTTTAAAGAACAATCGCCGCACCCCAGACAGCCCGGAGCCGTGCGAAATGAGCGCGCATTCTAGAGACTGAGAAAAGGAGTGTCAAGGACAATATATTAAAAAAAGCGTAAAAAACGCTCGCAAAACAGGCCGAGCACAACGATATCCAGCCAAGCTCAGCTCGCAACAGGAATGACAATCTTGCTTCTTTATATATAGCCAACCACCCTGCCGCAACCATTCCCCCTAAAAACCAGAAAAAATCAACCTTAAGCGCTTCTTTTGCAGGACTTCAGCCACATTTACCTGAAATTCTATTCAAAACCACCCTGAACATCCTGTATACTTCCGCGCGATTTTTGAACCCTGACTATCGAGTAAAGCAATGGCTGACTTATCCTTATATCGAAACATTGGTATTTTCGCGCACGTTGACGCGGGAAAAACCACCTCCACTGAGCGTATTCTTAAGCTCACAGGTAAAATTCATAAGACCGGTGAAGTTCACGATGGTGAATCTACTACAGACTTCATGGAACAGGAAGCTGAGCGTGGTATTACGATTCAGTCCGCCGCTACAACCTGTTTCTGGAAAGGCCATCGCCTAAACGTCATCGACACCCCAGGGCACGTTGACTTTACTGTCGAAGTTTACCGTTCCCTTAAAGTTCTTGATGGTGGTATTGGCGTATTCTGTGGCTCCGGCGGCGTTGAACCACAATCCGAAACAAACTGGCGCTACGCAAACGAATCAGAAGTTTCCCGACTTATCTTTGTTAACAAACTGGATCGCCTAGGCGCAGACTTCTACCGAGTTGTTGAGCAAGTTAAAAAAGTGCTCGGCGCTACGCCACTTGTTATGACCCTGCCAATTGGCACCGAAGATGATTTTGTGGGTGTTGTAGACGTCCTAACCAAGAAAGCTTACATCTGGGACGACACAGGCCTACCAGAAAACTTCGAAATCACCGATGTCCCAGAAGACATGGTGGAAAAAACTAATGAGTACCACGAGCAGCTCATCGAAACAGCTGTTGAGATGGACGACGAGCTAATGATGGCATACATGGAAGGCGAAGAACCTTCTATAGATGACCTTAAGCGCTGCATCCGCGAAGGCACACGCACTCTTGCGTTCTTCCCAACCTTCTGCGGCTCCGCCTTTAAAAACAAAGGTATGCAACTAATACTGGATGCGGTAGTTGATTACTTACCCTCACCTACCGAGGTTGATCCTCAGCCGCTTACCGACGAAAAAGGTGAGCCAACAGGTGATGTAGCAATAGTTAGCGCCGACGAGCCTCTTCGTGCACTTGCATTTAAGATTATGGACGACCGCTTCGGCGCTCTAACCTTCATCCGTATTTACTCGGGCAAAATGCAAAAAGGCGATACCGTACTCAACAGCTACACAGGTAAAACTGAGCGTATCGGCCGAATGGTAGAGATGCACGCTGATCAACGTACAGAAATCAGTTCCGCACAAGCTGGCGATATCATCGCAGTAGTAGGCATGAAGAACGTTCAGACCGGTCACACACTGTGCGATCCAAACAAGCCATGTACACTTGAGCCAATGATCTTCCCTGAACCAGTGATCTCTATCGCTGTTTCGCCAAAGGATAAAGGCTCGACAGAAAAAATGGGTATTGCTATCGGCAAGCTTGTTTCTGAAGACCCTTCCTTTGTTGTTGAAACTGACGAAGACTCCGGTGAGACCATCCTTAAAGGTATGGGTGAGCTTCACTTAGATATTAAAGTGGACATTCTTAAGCGCACATACGGCGTTGAACTAAACGTAGGTCAACCTCAAGTTGCATACCGAGAAACCATTACTCAATCAGTTGAAGACAGCTACACCCACAAGAAGCAATCTGGTGGTTCCGGTCAGTACGGTAAGATTGACTACCGCATTCGTCCAAATGAACCTGGTACTGGCTTCACATTCGAATCCACCGTTGTGGGCGGTAATGTTCCTAAGGAATTCTTCCCTGCCATTGAGAAAGGCTTCAATAGCATGATGCAAGAAGGCCCACTTGCCGGCTTCCCAATGCTGGATGTTCACGTAGAGCTATATGATGGTTCATACCACGCAGTTGACTCCTCGGCGATTGCTTTTGAAATTGCAGCTAAAGGCGCATACCGTCAGTCCATGCCTAAGGCTGGCCCACAACTGATCGAACCAATCATGAAAGTTGACGTGTTTACACCAGAAGATCACGTTGGTGATGTTATTGGTGACTTAAACCGTCGTCGCGGCATGATCAAGGATCAAGAAGCTGGTGTAACGGGTGTTCGCATTAAAGCTGACGTTCCTCTAGCAGAAATGTTCGGCTACATTGGTCACCTACGTACTATGACTTCTGGTCGTGGTCAGTTCTCTATGGAATTCTCTCATTACCTACCATGCCCTGCTCAGGTAGCTGAAGAAGTTATTGCCAAAGAGAAAGAAAAGAAAGAAGCAGCCAAAAAGTAAATCTCTCGATTTTTCTGCTGCAAAGCAGTCCTTTGAAAAGCACCCTTTATGGGTGCTTTTTTATTACCTCTCAACCCCATACAGCTAAGCGACCTATCTTCCTGCCTCCATTCAAAATCAATCCAAACCACCCTTAACTACAGTCTGTTCACACGCAAAAAAAGCCGGATATAGCGACCTTTTTAATCAAAACAAATAAATGACAGCTCAAGATTTTTTCAACGCACGCTTACCAAGCCGCGATATTTTTGAACACCAAAACGGATAGAGCCTATTACACAAGCATGAAAAAAGGCTGCACAAGGCAGCCTTTTTTATTAAAGATCAGTGATTATTCAATGATCTTAACAACAACACCCGCACCCACTGTACGACCTGTTACTCCGGGCATGCTGCCCTACACCCTACGGGAGAACCTGCGGCTCTTCAACAACTTTGCAGGGAACAAAGTTGCATTGCGAAGCAACCCTTGTGGTGAATACCATGGATGGTATTCATGAATTTGCTCCGGGCACTTTTGTCACGGCACCCAAAGCACTCGCTTTGCTCGTGGGGCATGCTAATGTCGATCCATTCAGACGGTCGCACAACAGACACAAAAAAAGCCGCAAAAGCGGCTTTTTTTGTGTAGTTCAAATCAACGATTATTCGATGATCTTAGCAACAACACCTGCACCCACTGTACGACCGCCTTCACGGATCGCAAAGCGTAGACCTTCGTCCATCGCAATTGGGCAGATCAAGGTTACTGACATTTGAATGTTGTCACCTGGCATTACCATTTCCACGCCTTCAGGTAGCTCACAAGCACCTGTTACGTCAGTTGTACGGAAGTAGAACTGTGGACGGTAGCCTTTGAAGAATGGCGTGTGACGACCACCTTCATCTTTAGATAGTACGTAAACCTCAGCTTCGAACTTAGTGTGAGGAGTGATCGAACCTGGCTTAGCCAATACTTGACCACGCTCCACTTCATCACGCTTGGTACCACGAAGAAGAACACCAACGTTCTCACCTGCACGGCCTTCGTCTAGAAGCTTACGGAACATTTCCACGCCGGTTACTGTTGTAGTTGTGGTCTCTTTAACACCGATAATCTCAACTTCTTCACCAACTTTAACAATACCGCGCTCAACACGACCTGTTACAACCGTACCACGACCTTGAATTGAGAATACGTCTTCGATTGGCATAATGAAGTCACCATCGATAGCACGCTCTGGCTCAGGAATGTACTCATCTAGAGTCTCAACCAATTTCTTAACCGCTGAAGTACCTAGTCCGTTATCGTCTTCACCGTTAAGTGCCATCAAAGCAGAACCAGCAATGATTGGTGTGTCGTCACCTGGGAATTCGTAAGTGTCTAGCAACTCACGTAGTTCCATTTCTACTAGCTCAAGCATCTCTGCGTATTCTTCTGAATCAACACCACCACAGTCTTCTGCAAGAAGGTCAGCTTTGTTCAAGAATACAACGATGTAAGGTACACCTACCTGACGAGAAAGAAGGATGTGCTCACGAGTTTGTGGCATTGGACCGTCAGTTGCACCACATACCAAAATAGCACCGTCCATTTGCGCAGCACCAGTGATCATGTTTTTAACATAGTCGGCGTGCCCTGGGCAGTCTACGTGCGCGTAGTGGCGAGTTGGCGAGTCGTATTCAACGTGAGACGTCGCAATAGTAATACCACGCTCTCTTTCTTCTGGCGCATTATCAATACCATCAAATGCTACAGCTGTTCCACCCCACACTTCTGCACATACGCGCGTCAGTGCCGCTGTCAAAGTCGTTTTACCGTGGTCAACGTGACCAATAGTACCTACGTTTACGTGGGGTTTATTACGTTCAAATTTTTCTTTAGCCACTTTCTGTGCCCTCTATTGTGAATTGCTGCCGGCAAGACTTCCTCAACAGAGGACAACGATAAAGCTTTGCAGGCAGGTTTAAGTTAAAAATTATTCGCCAGTTCTATTTTTAGCGATGATCTCATCTGCAACATTATTTGGCGCTTCAGCATAACGCTCAAACTCCATGGTGAATGTTGCACGCCCCTGAGTTGCCGAACGCAAATCAGTTGCGTAACCAAACATCTCAGCCAGAGGTACTTCTGCATTTACCACCTTACCAGATGGATTTTCATCCATACCTTGAATCAAACCACGACGACGATTCAAGTCACCGACAACATCCCCCATATTCTCTTCCGGGGTGACGACTTCAACTTTCATCATTGGCTCAAGCAACACGGCGCCACCTTCCTGGGCAAGCCTTTTTGTTGCCATAGAGGCGGCAATTTTAAATGCCATCTCGCTAGAGTCAACATCATGGTAAGAACCATCGTAAAGTGTTGCTTTTAATCCTAGCAACGGATAGCCCGCAAGAATACCATTCTGCATCTGCTCGGAAATACCTTTTTCCACAGCAGGGATATATTCTTTAGGCACAACACCACCGACAATTTCGTTTACAAACTCAAGACCTTCGGCATTAGTATCTTCCGCAGGCTCAAATTTAATCCAAACATGTCCAAACTGACCACGACCACCAGATTGACGGACAAATTTGCCTTCAATGTCACTGGTGCGCGTAATACGCTCGCGGTACGCCACTTGAGGCTTACCGATATTCGCTTCGACGCTAAATTCGCGCCTCATACGGTCAACAATAATATCCAGGTGAAGCTCACCCATACCGGAAATAATAGTTTGACCGGTTTCCTCATCGGTTTTTACTCGGAAGGACGGGTCTTCCTGAGCCAATTTACCCAAGGCTACACCCATCTTTTCCTGATCCGCCTTGGACCGAGGCTCTACTGCGACGGAGATAACGGGCTCTGGAAACTCCATACGCTCCAGGATAATCTTTGCATTTTCTGCACAAAGCGTATCGCCTGTAGTCACATCTTTTAGGCCAATTGCTGCGGCAATGTCACCGGCCAAAACCTCTTTAATTTCTTCGCGACTGTTGGAATGCATTTGCACCATACGGCCAACACGCTCTTTTTTACTCTTAACAGAGTTATATACTGCTGTCCCACTCTCCAATTTACCGGAATAAACACGGAAGAAAGTCAGCGTACCCACAAACGGGTCTGTCGCGATTTTAAACGCGAGTGCCGAGAAAGGCGCATTATCGTCCGCTTCACGCGTTTCGATAGTTTCTCCATCCTCTAGCGTACCTTCAATTGCCTTAACTTCAGTTGGCGCAGGTAAGTACTCAATAACCGCATCCAGCATTGCTTGAACACCCTTGTTCTTAAATGCTGAGCCACCGATTACAGGAACAATCTCATTTGCCAAGCAACGGGCACGAATACCCTGCTTAATTTCATCTTCTGAAAGCTCTCCCTCTTCCAGATATTTTTCCATCAATTCTTCTGAGGCTTCAGCTGCAGACTCGATTAAATACTCACGCATTTCTTCACACTCAGACACAAGGTCTGCTGGAATATCTGCGTAATCAAAAGTCATCCCCATGTCTTCTTCGTTCCACAGGATGGCTTTCATTTTGATCAGGTCAACAACGCCCTTAAATTCATCTTCAGCACCAATGGTCATTTGCAAAGGAACCGGGTTTGCTCCCAGGCGACTTTTTAACTGACTGACAACACTACGGAAGTCAGCACCGGCACGATCCATCTTATTAACGAACACCATGCGCGGTACATGGTATTTATTGGCTTGACGCCATACTGTTTCCGTTTGAGGCTGAACACCGGAAGAGCCACACAACACAACAACCGCACCATCCAACACCCTAAGAGAACGCTCAACTTCAATAGTGAAGTCCACGTGCCCCGGGGTATCAATGATATTGATTCGGTGCTGGTCGAATTGCTGTTGCATGCCAGCCCAAAAACACGTCGTTGCCGCAGAAGTGATTGTGATACCACGCTCCTGCTCTTGCTCCATCCAGTCCATAGTCGCGGCACCGTCATGCACCTCACCAATTTTGTGAGACAGACCCGTATAGAACAATACACGCTCAGTGGTAGTAGTCTTACCAGCATCCACGTGAGCACAAATTCCGATATTACGATAACGTGCAATAGGAGTTTTACGCGCCACGACTTTTATCCCCAATTAGATAACTTGAATAACACATCAAAGCCATCGAGACAGCTTCGACTAAAATCTGGACGTTTACACTCAATTTCAGTCGATATATAAACGTCAAAAAGGCAGCGAATAGTGCTGCCTTTTTTTGCGCCTTTAAATTCCGATTAGAAGCGGAAATGCGAGAAGGCTTTGTTGGCTTCCGCCATACGGTGGACATCTTCTCTTTTCTTAACGGCGGCCCCTTTGTTTTGTGAGGCATCAATTAGCTCACCAGCCAAACGTTGAGGCATGGATTTTTCACCACGGTTACGTGAGTACTCCACCAACCAACGCATTGCCAATGCAGTACGTCGAGCAGGACGAACTTCTACAGGCACCTGGTAAGTTGCACCACCAACACGGCGAGACTTAACCTCAACCAAGGGTGCAATGTTTTCCAAAGCTTCTTCAAACACCTCTAATGGGTCTTTGTTTAGCTTTTCTTTAACTGTGTCTAGAGCACCATACACGATGCGCTCAGCCACAGATTTTTTACCACTGATCATTACGTGGTTCATAAATTTTGCTAGCGTCACATTGCCAAATTTAGGATCTGGCAATACTTCACGCTTAGCAACAACTCTTCTTCTAGGCATGACTTCTACTCTGTTTAATTCAGGACTGTCCGAAACTCGCTTATGCTCAAATCACAAAAAACGCGGCTCGGCCTTACTGGTTTTTAAGCTTTAACGCAAAACTAAACGACTTACTTAGGACGTTTAGTACCATATTTAGAACGACCTTGTTTACGGTCATTCACACCTGAAGTATCCAGCGCACCACGTACAGTGTGATAACGCACACCTGGCAAGTCTTTTACACGACCGCCACGGATCAAGACAACACTATGCTCTTGCAAGTTATGTCCTTCACCACCGATGTATGAAGATACCTCAAAGCCGTTAGTCAAACGCACACGACAAACTTTACGTAGCGCAGAGTTTGGCTTCTTAGGTGTAGTGGTATATACACGAGTACATACACCACGACGCTGAGGACATGCTTGCAATGCACGTACGTCACTCGGCTGAACTTTGCGTTTTCTCGGCTTACGAACCAACTGGTTGATCGTTGCCATGAAAATTACTCCAAAAAATAAAAAACGTCCCTCCCCAATTGGCATTAGGGTGGACTCTTCTAGTTTAACAAAGGGTCTGTTACGACCCGCACCTATAACGGTGGGTGGCGAATTGTAAAGACACCACCCAGTCCCGTCAACTTTTTACGAAGCGCTAGACTTCAACGCCTCGGTTAGCGCTGCTTCGATCTCTTCTGCGCTAACGTGATCTGCCGTCACTTCAGTGTCCGCACGTCGGCGACGACGTTCACTGTGATATGCCAGACCAGTACCCGCTGGGATCAATCGTCCCACGACCACATTCTCTTTCAAACCGCGCAAGTTATCGATCTTACCAGTCACTGCCGCTTCAGTAAGAACGCGGGTAGTTTCCTGGAACGATGCTGCAGAAATAAACGACTCCGTCGCCAAAGACGCTTTGGTGATACCCAGCAACTGACGCTCGTAACGCGCAGGCTGTCTGGATTCAGCACGCAACTTCTCGTTCACTTCCAACACATTGTTGTATTCAACTTGCTCACCTTTGATGAACTCAGAATCTCCCATAGAGGAAATTTCTGCTTTACGTAACATCTGACGAACAATAACTTCAATGTGCTTATCGTTGATCTTCACACCTTGCAGACGGTATACATCCTGGATTTCGTTAGTAATATAACGAGCCAGGGCCTCAACACCTTTCAAGCGAAGAATATCGTGAGGGTTGCTAGGACCGTCAGATACAACTTCACCCTTGGTTACATTTTCACCTTCAAACACAGTTAATTGACGGTGTTTAGGAATCAGCACTTCGTAGTGAGTTGAACCATCGTCCAATACCTCACCATTTGGCGGAGTAATCACCAAACGACGCTTACCTTTAGTCTCTTTACCAAAGGAAACCGTACCGGAGATTTCTGCCAAAATTGAAGGCTCTTTCGGCTTACGCGCTTCAAACAAGTCAGCAACACGAGGTAGACCACCCGTAATATCGCGAGTCTTCGAACCTTCTTGCGGAATACGAGCAATAATGTCACCAATACTTACTGTATCGCCATTCGCCAGACTCAAAATAGACTTGGCAGGAAGCATGTAGTGAGCAGGCTGATTCGAGTTAGCCAACTTCACTTCATTACCTTGATCGTCTACTAGCGTTACCGCTGGCTTAAGATCTTTACCTGCTGATGGACGCTCTGCCGGATCCATAACCTCAATCGAGGAAAGACCGGTTAGCTCATCCGTTTGCTTACGGATAGATAGCCCATCTTCCATACCAGTAAGTACTACCTTACCTGTAACCTCAGCAACCATAGGGTGAGTATGCGGATCCCACTTGGCTACAATTGCGCCACCATCCACTTTGTCACCATCTTTAGCAGAGATAACCGCACCGTATGGAATTTTATAACGCTCGCGCTCACGACCTGCGTCATCCGCAACAGCAATTTCACCGGAACGAGAAACCGCAACCAGATTACCGTCTTCACGAGTAACAGTTTTAATATTGTGAAGGCGGATAGTACCTTCTTGCTTAACTTCTACACTGTCTGCCGCAGACGCTCGAGATGCCGCTCCACCGATGTGGAAGGTACGCATCGTAAGCTGTGTACCCGGCTCACCGATCGACTGAGCAGCGATAACGCCCACTGCCTCACCCACATTGGCACGGTGACCACGAGCCAAGTCACGACCATAACATTGAGAACAGATACCGAACTTGGTTTCACAGGTAATCGGTGAACGCACCATTACCTCGTCGATACCCATGGCCTCAACACGCTCTACCCAAGCTTCGTCAATCATAGTGCCAGCAGGAACTAGGATCTCATCGCTACCAGGGCGCATAACGTCACGCGCAACAACACGACCCAGGATACGGTCACCCAAGGATTCGATAACATCGCCACCCTCGATAACCGGCGCCATGGTTAAACCTTCGTCTGTGCCACAATCAATTTTGGTGATCACAACGTCTTGTGCTACGTCCACCAAACGACGGGTCAAGTAACCGGAGTTTGCTGTTTTCAGTGCGGTATCCGCCAAACCTTTACGCGCACCGTGGGTTGAGATGAAGTACTGAAGTACGTTCAAACCTTCACGGAAGTTTGCAGTAATAGGCGTTTCGATAATCGAACCGTCTGGACGAGCCATCAAACCACGCATACCCGCCAACTGACGAATCTGAGCGGGCGAACCCCGTGCACCGGAATCGGCATACATATAAACCGAGTTAAAGGAATCTTGCTCGTCGTCCTCGCCATTTTTGTTAATGACGGATTCTTTAGAAATACCTTCCATCATGGATTTTGCAACAAGGTCGTTGGCACGAGACCAGATATCGATCACCTTGTTGTATTTCTCACCATGAGTCACAAGACCGGAGGCGTACTGACTTTCAATTTCCTTCACTTCAGCTTCGGCACTTTCGATAATGCCGTATTTGCTTTCTGGGATCTCAAAGTCGTTTACACCGATGGATGAACCTGACTTGGTACTGAAGTCATAGCCCATGTACATCAATTGGTCGGCGAAAATAACGGTCGCTTTCAAGCCCACCACGCGGTAACAGAAATTGATCAAAGCCGAAATCGACTTTTTCACCATGGGCTTATTCACCATTTCAAATGGCATACCTTCCGGCACAATTTCCCAAAGAAGAACACGACCCACGGTGGTTTCTGCTAGATAGTTCGACTCTACTTTCTCACCATCTTCACGAAGAACGATATCGCGGATACGAACTTTAATGCGCGCTTGCAAACCTACTTGCTTCGCGTAAAACGCTCGGGACACTTCTTTATGGTCAGAGAAGACCATGCCTTCACCCTTGTCGTTTACACGCTCACGGGTCATCCAGTACAAACCCAGAACCACGTCCTGAGAAGGCACGATGATCGGCTCACCAGATGCAGGAGATAGAATGTTATTGGTCGACATCATCAACGCACGCGCTTCAAGCTGTGCTTCGATTGTCAAAGGTACGTGCACTGCCATTTGGTCACCGTCGAAGTCAGCGTTATACGCCGCACAAACGAGAGGGTGAAGTTGCAATGCTTTACCTTCAATCAGAACCGGTTCGAACGCCTGGATACCCAGTCTGTGCAGCGTTGGTGCACGGTTAAGTAACACAGGGTGTTCGCGAATCACTTCGTCCAGGATATCCCACACGATAGGCTCTTCTCGCTCAACCATCTTCTTCGCAGCTTTAATCGTAGTAGCAAGACCACGTAGCTCTAGCTTAGAGAAGATGAATGGCTTAAATAGCTCAAGTGCCATTTTCTTCGGCAGACCACATTGGTGAAGACGCAACGTTGGACCAGATACGATTACCGTACGACCAGAGTAGTCAACACGCTTACCCAATAGGTTCTGACGAAAACGACCTTGCTTACCTTTGATCATGTCAGCAAGCGACTTCAATGGACGCTTGTTAGAACCGGTGATGGCACGACCACGACGACCGTTATCTAGCAATGCATCAACAGACTCCTGAAGCATACGTTTTTCGTTACGCACAATAATATCTGGCGCATTCAAGTCCAATAGACGCTTCAAACGGTTATTACGGTTGATCACACGACGATAAAGGTCATTCAAATCAGACGTAGCAAAACGACCACCATCTAGAGGTACCAACGGACGAAGATCAGGTGGAAGAACAGGAAGCGCTTCCATCACCATCCACTCTGGCTTGTTACCAGATTGGATAAACGCCTCAAGCAACTTCAAACGCTTGGAAAGCTTTTTAATTTTTGTTTCAGAATTCGTGTTAGGAATCTCATCGCGAATTTCTTGGGCTTCACGCTCAAGGTCGATGTCCATCATCAATTTCTGAATAGCTTCAGCACCCATCAACGCTTCGAATTCGTCGCCAAACTCTTCCATCGATTCAAAGTACTGCTCATCTGTTAGCAACTGGCCACGCTCAAGCGTGGTCATGCCTGGCTCTGTTACAACGTAGGATTCGAAGTAAAGCACACGCTCGATGCTACGCAAAGTCATGTCTAGCAACAAACCAATACGGCTTGGTAGAGACTTCAGGAACCAGATGTGGGCAACCGGACAGGCCAATTCAATATGACCCATGCGCTCACGACGCACTTTTGCCAAAGTCACTTCAACACCGCACTTCTCACAGATGATACCGCGGTGCTTCATACGCTTGTACTTACCGCACAAACATTCATAGTCTTTTACTGGACCAAAAATTTTGGCGCAGAACAAACCTTCGCGCTCAGGCTTGAAGGTTCGATAGTTAATTGTCTCTGGCTTCTTTACTTCACCGAATGACCACGATCGGATCACTTCTGGTGAGGCCAAGCCGATGCGAATTCCGTCGAACTCGTCAGATTCACCCTGGTTTTTCAATAAATTCAGTAAGTCTTTCAAGGCTTTTCCTCCAGTGGGTGCTTAAGCACAGTGGGCTACCCCTTTTAAAGTGGTGCCCACCACCGTTAATTTTGCTCTAAGTTTGGCGCGCGACCGATTAAGAGTCCTGCTCCAGCTCAATGTTAATACCCAGTGAGCGAATCTCTTTAACCAATACGTTAAAGGATTCAGGCATTCCAGGCTCCATACGATGATCGCCATCCACGATGTTTTTATACATCTTGGTACGACCCGCCACGTCATCCGACTTAACGGTAAGCATTTCTTGCAGAGTATAGGCTGCACCGTATGCTTCCAGTGCCCACACCTCCATCTCACCGAAGCGCTGACCACCAAACTGTGCTTTACCACCAAGAGGCTGCTGGGTAACAAGAGAGTACGAACCGGTTGAACGGGCGTGCATCTTGTCATCCACCAAGTGGTTCAACTTCAGCATGTACATATAACCCACAGTCACCGGGCGCATAAATGCATCACCAGTACGACCGTCAAACAATGTCATCTGACCAGACTCAGGCATATCGGCAAGATTCAGCAATTGCTTGATTTCTTTTTCCTTCGCACCATCAAACGCACGAGTTGCCATAGGCACACCGCCACGCAAATTGTTCGCCAGGTCAATAATTTCCTTATCAGAGAAGCTTTCCAAATCTTCCTTGGTATATGACTCACCAATTTCGTTATAAATGGTGTTCAAGAACGCTCTCAGGTCTGACACTTGACGCTGCTCTTTGATCATTTGATCAATCTTGCGACCAAGGCCTTTCGACGCCAAGCCCAAGTGCGTCTCAAGAATCTGCCCAACGTTCATACGAGACGGTACACCCAGCGGGTTAAGCACGATATCAATCGGCTCGCCATTCTCGTCATAAGGCATATCTTCGACTGGCATGATCACCGAGATAACACCCTTGTTACCGTGACGACCCGCCATTTTGTCACCAGGCTGGATACGACGCTTAATTGCCAGGTAAACCTTAACAATCTTAAGTACACCAGGCGCCAAATCATCGCCAGTTTCGAGCTTACGTTTTTTATCTTCGAAACGGTCATCAAGGTCTTTACGACGTTCGGCTAACTGTTCTTCAGCCTTGTCCAACTGCTCGTTAAGGGCATCCTCAACCATGCGGATTTTGAACCAATCTTCTTTGGCCAACTCATCCAACAACTCGTCAGTAACGTCTGCACCTTTCTTAACGCCTTTACCACTTGCGATGGTTTGACCAACCAATACTGAACGCAGACGAGCGTAGGTTGCACCTTCAACAATTCGATACTCTTCGTTAAGGTCTTTACGAACTTGATCAAGCTGAAGCTTTTCAATTTCCAAAGAGCGCTGATCTTTTTCAAGACCGTCGCGAGTAAATACCTGAACGTCAATAACTGTACCTTTTACAGAAGAAGGTACACGCAAGGAGGTATCTTTAACGTCGGAGGCTTTCTCACCGAAAATCGCACGAAGCAGTTTTTCTTCTGGAGTTAATTGGGTTTCACCTTTTGGCGTTACCTTACCAACGAGAATATCGCCCGCAGCAACTTCTGCACCCACATAAACGATACCGGACTCATCCAACTTGGATAGAGCACCTTCACCTACGTTTGGAATATCCGCTGTAATCTCTTCACTACCCAGCTTGGTATCACGAGCAATACAGGTTAGCTCTTGAATGTGGATAGTGGTGAAACGGTCTTCTTTCACAACGTTTTCAGATACCAAGATGGAATCCTCAAAGTTGTAACCATTCCAGGTCATAAATGCGATACGCATGTTTTGACCCAGCGCCAGCTCACCCAAGTCCACTGAAGGACCATCAGCAAGAATGTCACCACGTGTAATTGCATCACCAACACTTACAATTGGGCGCTGGTTAATACAAGTATTTTGGTTAGAACGGGTGTATTTAGTTAGGTTGTAGATATCCACACCTGCATCACCCGCTTCGGTTTCGTCATCGGAAACACGAACAACGATTCGAGCCGCATCAACACGCTCAATGGTTCCACCACGCTTGGCAACAACACATACACCAGAGTCAGACGCAACATTGCGCTCCATACCTGTTCCAACTACAGGCTTTTCAGCACGTAGTGTTGGCACAGCCTGACGTTGCATGTTCGACCCCATCAATGCACGGTTCGCATCATCGTGCTCTAGGAATGGAATCAAAGATGCTGCAACCGACACAACCTGACGGGGCGATACGTCCATATACTGAACTTCGCTCGCATCTTTCAAACTAAATTCGTTTTGGTAACGAACAGAAACCAAGTCTTCTGTCAGACGACCTTCTGCGTCAACTTCTGCAGACGCCTGTGCGATAACGTATTTAGATTCGTTAATCGCAGATAGGTATTCGATTTCGTCGGTAACTTTACCGTCAACAACTTTACGGTGCGGGCTTTCAATAAAGCCGTAGTTGTTAGTACGGGCATAAGTTGCCAAAGAGTTAATCAAACCAATGTTTGGACCTTCTGGCGTTTCAATTGGACATACACGACCATAGTGAGTCGGGTGTACGTCACGCACCTCAAAGCCTGCGCGTTCACGAGTCAAACCACCTGGGCCCAATGCTGAAACACGACGCTTGTGCGTAACTTCTGAAAGCGGGTTGTTTTGGTCCATAAACTGAGACAGCTGAGAAGAACCAAAGAATTCTTTCACAGCGGCAGCAACTGGCTTGGCATTAATCAAGTCCTGCGGCATCAAGCCTTCACTCTCGGCCATGGACAAACGTTCTTTCACCGCACGCTCAACACGAACCAAACCAACACGGAATTGGTTCTCTGCCATTTCACCCACAGAACGCACACGACGGTTACCCAAGTGGTCGATATCGTCCACTTCGCCTTTACCGTTGCGAATGTCAATAAGGGTTCTAAGAACATCAACGATGTCTTCGCGAGAAAGCGTACCTTCACCCGTTTCTTCACCGCGACCAAGTCGACGGTTGAACTTCATACGACCTACTGCAGAAAGGTCATAACGCTCCTGACTGAAAAACAGATTCTGGAACAAACCTTCCGCCGATTCTTTTGTTGGTGGCTCACCAGGACGCATCATGCGATAAATTTCAACCAAGGCTTCCAACTCAGATGTCGCAGGGTCGCTGCGCAACGTATCCGAAACGAATGGTCCGCAATCTAATTCGTTAGTGTAAAGCGTTTCAAATTCGTTAATACCCGCTTTCAACAATGCAGCAATAACGTCTTCGGTAATCTCGGTATTGGATTCAAACAGCAACTCACCTGTAGTTGTGTCGATAATATCTTTTGCTATAGCACGACCTAACAAATAATCTTGCGGTACGTTTAGCTCGGAAACACCGGATTTTTCCATTTGACGGATGTGACGGGCGGTAATACGACGACCTTCCTCAACAATCACATTGCCATCAGCATCTTTAATTTCAAACGTGGTTACATCACCACGCAAACGAGAAGGAACAAGTTCAAACTTAAGACCTTCTTCACTTAGGAAAAATTTACTGGTTTCAAAGAACATGCCCAGCATTTCTTCCGTACTGTATCCAAGCGCACGAAGAAGAATCGTTGCCGGCAATTTACGACGACGGTCAATACGAACGTACACAAGGTCTTTGGGGTCGAACTCAAAATCCAACCATGAGCCACGGTAAGGAATCACTCGAGCAGAGTAGAGTAATTTACCGGAAGAGTGTGTTTTACCTTTATCGTGTTCAAAGAACACACCTGGAGAACGGTGAAGCTGAGATACGATAACACGCTCGGTACCGTTAATAACGAAGGTACCGTTGTCAGTCATCAATGGGATTTCACCCATATAAACTTCTTGTTCTTTGATATCTTTAATCGCTTTAGTCGATGACTCTTTATCGTAAATAATCAAACGAACTTTTACGCGCAATGGCACAGCGTAAGTTGCACCACGCAACACACACTCTGAGACATCAAAACTTGGCTTACCCAAGCTGTAACTAACATATTCAAGCGCTGCATTACCGGAGTAACTCACTATGGGAAATACAGACTTAAACGCAGCATGCAAACCAATATCAATACGACTGTCTACAGGCTTGTCTACTTGGGTGAATTTTCTGTAGGAATCTAGCTGAGTAGCCAGCAGATAAGGCACATCCATTACAAGTGGCAGCTTGCCAAAATCCTTACGTATACGTTTCTTCTCAGTATATGAGTAAGCCATTAGTGTTCCTCAGTGTTCACGGGGCAAATTCTGGTAACAATTGTGCGCTAAATTGGCATCAAACTGTTTGTGTAACCGTGTTAACTACAACCAATCAAAGCATTCATCCTCTACTTTGATCAGCACATACAGCCGGCGGTTAACCGAGCCGCATTCGTACATAAAACTAAATTGCCTAAGTCCTTTAGTTAATTTAGCCAACTATAAAAAACTTCTTCAGTACAAGAGGGCTTTTATAGTTAGCCAGTTTTCTTCTGTTTATAAACAGGAAGAGGCCGGTGAGCATAATGCCCACCAGCCTTTCTTTTTTACTTCAGCTTGAAAGCCAAACAACTTACTTAAGCTCGACAGTTGCGCCTGCTTCTTCAAGTTGCTTCTTGATTTCTTCAGCTTCGCCTTTCTCAACGCCTTCTTTAACAGGGCTTGGTGCACCGTCAACAAGGGCTTTCGCTTCTTTAAGACCAAGACCAGTGATAGCACGAACAGCCTTGATAACGTTAACTTTCTTGTCACCACCAGAAGCAAGAATAACGTCGAAGTCAGTTTTCTCTTCAGCACCGCCACCAGCAGCATCGCCACCAGCAACAACAACTGCTGCTGCCGCTGCAGTAACACCGAACTTCTCTTCCATTGCTTCGATTAATTCAACAACGTCTTTTACTGACATTTCAGCAACTGCGTTGATAATATCTTCTTTAGTCAGAGACATAACTCAATTCCTAAACAGTGAGAGCACTTACGATATTTTTATCCGGCTCAATTAAATTTGGTAAATAAAAGCTGAACCCCAGAAAGGTTATGCAGCCTCTTGTTCTTTTTGGTCGCGAATGGCCGCAATAGTGCGAACCAACTTGCCTGCAGAAGCTTCTTTCAACACGCTCATAAGTTTCGAGATTGCCTCGTCGTAAGTCGGCAAGTTTGCCAACATAGACAAATCAACCACTTCACCTTCGAAGGCAGCCGCTTTAACTTCAAATTTTTGATTTTCTTTCGCGAAGTTTTTGAAAATTCGCGCACCAGCACCAGGGTGCTCGTTAGAAAATGCGATTAAAGTTGGGCCAACAAAAGTGTCTTTTAGACACTCATATTCAGTACCTTCAACTGCGCGACGAGCCAACGTGTTACGAACGATTTTTACCCAAACACCGTTCTCACGTGCCTCTTTGCGAAGAGCAGTCATATCACCCACGGTTACACCACGAGAGTCTGCAACTACTGCAGATAGAGCGCTCTTAGCAGCTTCTTGGACATCAGCGACAATCGCTTTTTTGTCTTCGAGTCCTATTGCCACGAGTTTTCTCCTAAGAATAGGTTTAACATAAAACAAATTGCGTTTTATGTGGTTGCTCAACACCTCCTGAAGGAAATATTGAGTGTATATTCGGTGATTACCTCCAACCTAAAGTTGGAGCGGGTCACACCGTCTGCGTAGGTAGAAAAAATAAAAATCTTTTCAATTAAGCTGCAGTTACAGCGCCTACGGTCTTTGACGGCCCATGCTTTTTTTCAAATACAGAAAACCAGCACAGACCCCAAAGTCTGTTACATCAAACGAACAAATTAGATGTCGAGCGATGAAAGGTCGATAGCAAGACCTGGCCCCATAGTAGTACTCAAAGAAATTTTCTTTAAGTACACGCCTTTGGCTGACGCAGGTTTTGCTTTTTTCAAATCAGCAACGAGCGCTTCCAAGTTTTCTTTAATCGCATTTGGCTCAAAAGAAATCTTGCCGATACCGCCGTGGATAATACCGCCCTTGTCTGCACGGTAACGAACCTGACCGGCTTTAGCATTTTGTACTGCTTCAACAACGTTAGGCGTTACGGTTCCAGTTTTTGGGTTAGGCATAAGGCCACGAGGACCAAGCACTTGACCAAGTTGACCAACAACACGCATAGCTGCAGGATCTGCGATAACAACATCAAAGTCCATCATGCCGCCCTTGATTTGATCAGCAAGATCTTCCATACCGACAAATTCAGCACCTGCTTCTTTTGCAGCGTCAGCATTTGCACCTTGAGTAAATACAGCAACACGTACGTCTTTACCCGTACCGTGAGGAAGGCTGGTCGCACCACGAACACCCTGGTCAGATTTACGAGGATCAATACCCAGGTTTACAGCTGCATCAACAGTCTCGCCAAACTTAACAGTTGAAAGCTCTTTTAATAGCGCAACTGCCTCGTTTATGCCGTACTGTTTTGTTGAATCAACTTTTTCTTGAATTAGTTTTTGACGTTTTGATAACTTCGCCATGTTACACGCCCTCCACTTCGATACCGGCACTACGCGCACTACCTGCAATAGTACGAACAGCTGCATCCATATCGGAGGCAGTCAAATCAGGCATTTTTAACGTTGCAATTTCTTCCAACTGCTCACGCGTCACCTTACCAACTTTATTGGTATTTGGTGTACCACTGCCTTTTTTGATCTTCGCTGCTTTACGCAATAAGAAAGCAGCAGGAGGAGTTTTCATGGTGAAGGTAAAGCTACGATCACTATAAACGCTAATCACTACAGGGACTGGAGAACCTGGCTCCATACCTTGAGTTTGCGCGTTAAACGCTTTACAGAATTCCATGATGTTCACACCATGCTGACCCAACGCTGGACCAACGGGTGGACTTGGATTAGCTTGACCGGCTGCTACTTGCAGCTTAATGTAAGCTTCAATTTTTTTTGCCATACTCTATTACTCCCGTTATTGGGTTGTAACGCCTCGGGAAAGCGGCAAACTTTCCGTCTCTGGCTCCCCTGTCTTTGTAACGATGTCGCATTTACAAAGACGCGAAAAGCCCTCTTCCGCATAAACGAAAGAGAGCAAAGAAATGAGTTTTACTAGCTTATTCTGTAGCTAGATTTCAATTTAGTTGGCCGGCTAGGCTTTTTCAACCTGACTAAACTCCAACTCAACTGGGGTTGAGCGACCGAATATGAGTACCGCGACTTGCAAACGGTTTTTCTCATAATTTACCACTTCAACCACACCATTAAAGTCATTGAACGGACCGTCAATAACTCGAACCATCTCACCTGGCTCAAACAATGTTTTAGGCTTGGGTTTCTCGGCAGAGTCATCTACACGCTGAAGAATCAGCTCCGCCTCTTTATCTGTAATTGGCGCTGGACGATCCGCTTTGCCACCAATAAACCCCATAACTCTAGGCGTTTCCTTCACCAAGTGCCATGCGTCATCTGTTAGTTCCATTTGAACTAACACATAGCCAGGGAAAAATTTACGCTCGGACTTACGTTTCTGACCACCACGCATTTCGACAACTTCTTCGGTGGGAACAAGTACTTCACCGAACATGTCTTGCATATTGTTTAATTCAATACGCTCTTTAATCGCAGCGGCTACTTTCTTTTCATAACCGGAGTATGCGTGTACAACGTACCAACGCTTTGCCATGCGCAATTAACCTTTAACCAATAATAAGTGATGCAATGTAACCAAGCCCCATATCCAGGAGCCAAAGAATTATAGCCATAACAATGATTACAGCCACCACTATCAAAGTCGTCTGCACAGTCTCTTGACGAGATGGCCAAACAACTTTACGAACCTCCAACTGAGAAGCCTTTAAGAGAGAAACTAAAGCGCTGCCTTTTTCTGTGTTTATCACAACAAACACAGCCATAGCACCAACAACAACAAGCGCCAACACTCTATACAGCAGCGCAACCTGGCTACCATAATATGCGTTAGCAAATGCTCCGCCCAACACCAAAACAGCCACTAACAACCATTTCAGTGGATCTAACCGGAACTCTGCTGCTTCTACTTTAGCGTTCATTTTTTTTCTCTAATCAGCTATAACTAATGCCTCTCAGCAATGAGGACACCCTCAAATATGGCAGGCCAGGAGGGACTTGAACCCCCAACTTTCGGTTTTGGAGACCGACGCTCTACCAATTGAACTACTGGCCTGTAATTCCACCCAAAGGCGGATTATAAAAACCCTCTACACAAGAAGGGCCGACATCTTAACAGACTCGGCCTTCAAACTGTGCAAAAAGATTATTCAATGATCTTAGCAACAACACCCGCACCCACTGTACGACCACCTTCGCGGATCGCAAAGCGTAGACCTTCGTCCATCGCAATTGGGCAGATCAAGGTTACTGACATTTGAATGTTGTCACCTGGCATTACCATTTCTACGCCTTCAGGTAGCTCACAAGCACCCGTTACGTCAGTTGTACGGAAGTAGAACTGTGGACGGTAGCCTTTGAAGAATGGCGTGTGACGACCACCTTCATCTTTAGATAGTACGTAAACCTCAGCTTCGAACTTAGTGTGAGGAGTGATCGAACCTGGCTTAGCCAATACTTGACCACGCTCCACTTCATCACGCTTGGTACCACGAAGAAGAACACCAACGTTCTCACCTGCACGGCCTTCGTCTAGAAGCTTACGGAACATTTCAACGCCGGTTACTGTTGTAGTTGTGGTCTCTTTAACACCAATAATCTCAACTTCTTCACCCACTTTAACGATACCGCGCTCAACACGACCTGTTACAACCGTACCACGACCTTGAATTGAGAATACGTCTTCGATTGGCATGATGAAGTCACCATCGATAGCACGCTCTGGCTCAGGAATGTACTCGTCTAGCGTTTCAACCAATTTCTTAACCGCGGAAGTACCTAGTTCGTTATCGTCTTCACCGTTAAGCGCCATCAATGCAGAACCCGCAATGATTGGTGTGTCGTCACCAGGAAATTCGTAAGTGTCTAGCAACTCACGCAGTTCCATTTCTACTAGCTCAAGCATCTCTGCGTATTCTTCTGAATCAACACCACCACAGTCTTCTGCAAGAAGGTCAGCTTTGTTCAAGAATACAACGATGTAAGGTACACCTACCTGACGAGAAAGAAGGATGTGCTCACGAGTTTGTGGCATTGGACCGTCAGTTGCACCACATACCAAAATAGCACCGTCCATCTGAGCAGCACCAGTGATCATGTTTTTAACATAGTCGGCGTGCCCTGGGCAGTCTACGTGCGCGTAGTGGCGAGTTGGCGAGTCGTATTCAACGTGAGACGTCGCAATAGTAATACCACGCTCTCTTTCTTCTGGCGCATTATCAATACCATCAAATGCTACAGCTGTTCCACCCCACACTTCTGCACATACGCGCGTCAGTGCCGCTGTCAAAGTCGTTTTACCGTGGTCAACGTGACCAATAGTACCTACGTTTACGTGGGGTTTATTACGTTCAAATTTTTCCTTTGCCATAGCGAGCGTCTCCTCGATTGGGACCTTTCTAAAGTGTTACTTTTACAATACCTAAGTTCAAATAAACCAAAGAAAAACTCTTCAGCCAAAAAATAGTGGAGCTCATAACCGGATTTGAACCGGTGACCTCTTCCTTACCAAGGAAGTGCTCTACCGACTGAGCTATATGAGCACTATCCAACTTAGCATCAAGACCAAGTTAAAAATAAACTCTACTCCAGGTGTATTTTTATTGTTGCCTGGATAAAAAAAATGGAGCGGGCGGCGGGAATCGAACCCGCATCATCAGCTTGGAAGGCTGAGGTTCTACCACTAAACTACGCCCGCAAACTATCGCGTTTGCGACACTTAAAAAAAAGATGCGGAACGCATCTTTTAAAATATGGTGCAGGGGGGTGGATTCGAACCACCGAAGCTTGCGCGTCAGATTTACAGTCTGATCCCTTTGGCCACTCGGGAACCCCTGCGCTAAAGCAGCTTATTGAAAGCTACTTTAAGAAAAAATGGAGCTGGTGATAGGAGTCGAACCTACGACCTGCTGATTACAAGTCAGCTGCTCTACCAACTGAGCTACACCAGCCCTTAGCCACTTCAAAAGACATTTCTAAGCTCGTCTCTCAATGTGGAGGCGGGATTCTAGTGAAAGTTGTCCTGCGAAGCAACATCTAAACAAAAATTTTGTCTCCGTTGGAGCGATTTTTCTTCTCCAATCACTCTTTCCCATGACAAATTGCTCATTTTTAAGCCTTCCCCATGCTTTAGCATCACCCAAAACTCCCGTTGCGTCCTTTCAATGGTTTTAAATTTGGGCTCCAACCCAAGCGCTTTCATCTTCTTAAAACGGTCTTGAGCAAGCGATTCTTTACTGTACACCCCCAGAGATATCCCATTCTCCAACTCCCCCTTGGGGATCACATAACTATCAACACCTCGAGCTTGAATTTCGCTCAAACGACGATACGCCTCTTTGCGAGTTGCTTCAGGCTCGAGATACACCCAATACCCCTCGCCAACAGGTAAATCCAGCTCCTTCAGTTCGGACTGCACATCATAGGCTCTTAATCGCTCAACAAAATTATCCGCCTGCTCACGCCCAGGAAAAGCCCCGACAATTTCACAAATAGGCTTTGAGGGCTTCTCAATTACTTCAGGACCAGAGAGCTCAGACAATTCATCAGCAGCCATATCTACCGGTGCCGCCGGGATATCCACTTCGGACAACAGTTTAATTTCATCGATATTGGGAAACGGATCTCTTTTGGCTAATTTTCTGGCCGGCTGACTAGCATGCTCATCAGAATCGAAAACCATTCCCCAAGCGAATACCGCCAGATTGGCAACCATCAAGCTGATAAAAATCCACCGCATGCTACACCTTAACTTTGGCCTCAAGGCCTTTTTGTTTATAAACAACCAGAGCCTGAAGCCCTTTAATCACCAAAAGATCGTCATGAACACAACGCATACCGGCGGACTCCAACCAGGACAATATTTTCATAGCATCCCCACCAGCAACAAAGACCGTTTTTATCCCCAAGTCGTGACCTTCCTGCGCAATTTGTGCAGCAAACCCCTGCAACATCGCTGCAACACCATTTTCAACACAGGGCAAGGTATCGCAACCCAGCTCCCAGATCTGCGGCACCTTTAACGAAACTGGCTTTACCTGCCGAGTATTATCAAACAATGAGGACATCATCAGTGCTACACCCGGCGCAATCACCCCGCCCATATGCTCACCATCGGAAGAAATAAAGTCAGCCGTTACTGCGGTCCCCACACTCAACACACAACAGGAACCATCTCGCTGCTCGTATGCGGAAAGCATAGCAAGCCATCGATCGACCCCAAGATTTGCCAGCACTTTATAGGCCGGCTTGACCAAACCGGAAATTGACTCCACCTCAGCCACAAAGAGAGGGGCATCCGCGTGCTCCTGACACCAGCTTTCGACAGCGTCCCTGATTTCCACCCCAGCCACATTGGACAGCGCTACCGACCGGAAACGCTCCACACTGCACTGAGCCAACACCAACTTCAGCTCGTCACCAACTTTATCAACAGACGTGGGAAACGCTCCTGCATAGCTTTCGCCAACAGCACCGAAAGACTCCACCGCACGCCATTTAATTCTTGTATTCCCCGCATCAATGAGCAAATGCACTACACCACTCCTCTCAAACTCACTTCCCCACCGATAAAAACTTTTTCACCCTGCTCTGTAGAAAGACGCAACCCCCCTGTATCCGTCACCCCCAAGGCCAAGCCATCCACTTCTCCTGAAGGCGTTATCAGCTTCACCGGCGCGGCGCGGTAGGCATGTCGCGATTCCCAGGCATCACGATAAGCGACAAAACCAGCAGACTCATAACTGTCCAACAACGGCAGCAACCGGTTTAACAACAAAGACACCACTCTTCCCCGTAGCCCCCGGCCTCGTGCAGCAAGACCCTGTTCACAAATGATGGTGTCGAGATCGACCCAAGGCTGGTCGATTTGCAGCGCTTGGTCATCTGTCATTTTTACATTCAATCCCACACCCACCACAACATAGCACTCACCACTGGCATCTCCCGACATTTCCAACAAGATACCAGCCAGCTTTTTATTGTGATACAGAACATCGTTGGGCCATTTAAGCGCGACACCATCAACACCCAAGGCCTCCAAAGCCTCACATATCGCCACACCCACCGCCAGACTCAACCCTTCCAGCGCAGCCACACCTTGCTGAAACCGCCAACCAAGGGACATATAAATATTGCTGGCGTAAGGACTTTGCCATACTCGTCCGCGTCTTCCACGCCCACTACTTTGATATTCGGCGATACACAGCTTCCCTTTTTCCGGCTTATTGGACGCAATAAAATCCATTAAATAGCTATTCGTCGAATCCAACACGGGCTCGATGACACTACCTTCAAGCAACACCTGATATTCAGGATCAATGTCCGCCAGCACCGCCGACATATCAATAAGATCCAAACCACCCTCAATTCTGTAACCCAAGCCTTTATGACTTTGAACGGAGATACCAAAATCAGCAAGCGCTTGCAGGTTTTTCCAGACGGCAGCACGACTGACTGACAAAGCCGCCCCCAAACCTTCTCCCGAATGGTACTCTCCATCCGCAAGAATATTCAGCAACGCAATTTGAGAAGAATTTATTTTGGTGCTCACACATCACCACCTTCAGACAGGTAGGTACGCTTATATCTGGCACCCAATGAAGTTAAAACTTCGTAACTAATCGTATTGGCAGATTCGGCCAAATCATCCACACCGTGTTGCTTCCCGAGTATTTCAATGCTATCGCCAACCGCAACAGAAGCCTGGTTAGCAACTTCAGTGACATCAAAAATGCTGCTGTCCATCGACACCCGCCCCACAAGAGGAACACGCACAGGCAAGCCTTGCACATACATTACGCCCACCGCTTTATTACTTAAAGAACGAAAAAGGCCATCCGCATAACCTCCAGCCACAACAGCCAACACTCTATCCGAACTTAAAATCGCGGTTGCACCATAACCGATATTCGCCCCCTTAGGCGCATACCTGACCTGAAGAACAGGCAAACTTAAATTCACGACCGAACGCATTGGATTGGCCTTTCCTGGAATGGGGTTACCACCGTATAAAGAGACCCCAGGACGCACAATATCCCAGTGAGGTTTCTGCGCTAAATAAATACCAGAAGAATTCGCCAGGCTCGCCCTAAGATCAGGAATTCTTTTTTTCAGTATTTCGACCGCTTTAGCAAATTGCGCTATCTGAACTGTATTTAGCTCATGCCCAACTTCGTCGGCACAAGCAAAGTGGCTCAACAACACTCGAATATTGCCACCCTCCAATAAAGCTTGAGACTCATCCGAAGAAGCAAGCAGAGCTTCTAACTCGTCAAGATCCAGCCCAAGACGTGTCATACCGGTATTTATCTTTAACGCTGCTTCTGGCAACAAGGTATTTGAGCTTTGACGACACACTGCAGACCAACGCTGCAACATCTCCATCGAAATAATTACCGGACTGACACCTTGCTCGACAAACAAAAGCTCATCACCAGAGGCACAGCCGGACAGCACAAAAACACGGATATCATCCGCACTGAGAATGCATTTAAGCTCAATCGCTTCTTGTATATTTGCAACAAAGAAAGTGCGACAGCCTGAGCGATACAACACCCTGGAAACCTGAGAAACTCCCAAGCCATAAGCGTTCGCCTTTACCACTGCACCGCATTCAGCAGGACCAACATATGACTTCAACTGCAACCAATTTGCTGCAACTGCATCAAGATCAACGGTTAACGTACCAACGAAACTACCCATACCACCTAATCAACAAAAATGTGTCAAAAAAGCGTAACAGCTAACATTCAGCTTGGCGAGAAAATAACTCGTAAGGAAAACGAGCAGAAAAGACAAAAAGCCAATCAAGATATCGGCCATACCGGCGCTTAAAACAAGGCCCCGCTACGCAGGGCCCATATTACAAACTATTCGAACTCTGCCAATATCGACTCATCGATATCCGCATTGGTATAAACGTTCTGAACATCATCAAGGTCTTCCAGCATATCCACCAATGCCATGGTCTTTTCAGCATCCTCTTTAGTGGTAATTGGAACCATGATTGACGGAACCATTGTGATCTCTGAAGACGCGGGCTCCAAACCACTAGCCATCATCGAATCCTTAACACTGAGATATTCTTCAAACTCAGTGAACACATCGACTGAACCGTCATCATTGGTAACGATGTCTTCCGCTCCGGCCTCCAGCGCCGCCTCCATAATTTGCTCTTCATCGGCACCTTCTGCAAAACTAATTTGCCCTTTACGGGAAAACAGATAAGCAACAGAACCGTCGGTTCCCAAATTACCACCACGCTTGGAAAACGCATGACGCACTTCCGACACGGTTCGATTGCGGTTATCCGTCAAGCACTCAACAATCACAGCAACGCCACCAACACCATAACCTTCGTAGGTAATCTCATCGTAATTACCATCGTCACCACCACCTGCACCACGAGCTACTGCTTTATCGATGGTGTCGCGCTTCATGTTCGCACCCAACGCCTTATCAATAGTTGCCCGCAACTTGGGGTTATCATCCGGGTTGCCGCCTGATTTTGCAGCAACCGTTAATTCCCGGATAATTTTGGTAAAAATTTTTGCGCGCTTTGCATCTTGCGCAGCTTTACGATGTTTGGTGTTTGCCCATTTACTGTGGCCTGCCATCGTGCCTCCTCAACAAAAACCTTTTTCGTTTTGTCTGATTTTTTAAAGCTTTATTCAGACTTTTCCGCGCCCGCAGCAACTTGAGGCTTGGCTTTTTTTCGTATGTGCAATTCATCCAACTGAACTTTATCCACTTCACCGGGTGCATCCGTCATAACACAGGCTGCAGTTTGTGTTTTGGGGAACGCAATCACGTCACGAATAGAACTCGCTCCAGTCATAAGCATGATCAAGCGGTCCAAACCAAACGCCAAACCACCGTGAGGCGGCGCACCGTATTTCAATGCATCCAACAGGAAGCCAAATTTCTCTCGCTGCTCTTCTTCAGCTATGCCAAGCACTTCAAATACCGCTTGCTGCATAGACTGATCGTGAATACGAACAGAACCACCACCCAACTCAGTGCCATTCAACACCATATCGTAAGCAATGGAGTTTGCTTGTGCCGGGTTTGATTTTAATTCTTCTGGTGAACAAGCTGGTGCCGTGAACGGATGGTGCAACGAAGTTAGCGCACCATTATCTGTTTCTTCAAACATTGGGAAATCAACCACCCAAAGCGGCGCCCACTCACAGGTGTATAAGTTGAGGTCTTCACCCAACTTACAACGCAACGCACCCAAGGCTTCAGAAACCACTTTATGACTATCGGCACCAAAGAAGATAAGGTCACCATTTTCAGCACCAACACGATCCAGAATTGCTTTACAAACATCCGGCCCCAAATGCTTAACGATTGGGGACTGCAATCCCTCTTCAAGATCAGATTTATCATTAACCTTAATGTAAGCCAGACCTTTCGCCCCATAAATACTGACAAACTTGGTGTAGGCGTCGATAGTACGGCGAGGAATTTCACCGCCTTTTGGCACTAGCATAGCGGTTACGCGACCTTTGGGATCCTTAGCTGGACCGGCAAATACTTTGAATTCGACACCGGCCATCAGATCTTTAACTTCAACCATTTCCAATGGAATACGCAGATCCGGCTTATCCGAGCCGTATTTTTCCATGGCTTCGGCATAAGGCATGCGCGGGAATTCACCCAAGTCCACACCTTTTAGATCCTTGAATACTTTACGAATCATGCCTTCAGTTACAGACATGATTTCCTCGTCATTCATAAACGAGGTTTCAATATCGATTTGGGTAAACTCTGGCTGACGATCCGCCCGCAAATCTTCATCACGAAAACACTTGGCGATTTGGTAATAACGGTCAAACCCGGAAACCATCAACAATTGTTTAAACAACTGTGGTGACTGCGGTAAGGCAAAAAACTTGCCTTCATGAGTACGGGAAGGTACTAAATAATCGCGCGCACCTTCTGGGGTAGCACGAGTCAGGATTGGTGTTTCGATATCCAGAAAGCCATTGTCGTCCAGATAGTTACGAATCGCATTTGTTACCTTGGAACGGAAACGCAGGTTTTGCTGCATCTCACCACGACGAAGATCCAGATAACGGTAGGTAAGACGAACGTCTTCACCCACATTAGTATGCGAATCCAACTGAAAGGGAGGCGTTTCAGAACTATTCAGGATTTCCAAGGCTGTCCCGTACACTTCAATTTCACCGGTTGCCATGTTCGAGTTTACTGTCGCTTCGGAGCGGGCGCGAACCTTACCAGTTACCTTAAGCACATATTCAGGGCGAACCTTATCAGCTAAGGCAAAGTTGTCCTGGCCATCTGGGTCAAACACCACCTGAACAATCCCTTCACGATCACGAAGGTCGACAAATATCACCCCACCGTGATCCCGACGACGGTCAACCCAGCCGCAAAGAGTAACTTCTTGATCAATATTAGAGGCGTTTAACACACCACAGTAGACACTACGCATGGTCTTGTTCCTGTAAAACTATTAACTAGGGGAGCCAGATGAGGGCTGAGCAGCACCGGACTGACTGTCTTTTTTTGATGGTGTAGAAGCTGACTTGGAAGAAGAATCTTTATCTCCCGCCAGGTTCTTTTTCTTATCCCCAGACTTTTTAAAGTCTGTCTCATACCATCCGCCGCCTTTCAATCGAAATGCGGCCGCTGAAATCTTTTTCTTTAATTCGGGCTTTTCACACACAGGGCAATCGACCAATGGTCCATCACTCATTTTTTGCAATGCCTCCAACTCATGCTCACAAGCATCGCAACGGTACTCATAAATTGGCATAAGTCATACCACCTTAATTCTGTCAAAATGGAGTTAACACAGTAAAAAACCGCCTTTTTTGGCGACATGCCGTAAAAAAAGGCGGGGCATTATACCCTCTCTGCTACACTCTTGACAGACCGGTTGTTTTAGAAGTCGGTTTAGAACAACTGATGTAATTTTGTTCGACCAATACATGAGACTGACGAAAAAACCGGCAGATCGCAAAAAAGTGCGGTTTTCACGCATTTTTATGTTGCTGCTAAAAGCTGATTCATCTATATATAAGCCAAGCGCATCCAGGGCAGCTAAAAACAGCTTTTGCTTCGTCGCAAAAGCAATAAAACAACTGCCTGCGCCTGTTCAAACACTCTATAAAGACAAAGATACAATCGAGGTTTATATGGCCGCTAGAAAAACCACTGCGAAGAAAGCTCCTGCAAAGAAAGCTCCTGCAAAAAAAGCTGCTGCTAAAGCTGCAGCACCAGCAAATAAAATCAAAGCAATCTCTGAGCGTTATTCCAAAACTCAAATCGTAACCCAAATCGCCGAGAACACAGAGCTATCTCGCAAGCAAGTTCAAGCAGTATTTGATGAGCTTAGCGACATCATCGAAGGCCATATCAAAAAACGCGCCTGTGGTGAGTTCGTTCTTCCTGGCCTAATGAAAGTTGTCACTGTGAAAAAACCTGCTCGTAAAGCACGTAAAGGTATCAACCCATTCACTGGTGAAGAAACCACATTTGCAGCTAAACCAGCCAGCATTCAAGTTAAAATTCGCCCATTGAAAAAACTTAAAGAAATGGCCGAGTAAGACCTCTATGCGAGGCGGCCAGCCTGAGTCGCCTCCTTCTCTTCCCCTCCTTTTTTACCGAATCAACTCATCCTCGCTCGCATCATATTGAATCCAGTACCTTGGGTTATGTGTATCGGTATCTGCGGGAAGAAACGGATTTTTCAGTTCCAGATATCGTGCATGAATCCAGCTATCCAGTGGAAACAGGTGTTTTGTCACGTCGCTTGTGCGCATGTAATACTCAAAGGAGCCATCATCAATGGCTAGCTCCAGGCCACGTCTAACCACATCGATTAAAGCATCATTATGCTTATTAACAAAAAAATACATTGGGAATGGGTAGTGAATTATGAGCGATTTATTCAGCTTTAAATTTGGATAACGCTGAATAACAGCGGAATATTCTGCCTCCACCTCATGAATTCCCCTGGGGAAAAAATGGCAGCGCATAATACTCACCTGCTCGTACATTCCTTTCAAACTGGGGTTACGAATAACCCTGAACCCCGAATGCTCAAGAATATCTGAATCCGGCCAATCCGCCCCCTGACATGGTTTTAGACGGTAAAAAGCCTTGGCATTATTAATACTCTGGTAATGCCCCTCGACACTCTTATGCATTATGGCAACGCGAAAACCCAGCAACCCCTTGAGTAAAGGAACGCGGATTGCGTGCAACGCTTTTTCGCGTTTAATTGAAGTGCCAGCCCAATAGATATCAATCTTATTTTCCAGCTGAATTTGACGTAGCATTCGCGCCTGGGACATATTATTTGAACTGACCGTGGACAGATGCCACTCGGAGCCTGCACCTTTCGCCAGAGCAAGTTGCAAAAGACCGGTAAAATAATTGTAACTGGCGTCCAGCGTTTGCTCTTGCGGAGCAGGCACCCGCACAATAAGCGGATCATGCGACTGCCCCCACCCGTTTGCAGCCAGCAGGGCAATCAACAACAGCAGATAGCGAATGCTCATTACATATCAGGGAGTAAAACCTGGGTTTACGGTGTCTTCGTCACTGACACCACAATGAGCCTCAAATCCCTCGCCAACTAAAGAGTCATGCAAACGACTTAACCGCTCTTCCATCACTTCCGGCTCATAGGGTTTTGGATCAGCGTAACCCCAGATAGCTTTCGGCCATGCTGCGTCGTTTTCGTAGCGTGCCACATGATGAACATGTAACTGAGGGACAATATTGCCTAACTCCGCAATATTCATCGTTGTAGGAGCAAAAATAGACGTCATCACTTCGGACAGATGACAGGACTCTCGAATCAGGGATATCTGGTCTTCTTCGGATAAATGATGAATTTCCCGCACATTGGCGCGCTTGGGAACCAAAATACACCAGGGGTAGTTAGCATCCTTATGCAGAAGGATAAGCGACAACTTAAACTGGCCCACAGTGACCGTATCTTTTCTTAATTGCGGATGCAGTTCAAACATAGCTATTCCTCTCTATTGTTGGAAACCTTAGAATACCCGGCAAAACGCTCAAGGCATACGGGCTAAGACATCCGATCAACGTCTCTCGTTCCTTAAGTATAATCTGCCGTTTGTTCATTGTTTAAGGTAAATCATGCGCGCTAGCAAATTTCTCATCGCCACCCAGAAAGAAACACCTGCCGATGCGGTCGTCGTCAGCCACCAACTCATGCTTAGAGCGGGCTTGATCCGCAAGCTTGCATCCGGCTTATACAATTGGTTACCGCTGGGTTTGCGCGTTTTGCGTAAAGTGGAAAACATTGTCCGCGAGGAAATGAATAAATCCGGCGCCCAGGAAGTCCTTATGCCTGTTGTTCAACCCGCCGAATTGTGGGAAGAATCAGGACGTTGGCAGCAATACGGACCGGAGCTTTTGCGTATCAACGATAGACATTCCAATTCTTTCTGCCTCGGGCCAACCCACGAGGAAGTTATCACTGACCTGATTCGCACCGAAATCAGCAGCTACAAACAATTGCCTGCAAACTTTTATCAAATTCAAACCAAGTTTCGCGACGAAGTTCGACCACGCTTTGGCGTTATGCGCTCACGCGAATTCATTATGAAAGACGCGTACTCTTTCCATATTTCCCAGGAAAGCCTGCAAGAAACCTATGACGTTATGCATCAAACCTACTGCAATATTTTTGATCGCATCGGCTTGGAGTATCGCCCGGTACTGGCTGACACCGGCTCGATCGGTGGTTCCGGCTCACATGAGTTCCATGTGCTCGCCGCCAGTGGCGAAGACGATATTGCCTTCAGCACCGAAAGTGACTTCGCTGCCAACGTGGAATTAGCAGAAGCACTAGCACCAGAGAAACAAACAGCACAACTCGCTGAGCAAGCAGAAGTCGCAACACCCAATGAAAAAACCATTGACGAAGTATGCCAAGCATTAAGCGTTGACGCTTCGCAAACAGTAAAAACACTTGTGGTACTCGGTGCAACAGAAGAGGAAGGCCAAAAAGCACCGCTTATTGCGCTGGTTCTACGTGGCGATCACGAACTCAATGAAATCAAGGCAGAAAAACTGCCTGAGATTGCAGAGCCGTTGCAGTTTGCTGATGAAGAACGCATTAAAAACGAACTGGGAGCAGGTGTCGGTTCACTTGGCCCTATCGGCTTGAGTATCCCAACGATTATCGACCGCTCTGCTGCCGCACTGGTAAATTTTGTCTGCGGTGCCAATAATGATGGTTTCCACCTTACCAATGCAAACTGGGAAGAAAAAGACAACACGCGTATCGAAGATATTCGCAACGTGGTCGTCGGTGATCCAAGCCCATGCGGCAAAGGCACCATTGAAATAAAACGCGGTATTGAAGTTGGCCATATATTCCAACTGGGTACCAAGTACTCTGAAGCCATGAACGCAACAGTACTCAATGAAAGCGGCAAACAACAAACCATGATTATGGGATGTTACGGTATTGGTGTAACACGAATTGTTGCAGCAGCCATTGAGCAAAACCACGACGACAACGGCATTATCTGGCCAGACAGCATCGCGCCATTTCAAATTGCTCTTATCCCGATCAACAAACACAAATCGGAAGCGGTTGCTAACGAATGTGAAGCTCTTTACACACAGCTTACTGAAGCCGGTTATGACGTTCTGTATATGGATGAAAACAAAGCCCGTCTGGGGGTGATGCTTGCCGATACAGAACTGATGGGCATTCCACACCGCATTGTTGTTGGTGATCGAGGCCTGGAAGCCGGCAACCTGGAATATAAAGGTCGCCGGGACGAAAACAGCCAGGACATCGCCAAAGACCAATTAATGGAATTCCTGAAAGGTAAAATTCAAAGCTAATGTAAAGAAACGGGAGGCCATAAGATGCTCATCCGAGAAGCAAGCAACAAGGATTCCCCCTTGATTAAACAACTTGTTTTCGGTGTGCTGAATGAATATGGCCTCCAACCTTCTCCACAAAGTACCGATAAAGATCTGGACGATATTGAACAACACTATTTTTCCCGTGGTGGTTATTTTGGTGTTGCGGAAGAGAACGGTCAGATTATTGCCAGCTTTGGCTTATATAAAATCACCCACACAACCTGTGAACTAAGAAAAATGTATTCCCTAGCCAACCAACGTGGTAAAGGCCTGGGAAAACAGCTCATGCACTATTCCTTAAAAAAAGCCAAGGAACTTGGTTTTTCACACGTCATATTAGAAACCGCCGCCCCACTTGTGGAAGCGATTGGTTTATACAAAAAATTTGGCTTTCAGAAATACAAACCTGAACATTTATCTTCTCGCTGCGACCAGGCATTCGAGTTATGGTTATAAATGTATCGAGCCCAAGAATAAGCTGACTTAAGGAATAAAACACAATGAAGAATAGTATCCTGCTTTGCCTGATTAACCTCCTTGCCGCAACGGCTATTGCCAGCCCGCTGCCACAACAACCCCATATTTATGTGGAAGGCAGTGCACAAGTTGAAGTAGAACCAGACACCATTACCTTTTCTGTCGAACTGGAGAAAACCTTGCCCGAACTGGAAGCCGCAAAAAAAGATGTGGACCTGCGCTCAATAAAGCTTATTCAAACCTGTAAGGAATTAGCCATTCCCACTGCAAACATTTCCACAACTGCGTTGCGAATTTATCCCTCCTTCACCTATCGTAATGGCGAACAAATACCTAACGGCACCAGCGTATCGCGCAGAGTTGATATTAAATTGCAAGACTTAAGCCGCTACGGCGAAGTAATGAAAGCCTTAGTGGACGCCCAGATTTCTAAAACCGTATCGACACAACTATCTGTATCAAAGGAAAAAGAAAGCACCGACAAAGCACTTGAAGCAGCCCAGGAAGATGCCAAACAACGTGCACGTATGATTGCACGTTCACAGGGTAAACGTTTGGCAGATGTGTACTCAATATCTGAATTCATGGATAGACGGGAAGAGGTTTACCAATTAACACCGGCAAGAAGCATCGCCGGCCAGTCGTCTTCCGAACTCAAAGCAGAAATGTCCAGTCTTATGCGAGTCGGCGGCACCGAACCATTTGAACCCGGTAGAATGGTGGCCACGGCCAAAGTCTATGTGGTGTATTTACTTAAATAGTTGATTTCATCCGCCAATGGCGTGTCATTGGCGGATGAGTGTCGTGATAATAATGGTTAGCCTTGCCGTAATATACCTGCAAAAACCAAGCACGGACTAACACCATGACCATATGCAGAGAAAAGCTATTACAACTTCGTAAAGAAAGAGGTTGGTCGCAGGAAAAACTAGCGACGATAAGCGGAATAAGCGAGCGCACTATCCAACGTATAGAGCGAGACGGAACCTGTTCCCTCGAATCGCAACTTGCACTAGCATCAACTTTTGATATATCCCCAACAGAACTGGCCCCCATATCCAAGCCAACCGAAATTACCTACAGCATAAATTGGGGAGGGATATTTGGCCTGCTACTGTTAGGTTTAGCGATAGGCCCGACGGCAATCGTGACCATGGAGAATCGACAATGGGAAGTAATTAGCTGCCTTAGCGTCACCTTCATTCCTATCGTCATATCCTGCATGACCCACGGTATTTCTCCTACAATAAAGTTCGTGGACAGTTCCTCCTGGTTGGTTAAAACACCCTCCTACGCTCCCCAGCTAAATCAATACATACAACACAGTAAAGCATTCATTGCCAACACCTATATTGTTGGAGCCTTGATGAGTGGCATAGCAGCGATCACATTATTTATTCATGCCCCGGACGTTGCCGCCGACACACCAAGTTTTATTGCAATTATCGTAAAACCTATGATTTACTCCGTCCTGTTCAATGAGCTCTATAACCGTCTGCATAAACGCAGGCTTGAGATTATGCTGGCCAAACAACTTGATGACGAAGCAAACAACACACCCAAATCATAATTTTTACTCAACCGGAATACACTGGGCAGGGATAGTTCTCTGTTGCATTCTGGGCTTCGTCTTCAGCCAAACAACCGCAGCCAAACCGGAAGTAGATCCCGCACTAAGAGAAACACTTAAAGCCACAATAAGCCAGGCCGACAGTTTTGAAGACCGGTTTGATGCCGAGGTGTGGTTGGTGCAAAAATCCGGTGTATTACAACGTTTTATCAAAGACCCGGAAGAGCGCTTACATATACTGAAAGAAATCCACAAAGCCTCCACCCGCGCACAACTCCCCCCGGAATATGTGCTTGCCGTTATTCATGTAGAAAGCGCGTTTGATCAATTCGCCATATCACAGGTTGGCGCACAGGGCATGATGCAGATAATGCCTTTTTGGAAAAAAGAAATTGGCCGGGATAACGATAACCTTATGGATATTCCCACCAATTTAAAATATGGCTGCACCATACTGAAATATTATTTGGAAGTAGCCAAAGGTGATTGGCGGGAAGCATTAGCACGCTATAACGGCAGCTACGGCAAACACAAATACCCCAACAAAGTGATTGTTGCTTGGCAGAGGTATTGGAAATAAGACCGCAGATGCGGCCTTTCACAAAAAACCTGCCACACAAAACTACATTGGAATGATTATCGGGAGGATTTTTTCTTCTTTAATAACAAGGTCTTGATTGGTGGTATTCAACAGGTTGGCCTTGTCATGGGAACACGCGCCCAACCCCGCTTTAAAATTCTTAATATTTCTGTCAAGAAGAATACCATTCAACACCGTATTGCCACACCGGAAGGATACACCAGGTTCATTATAGGACGACTGCCCGAGAATAAAATCCCCTTCCAAACCTAGGCAAAGATCCTCACTGGGAACTTTCAATTTCAATGCCGCCCCCTGTAACTCTAATTCCCACTGCTGCTCCGTATCACCTGCCACACAATATCGGAAAGCCACCTCGGTATTTATCATATCTTCCACGGTGTCCGAAACCGTGTAGTTTGTAGGCAAACCGCTCGAAGTACAGCTATTAGATGTCGATAGCACATCAATTTGATCCTGCCATGTGCCCAACCGGGTTAAACACAACCCATCTGAAGATTTTAAATTACCAGATTCAAAAGAAAAGTATTGTGCCTCGACAAGTGTATTGCAGGTACCAACTTTAACCTTAGGCACCGGGTCTGGATTACTAAAACCAAACAACCCCGACATAAAAGCCGGCAAAGTCACATTCGCCCGGGAATCGTATTGCATACAATAAACGGAGACAGGAACAATATCTCCTGCATTATTTCGGATCTGACCATCCGGCACATGAAAGCGAATACCTGCGGCTTGAGTTAAGCCACCGGCAAAACACGGTAAGCCGCCAAACAGGGTAACCAGAAAACAAAAAATACTTTTTTTCATAAACAACTTCCTTATATTTTGAGGACAAATGGAGTGAAAGGTAAATCTAATTAGGGAATTGCAGCCCGACAGCACTAACGATACATCAAGACTTCAGAGTATCAATACTACTACAACTTAAGAAGTAGAAACGAGTAAGCAGGAGTTATTGGCGCGAAATCTAACACCAGACATATATAGAAAAATGGCCACACGAATATGTGGCCACCACAAGAGCAGGAAAAACTTAATTAGAAAAACTGAGTATTTTTATAGACTAAACACCGTTACTAGCACCCAACAGACAGGATCACAAGGAAAGGCATCTTCCGTGGTTTAATTAGCCGCTATCATCAATAACGCTATACACATAAAGTGGCTCAACGTCTACCCACTTCAACTAGCATGCTCAACATTCATACACTGGTTTATCCCCTTCAACAAGGTAAAACGGACAACTTTAAAAGTACAAGCTATCCCATCATAGTGCAGACCCAACCAGCAGAGAGACGGCAAGCAACGGTTAGCTAATCCACACTACGGAACTGGAAGTAATGCTGTACGACAAACATTTCGCTCCACCAAATCAAGAGTGCTTAATTTAATATCAAACTTAATTTCAACAACATCTCTACGCCACTTTTCGTTCTTTTTATAAAACTCACCATAAGGTACGCAAATAACAAAAAAAGATTCTGAATACGAAGTTTTTTCCTCAATAACATCATCAAAATCAGGCCCTACAAGTATACTAACCGCATTCAAATCGGGAGCAGAGTAACCCTCAAATAATTTATCCTTTAAAACAAACAGCCTTTCTTTATTACTGACTCGAATCTCCCCAATTCTTTTATTTTTCCCTAACTTAACTAGAACCCCATACAAATCACTATCATTAAGATAAAAGAACCTTTCTATCTGATCATATCTCGGCTCGTACTCCTCAAAACCGAAACATCCTGACGAGACAAATATAAAGGTAGCTATAACAAAAATATATTTAGAAAATATCATACCTGCAACTCATCTTAAAAATCATTGAACAGCATCCAGGACTTACTACTATCATCATACACTTGATAATAACCCCTATTATTCGGCTCAACACCAAGCTTACCACCGTCAACCCACTGAGAAACGGCTTCGTTATAGTCAACACCACGAAACTTATAGATTCCATTATCACTTACTAAATATTCATTTCCTCTATTTATGGTTTGGTGCAAATATCGATCGGGAGAACTAAATGCACTAGCGGTCTGATGAGTATGCACATGCCTCGCGGGAGTAGCATGATTTTTGAAAAAGGTTGCAACACGGGAAAATTTAAACCGGCCATCTGCACTAAGAGATGGAGCAAGATCAGCACTCACTTCAAAATCCATTCTAGGGGCATCACCTTGATTAGCTACAGGAAAAATGTTTTCCTTGAACCAGTTTATAGCCTCAATGTTATTTTCGTATTGCTGTTTAAGGAGTTATCTCTACAGTCTTCTAAAATTCCTTTTTTCTATTTACTAAAATGCTCTTTTCCTAGCTTACCATCCGCATAAAAATCGCGGCTTGCTAACTTTCACCCAGTCATTCTCACTAAAGCACTAAAAACACCTGTGCAATTCCGTATACTTAAACCAAAACCATTTCCCCCAAAATCACATAACGCTAGAATAGTATAAGCCCATACCTCCTCCAGCGCCTTTTTAATTGGACGTTATCCGCGTAACTGACATGTATAAGTTTTTAAACTAATAAAAAGCTAAGATGCACTCTTTAAAAGAGCACAGAGAATATTGATAAAATAAGAAAAGCTGGAAGAGATTACAATTTCGCCTCCATGTTTGCTCGATGTTATCAGCATATTGTACGCCACACAAATACTAATTCTAAGATCACTATCTAAAAATAATAACGATTATCTTTTACTTTTCCTAAGCTATTAAAAAGCCAACATAATGACTATTTACACTCCATAAATCGTGGCGAGATACTATTTTTAAAATAAAAACATGCATAGGACGAAACAAATAGGCTCCTCCAAAAGACACTGCAAATAGGACAAAACCCGCACAGTTACGTCATGTAAAATACGATCATATCCTACGCCCCCTAAATTTAAAGAAAAAATCATCAACTGAGATATTTTTCCCGGCACACCAAACTCGGCAATGATAATTATTATCACTCACCTAATAGCTATGCTGCCACTTTCCAATAAGAGCCCCACAAACCAATCCTGTTTATCGATTATTGTTTGATCATAAAATAGGTTATCATTATCATTTACAATACAAAAAAGACGGAACTATGAAGCAGTTACTTATATATACATTTTTTCTTCTCAGCTTAAACAGTTACGCGGACAATCGCTTTTCTTTTTTAGACGAAGAGTGGGTTGAAGTTCAATCAGCTAACTTCCACATTATTACCGACTATAATGAAAAAACTGCATTGGAGATTGCACAAAAACTAGAACGTTTTCGCTACTATATTCCTGCCTTCACCAAGATAAGACATCCAGATTACTCTCTACCAGTAAAACTTTTCCTATTTAAGAAGAGATATGATTTTAAACAGTTAACCCAAACGGAACTTGCGGGATATTACTTTAACGGATCAAAAGGTTCTTATGGTGTTGCCGATCTTGATTTGTACAAGAAGGGAACGGACACGTCTGTGGGAAATCAAACATTGTTTCATGAGTATACCCACCACATGTTTGAGTATCACAAAGATAGAGTGTTTTACCCGATGTGGTACGAGGAAGGTGTTGCCGAATATTTTTCCACATTCGAATCCACCGATAACCGGATGATTTTTGGTCGAGCTGCTGCAAACAATTTCAATAGCTACTATTACACTCAAACTGACGTGAGAAAGCGGTATCTTGAAAGAATGCTGAAAGATAATAGTAATTTTAGAAACGAAAGAGCATGGGAATACTATAATGTAGCGTATATATTCATTTATTATAGCAACCTGAACGAGAAACGAAAAAAACAATTAGATGGATTTTTGAACGACCTAGAAAAAGGTTTTGATGTCGACAAAGCATGGAATAATAATTACAAAATATCGTTCCGAAAAATGGACGACAACTTATTCGAATTTGTGAGGAAGAACAAATTTAGCTACAAAGATATTAAACTAGAAAAATCTTTTGAGCATAAAAAATACTTAACAACAAAGCTTACACCATACCAAACACAATTAGCATTTGCAGACTTACTTATTCAGCATGGAGAAGAACACTACGAAGGTGCTGAACGAATTCTGATGATGGCAATCAAAGAGAACGCCAAAGACGAAGCCGCACTCATTCAGTTAGCAAAACTCTACACAATACAAGGAAGAAACGATGACGCAGATATGATAATAAAAAAAGTAAAAAATAAAGATTCTTTTGACTATCTGGAAACTAAGGGCATCAAATTACACGCGCTAGCGAATAAAACTAAAAACCCAAAAGAGAAAGGTAAGTTTTTCTCGCAAGCAAGAGATTATTATCGACAAGCAATAAAGTTGGACAACCTTGCCCTACAGGTATATTTTCATCTTGGCCGTTTATACTCTGATTGGTTTGAACAGGACTCAAGTATCAATCCCGAAGAAGGAATACTTAGCCTCAACGAAGCTCTATATTTTGTCGACATACCCCATTATCAATTTAGACTAGCCCGCATGTATCAACTTAAAGGCGACACCAACAAAGCATATCAACACTATGCATTTTCGCAGAAAACCAAACTGAACGAGGACGGAAATCCGATAGGAAAAACTAAAGGAGATTTTTTTTCAGATATTGCTCTGGAATACAAGAAGCTTAATTACCCAAAGGAACAATACGCATACATGTTAAAAGCTGTTGATACAGAGCCGGAGAATGCCATTCTTATAAATGACCTAGCCTGGCTGCAAATCACATCCAAACAGGAAAACATCTTTGCCCCCCAAAAAGGTTTACAAGGCGCAATAAAGGCAGCAGAACTCAGCAAATACGAACATGCTTATTTATTAGACACCCTTGCTGCAGCACACGCAATAAACGGAAATATGGAGGATGCTGTAAAGTGGCAGTCTCTAGCCATAAGCAAACTGAATGATGAGCAAAAAGATATTAAGAAGGAATTTAAAAAGCGCCTAAAGGAATATAAGGAAGGTATCGTCAACTTAACACCTTGATCTTGCTCTTAACCTTCAATTTCAGGCCAACTAGAAAGCGATCAAATAACAATTTCTGGTTGGCCTTAAAATAAATATATTACGCCTGAACAAACGTCAAAGAAATACGACTATTCATTTGCGCAGCTTTATTCCATTCTTCAGCCGTAGCGCTTGTTTTATCTCTTGGGTATTCTTTCACTTGCGACTCAAAACCCAGTGGCAGTACTTCCAGTTCTATTTCACCGCGAACGATAGGTTCTGCTGTTTGTTCCAGATTCACAAAAGAGACACTTAGGTAATCTGATGGAGCGGTTTCGTTAAAAATATCTTCATAAAAAACACATTCACTTACTGGCATATTGGGTTCAGCCAGTGCGTACCCACCCTGAGGTGTTCTTTCCAAACACCAATTACCGTAGTTAACGTTTAATGTAATCACTCCACGAAATTGTGCTCGATACAGTTGTGCAACCAATGTTGCCACAGTACGGGTCTGCGTTTCACCTAATGGGATTTCGTTGTAACCGAAAGTGATGGAGTTACTTAACGCCCAGGACAAAGTATCCAACAATGGAAACTTTCCATCGTTTAACAATTCCTGCTCTTGCTGAGAACGAAATACATTTTCTGCTATCACGTTGACCAAATCACTCTCCATAGTTTTGGTGTTGGCCAGAGCTTCATATTTTTTATCAATATTTTGTATTTCCGTTTCCAGGTTCCACTGCTGGAATGCCATGATCCCCAAGCCAAGAAGAATAAGCAGTAATAAACTATTGGAAACCAAACCAATGCGAGAGCGTTCAGCGTCCGCTTCCGCTTTCACTACCGATAATGGAACATCATCAACGGTAACTTCTTTGTTGAACGCTTTATCAATCTCTTCGCTGAGCTGCTTAACGGTGTATTTGGTATTTTGTGTAATTTGGCTACGCACGTCTGCGATATGAATTTCAAATAAACGAGCGATTTGTGCCTGAACCTGATATAGCCCCTCCCGGTCCAAACCGCCGGAACGAGAACGTATTTCAATGGTTTCATCTTTGATGGAGGGGATCTCCTGTGTATCGGATTCCGCTTTCATTTCTACTGAAGACTGAATGGCTTCAGCAACCTCCTCGACCGCTACAGCCGGTTCAACCTTGGCTTTCTCTTCAGCGGTAACCTGCGGATCTTCACTTTCATCTTCATCCCCATTTACCAAACTCAGGGTGCGCAGTACTCTTTCCAGATTGGAGGGTTTGAATATCTCTTTCGACAGAATATCCAGCGCCCCAAGTGCGCGCGCCTGGCCGACGTACACATCTCCTTTCTGTGCTGTATACATGATCACTGGGATCATGGCGGTATTCGGGTTTGCTTTGATAATTTTCAGGGCTTCGAAGCCATCCATGCCTTCCATATGGTGATCCATAAAGATCACGGCAGGGTTTCTGTAGCTCAACATACCTAAGGCCTCTTCCGCAGAAAAGGCGATGTCGACTTCCAAGCCAAACCGACTCAACATCTTTTTCAACCGCACCTGAGCGGTTTTTGAGTCGTCTACTATTAATGCTCTGCGAGTAGTCATTGTTATTCTCGTTGTCACTCGTTCTCGTTGAATATACCCCAGATGCCTACTGGCGCATAGATCATTTCTCGAAGCGTCTGAATACACCTCTAAGCAACCACGCTCACAGCTCTGCCAATACTAGCGTGATTACCTATAAAGCTTAGCAAATATGGCTAACCCAATTCGTAGACCGACTTCAATTCTTGGCCAAGTAGGCGTATAGCTTGCTCAATCACGGGTTCACTCTGGCAGTACGTCAGGCGAATGCATTCATAAGCATGACGATTTTTGTCCGACAGACCAAAAAAGAAGTGCTCACCATCCATGATCAACACCCCTTTTTGCTTCATCCGCTCATACAGTTCAGCAGACGAAATCGGCATACCCTCAAACCACAACCAAAGGAAAAACGCACCTTCCGGCTTATGAACACGATAGGGAACACCCTGCATATGCTTTTCGATCTGCTTAAGCGCAAAATCTCTACGACGACGATAAAAGGGTAACAGCACCTCATCACACAAACCGGGCAGCTCATTGGCGTTTAATAAAGAGGTCAACAGGCTCGGGCCGAGATTGCCGCATGCAAGGTTCATAATGGTGTTCACGCGGGTGATTTGTTCTATGTAATCTTCTTTTGCCACCACAATGCCGGTTCGCACTCCTGGCAAACCAAGCTTGGATAGACTCATCACAAAGATACTGTTCTCGTTCCATGAACTTTCCACCTGTTCATACACCACTCCGGGAAACGGGTTGCCATAGGCGCAGTCAACAATTAAGGGAATCCCCTTACGTTGAGCAAGCAAGGTAAGCTGCTCAACTTCTTCACCGGAGATTACGTTTCCCGAGGGATTGGTTGGACGAGAAATACAGATCGCGGCCGTTTCTTCGTCAACAGCCAGAGAGGAAAAATCAATGTGGTATTTGAACTGGTTTTTATCCAGTAGCTCAACACGAGGCAGGTTACCAAGCATGGTTCCATGGTCAATGCCTTGATCCGAGTAACCCAGGTACTCCGGCATAATGGGAAAACAGATTTTCTTCTGCGCCTCTTCACCACCACCATTTTGTGCCAACATGTTAATCAGAAGAAAAAACGCCGACTGACTACCACTGGTGATAGCGATATTTTTTTCCGAAACAGACCAACCACACTGTTTGCGAAAATACTTAACCAGAGCCTGAATGCATTCCTCAGAGCCTTGGGGGGACTGGTAGATACCGATGAGCTTATTTAAAGTTTCCGGGTTGCGCGCAATTTGCTGTAGATGGATTGCGATTCTGTCTTCAAAACCCCGGATTCGCGCGGGGTTACCACCGCCCATAAACAAAAGATCAGGGTTTACATTAAGCGCCTGCCCCAAATCTTCCATCAGACTGACGATGCCACTATCAGAAGTAAAACGTTGGGAAAAACGGGTTTGGTTTTCAGGAAACTTCTTGCTCACAATAGATCTGCCGGTTGCTACAAGGGTCTAGCATACCACGCGCATAAGTATCATGAATAACGGTTAAGGTAAGAGGTCAGATCAACCCGTAGGTTTCTAACACATTTTGCAGTTTTTCTTTATTGATCGGTTTTTTAATGAAGTCCAAAGCGCCCAGCAATCGCACCCTCTCCCGAGCTTCCGGTTGGATATCGCCGGAGATAACAATCACAACAGCCTTTAAGCCTTCGTTCTTCACCACTTCCAGAACACCATAGCCATCCAACTCAGGCATAGTCAGATCAAGAAAGACCATCTCTCCACGGCCCTCACGGATAGCATCCAGCCCCTCTATACCATTTGCAGCAAAGGTAATATCAACGTCCCAGTTATCGGGTAAAGCGCGCGCGACCTGCTTACGCGCCATAGCGGAGTCGTCACAAATTAAAAGAGGTGTGGCCATATACAGCTAATAAGCCCTATTTTTTTTCAAGGAAGTCATCGTTTATTAGAGCAGTTCTGATTAATCAACCTCGTTCTAATAGACCAATAGACTGAGAATAGCAGAGAATAATTAACTTTGCCGGGACGAATGAGAAGCCTTCTCATACAGCGATTCTAAAGTAATGTTATATGCAGTCTCAGCCCCCTGGTGAAGAGGCGTTTGCATTTTTCTGAACTCACTCAGCCAGGGGTACGATTCCGCATAACGCAATTCCGTTAACTCGGCCACAGGCGTTTTTATCAGGCAGATCAGTTGCCACAGCGTTGTCTGACTCAAGCTCCGACACAATACATAGTCACCTGAGTCTGTCACCGCCAACCAATGATGCTTGGCCAGAAGCTCACGTAATGCCTGCCAATGCACCAAACCAATACCCTTTCCCACACAGTCAGCATCATTAACAACCTGCCCCTGTTTGGATTTCTCGTAAAATACATGGAGGCATTTCAACAACGCTAAGGTGTCACTGAGCTTATCTTGATTACCTTCATAGCCACGCTCCGCCAGGGTACGCACAAAAACCGCCCCCCCCAAAATAATCATCCACAAAAAGTTTATCCACAACAGAAACAACGGCACGATAGCAAAGGCGCCATAAATCAACTGAAAACTGGAGTTGGCAACAAAATAACCAAAAGCGGCTTTCAATAATTCAAAGCAGACCGCAGTAACCGCACCACCGATTAAAGCGAAACGGATCGGCACCTTGCAATTTGGAACGGCAGCAAATAACAACGTAAATGCGGCGCTGGTCATTAGCCATTGAGCAAGACGGATAAGCGGCGCCAGCATGCCGAGCTGAGTCAACTCGTGGACAACTAACTTCATCGACAGCAAGTAAGTACTTACAACGAGCCCTGCCCCCAATAGAAAAGGGCCAATACTTAGCACCGCCCAATAAAGCAAGAAGCCCATCAAGCCTCTGCGAGCCTGCTTCACCCCCCAGATGGTGTTAAAGGTTTTCTCAATGTTGGTCAGCATTAAATAAGACGTGACCGCCAGCATGCCGATACCAAACCCTGTCAGGTTTCTCGCTTGAGAAGAAAAGTCCGATAGATACGACTGCACTTCCTGCCCGGTTTGCGGCACAAAGCTTGAAAAGATCCAGGTTTGTAACTGTTCCGCCAGGCCATCGGATTGAGGAATGATCAGAAACACGGAATAGGTCACAGTCATCAGGGGGACCAAGGCAAAAAGCGTCATATAGGTGAGCGCCGCCGCACTGCGCTGGCAGCCCTTATCCACAAACTCGCTGGCCAAACCCCGAATAAAATGCCAGATAGGCAGTACAACGCTTTTTATATTCATCTTCCGATTACCATCAAAGGGTTGAATAAATACAGCTTAACGCTATATCTAAGCCAATGTCATGTAGAATGCCGTAACACGCCCACCTAATAAGAAAGCGTTTTTTACTATTTGGAGAATTTATGTCGAATACATTGCGTATTTATCACAACCCTCGTTGTTCAAAATCCCGTCAGACTTTAGCGCTTATAGAAGAAGCCGGCATACAACCCGAGGTTGTCCTCTATTTGGAAACGCCACCAACAGAACAAGAATTAAAAACCATTATTCAAAAACTTGGAATCACCCCGAGAGAATTACTGCGCAAAGGGGAAGACGCATACAAGTCGCTCAATCTGGCCGATCAGGAAAAAACCGATGAACAATTGATTGCAGCAATGGTCAGTAACCCCAAATTAATTGAACGCCCTATTGTTATCAAGGGTGAACAAGCGGTATTGGGACGTCCGCCAGAAAATGTGAACGCACTGATATAACAGGGCCAGGTAATGACTCCAGCCACACCCTATGTCCTGGTACTGTATTACAGCACCCATGGCGCAACAAAAGCGCTTGCCAAGGTTATCGCATCCGGTGTTGAAGAAGCCGGATGTGAAGCCCGCATAAGAACCGTACCCAAGGTATCAACTGTATGCCAGGCGGTAGAGGAAGATATTCCAGCGGAAGGTGATCTGTATTGCTCGGAAGAAGATTTACAGGGCTGCGCAGGTCTAGTATTGGGCAGCCCCACACGTTTTGGCAATATGGCAGCCGCCATGAAATACTTTATTGATTCAACCCTAAACACTTGGGTCAATGGCGACCTGATTGGCAAACCTGCCGGCGTATTCACTTCGACCGGCTCATTACACGGCGGACAGGAATCCACATTACTTAGCATGATGCTGCCATTACTTCACCACGGCATGCTCATCGCTGGCGTTCCCTACTCAGAAAAAAGCCTGCACACCACGCTAAGTGGCGGTACGCCCTATGGCCCATCCCACTATGCAGGCGGAAACAATAATCAACCTCTCACAGCCAACGAACAGGATATCGCTAAAAGCTTCGGACTTCGTGTTGCCCGCTTAGCCCAAAAACTCTATGACTAAAGAAATAAAACCCATTAAAAACCTGATGCAAAAGCGGCTCTGGGGGAAACGAATTACCCTGACACTTTTTGGTGCCCTGATTAGTCTGTTTGTACTATGGAAGACAGAAAACCCCAATATCACTCTTTCATCTGCAATTATGGTGTTTGCAGCGCAAACCCTTCCCCTTTGGGCGTTACTCCCAGGGCTGATACGAAACCACTATCGCTCTTATAGTTGGCTATGCTTCGCTTTGCTTTTTTACTTTATTTTCGCCGTAGAACGCAGCTTTGTTTCTACGGCTAACATCTATGACTACCTGTTCCTCATGCTAACGGTGCTATTGTTTATTGCAACAATGATGACAGGGCGCTGGCAACAACGCGTACATATTCAAAATCCAAATCACCCCAATTAACGCCCTCACACCGAGACAAAAGGATAGATCCATGAAAGCGGTATTTTGGTTATTCAAAAAAATCTGGCAGAGTATTACTTTGCTGAGAAACCTTATTCTCAATATATTCGTACTGCTGCTCGTCGTTGCGATTATTTCCTCCATCCTGTCTCAACCAGAACTCAAGCAAGCTGATAAAGAAGGCGCGTTAGTACTTGCCCCTACCGGATATCTTGTCGACCAAAAAAGCTATCAGGCATCACCAATGGAATTATTGGGCGAACGCGAAAACATGGAAATAGAAACATCGGTCACAGAATTAATTGAGTTAATTCAAGCCGCAAAAAACAACCAAAAAGTGAAAGGAATCGTTTTAAACCTGAATTATCTATATGGCGGCGGATTGAGCAAGCTTGAAGAAATCGGTCAGGCTATTGAATCCTTCAAACAAACCGGCAAACCGGTTATTGCAGTTTCAGGTAATTATTCTCAGCAGCAGTATTACTTGGCAAGTTACGCCGACGAAATTTATTTAAATGAATTGGGCACCGTATTTTTAACCGGCTATGGCACCTATAGAAATTATTTAAAAGATGCCGCGGACAAGCTTTCAATTGACGTGAATGTTTTTCGTGTAGGCCAATACAAGGACGCCATCGAACCATTTATTCGTAATGACATGTCCGAAGCATCGCGCGAACATAACCAACTTTGGGTTTCACAGCTTTGGCAAAGGTACACCAAAAAAGTTGAAAGCCTTCGCGGGCTAAATGATGGCGATCTAGATCAATATATTATCGACATGCCCGCAAGTATTGAATCAGCCAAACTCAGCGCAGCACAATACGCGCTTGAGAAAAAACTGGTGGACATGGTGGCCACACAAAGAGAAGTCGGCAATAAACTGATCGAAAAATTTGGCACAAGCAAACACTCAGACAGTTTTGCTTACGTCAGTGCAGCAGAAATACAACAGCACGTTAAATTATCAAAACAACTAAGCAGCGACCCCAAAGTCGGTTTAATCGTGGCCCAGGGCGCGATATACGACGGCTACCACGGTGACGATGTTATCGGTTCAGACAGTTTTTCCGAACTACTTGAAATAGCCCGCAATGATGACGAATTAAGTGCTCTGGTCATTCGGGTCGACAGCCCGGGAGGCAGCGCATTCGCCTCGGAAGTGATACGTCAGGATATTCTCGAATTACGGGAGCGCGGACTACCAGTTTATATTTCAATGGGCAGTGTTGCCGCTTCCGGCGGATATTGGATGGCCACCGCTGGTGATGAAATCTGGGCCACACCCTCAACCATCACCGGCTCTATCGGTGTATTTGGCATAATGCCTAACTTTACCCGTGCATTTAGCAAACTGGGAATATCTACCGACGGTGTCGGCACAACCCCTCTTTCTGACGCATTTCGCCCAGACAGAACGCTATCACCGGAAGCAAAATCCATTTTGCAAAGTGGTGTGGAAAACATCTACAGCAAATTTTTATCCATTGTTGCCGAGTCACGAAATCAGTCACCAGAGCATATTCATCAAATTGCTCAAGGGCGGGTCTGGTCCGGCGAAAATGCTTTGGAGTTAGGGCTTATTGATAACCTTGGTTCACTGCAGGATGTATTAGCCCACGCCGCATCAGAGCAAGGCCTAAACACATTTACCGTAAAAACTATTCGACGACCACTAACCCCTTCAGAACAATTTATGATGGCGCTTATGCAGGAGGCCCAGACAGCCACAACAAAATTGTTCGACAGCTCGATACAGATTTCCAATATCCCTGGCCTGCAAAGATTAAATGAAAGCGCAGAATTAACCATACTCCGGGAAAACTCAAAAAAAGCACAAGCAGGCTTGCAAGTTTATGCCCAGTGTATTGAATGTGTAACACCCTAAACAGCCAAACAACAGGTAGCTTACTGTTTTTCGTGAGTAAGCTACCTATATTCCCACCCAATAAAACCAAACACTTTTTGACATTAAATTATTAATACGAAAATTAATACGGATTTCAAAAAAACACTAATAAAAACGCAAAATTTCTCTCATTGCCTGAGTTTTATTGTCATTTTCATGTGGTGTTAAATTCGGGTTATGCAGGAAAACAACACTTACGGGTCCAACAGCAGCATCAGGCGTAATGTTTGGATAAAACTTATTCAACAATTTAATATGTTTTTTACTGCCAATTACTTTTTTAAACCCAGCCTGCATTCTTCTGACGATATCTTCCCTATAGCCGGTCACAACAAGACTTAAATTCATTGGATAAAAAATATAGAAATTGGGCGCAATAGTCATGTCAGGATATTCCACCTGAGCGTCTTTCAACGTTCCCTCAATTTCCAACACGCTAAGCGGAATACATTCAAACCGGCCATGCATTAACATCGGAAATAATGCCTGATAACCTTTCGCCTCATATAATTCGATATGTTCACCACGATAGACATCGTTATCCGGCCACCCCACCCCTTGGCCAATACGAATTTTTTTAAACTCATCCAATGTTGTAATAGTGTCGAAAAACTCGAGATCATTTTTTCGAATCAAACACTTACGCAGCCCAAGCAAACCGTTGGTATAAGGGTAAATAATCTGCTCTACCTGCTCCGCCCCTTTATGCCAACTATTGGAAAACTGCAAATTCAACCTACCGTCTTTTTCCATTTCCCTCATTGAACGCAGAGAACTTAACTGCGGATGATTGGTATCCAAACGATAGGGGCCATACTCAGCCTCTGTGGCGATAAGCGCCTGACGTATCAACTCAGTAAGGTAAGGACGAATACCTGGCGACAACCCTTCAGCCCAATATTTAACCACCATAACATCGGCTGTATTACCATCATCAATATTTTCTGCTTTGAGAGAGTTACTGGACACCAACAACAAGAGGGTACATACCCAACAACCTGCCGCACGAAAAATGACGCACAAATAACAGGTTTTACACATTTGTATATACGCAGGCATGCGAAATAATTCGACCTCAACCATATTGTCAGCTCGGATCTTACGGGCAAATGAAAGGGTAACCGTGCCATAACCAAGGGCAGACCCAGTTTATAAAATATAGCTGAAAACGTTTGTAGGCTGCCAAAGATTGTCCAGGCAACTGATAATAAAAATAGGTAAAAGCGGGAGAAACTAGATCAATATCATCTAAATGAGAAAGCCGCTAAAGATTCAGAATTTCCTTAACGAAAGGGATGGTAAGCTTTCGCTGATGCTGGAGGGATGCATCATCCAGGCGATGCAAAAAGTTAAACAATTCATTTGTGTCCCGTGACGCCCGGCTTAATATAAAACGGGCAACCTCAGCCGGCATCTCCATTCCTCTGGCCGAAGCCCGCAATACCAACGCTTCCTCTTTACCAGAGTCATTCAGACTTTCAATGTGATAGATCACGCAGCCAAGCAGACGCGATTTCAAATCCGCCAATAGGATTGGCAGTGAAGGCGGGCTGGTGTGGGACGATATTAGAATTTTATGGCCTGCGTCTTTTATTCGGTTAAACAAATGAAACAGCGCCAATTCCCATTCCCGATTCCCGCAGATATATTCAATTCCATCAACACACACAATCTCGACGCCATCCAGGCCTTCACATATATCTTCGGCTGAATAACCAATCATATGGCGCATGGGAATATATTGGATGGTGATATTGTTTTCCGAGGCATCGTGGCAGACAGACTGCAACAGGTGAGTTAAACCGCAACCTCGAGCCCCCCAGATCATCAGGCAGTTTTCTCCCTCCCCCCGGGCAAACATCTCCAATGCCTGGCGAGCTTGAGCATTCGTTTCACCTGAGGCATAAAAGTTTTCAAATGTCGCCTCGTCATTTAAAGACACATGCAAACTAAGTTGTACAGGTGATGAATTACTCATTGAAGTCTCAGCCTTCTCTACTTCACATTAATTAACCGACCAAACATAATCCAGCGGGTTTTCTTCAGTTCCTGGCGCTCTACGCTGCCATAACAAACGCTCTTCAGGAAGCTGCTCGCGTGGACGAATTTTATTATCTAACTGTAGCGTATTAATAAACTTTTCTGCGTTCGCCGTCGTCGTCAGGCGCAGTAGCAAAGTATCGTGCCTTACCGCGTCAACTGCAACATCAGAAATCATGGGTAAGCCCTCAAGGTAATCCAGAGACTTACGATAATCCCGAAAAGTTTCAACACCAGAAAGCTGCATGATCATTCCCGGTACATCACTATATTGCGGAATGTGACTGTAACGGGCAGACAAATACTCAACCAAAGGGACAACCCCTTCTGTACCAATCACCGCCACGTCGTCGGTGCGGCTATCGTAAACCTGGGTATCACCTTTGTGGAAAAACTGCCAGGTAATTAAATATTGACCTTGAGACGTGGTGGAAAAACGACCAACCAAAATAACATCAGCATTATAGCGAGCAGAAGCATCAACAATAGCCTGCTCATCGAGCTGCCATACCTGATCAACCGATAGATTCATCTGGTCTTGAAGGTCCAGTAATGGAAATTGAATTGGCAACCCACGGTGTTTTGCTGCCGCTTTGACGCTATCAATAATGTCGTGGGGAGTGGATGAATTCAGTAGAAGCTTTCCCTCCTGTAGACTGTCTTCAGCCAGCCATACCAGAGTTGAGGGCCGGTTCACTGGCCAATATGGCTGCTTCGATTCTGAAAGGAGACTTTCCAGCAAGGTGGAAGAGAAGGTTAAATTAATAAACTCCTCCAAGCCCCGATCCAAAAGATCCTGATCCGTAATGGGGCGATATTGAAACTGCTCAACATACCGTAACGCCTGACCAACCGCCTGTTGGATCTGCTCATCGCGCAACACCTGCTCACTGCCAGACAAGCGAACCAGAACTTCTTGCATGCCTTTTTGCGCTGCATACTGCCGTTCTTTCGTATCCTGAGAACGCACCGGGATATCCGCGCTAAAATAAGGGTCTACGGGTTGAGCAGCACAGTCGATAGCCAAGCCGACAAGGGCGAGCAGGAAAATGATGGCCAGACCAATATTAGCTAAGCGAGCCTGATTCATGTCGTTATTTTTCTCCAAGTGTTAGCGCGGCTATTGTAGCAAGTTCTGACCAAGCATGAATTGCTGTTTTTCTCCATTTGACTTGAGCCTTGATAATGACGAAAGGCCTTAGAGTCTGTAAAATTGCGCCTTTTCTGACCAAAGCCCCTTTGAGTTGCTATATTGCTCGAATAAGTGAAATTGATTCTATGACTGATTCCTCATCTTCAAACCCGCAATCCCTAAGTTACAAAGACGCCGGTGTCGACATTGACGCAGGTAATGAACTCGTTGACCGAATTAAGACCGTGGCCAAACGCACTCGCAGACCAGAGGTTCTCGCTGGGCTGGGTGGTTTCGGTGCCCTATTCGAATTACCCAAGGGTTACGAGGAACCGGTTTTAGTTTCTGGCACGGACGGTGTCGGCACCAAGCTCAAACTGGCAATGGATATGAACAAACACGATACCATTGGTATCGATCTGGTTGCCATGTGTGTCAACGACTTGATCGTCGGCGGCGCAGAACCATTGTTCTTCCTTGACTACTATGCAACGGGCAAGCTTTCTGTTGATGTGGCAGCACAGGTAGTAGATGGTATTGGCAAAGGTTGCGAGCTTTCTGGCTGTTCTCTGGTTGGCGGCGAAACAGCCGAGATGCCTGGTATGTACGAAGGCGAAGACTACGATCTCGCTGGTTTTTGCGTGGGTATCGTTGAAAAGTCAAAAATCCTGGATGGCAGCGCAGTCAATATTGGCGACACCTTATTGGGTATTAACAGTAGTGGCCCCCACTCCAACGGCTACTCACTTGTTCGAAAAATTATAGAGGTATCGAAAGCCGACCTGGCTATGCCGATGGCTGGCCGCACTCTTGGTGAAGCCCTATTGGAACCTACCCGCATCTATGTGAAACCGCTATTGGAACTCATGAAGCAGTCTCCAGTTAACGCGCTTTCTCATATTACCGGTGGCGGTTTATTAGAGAACATTCCTCGCGTATTACCCGGCAACGCCAAAGCGGTGATTGACTGCAACAGTTGGGAGCTTCCTGAAGTGTTCCAATGGCTACAAAGTGCAGGTAATGTCGTAGACCGGGAAATGTACCGAACCTTTAACTGTGGTGTCGGTATGGTCGTTGCCGTACCACAAGAAACCGCCGACAAAGCAATAGAAATCCTCCGTGCACAAGGCGAAGAAGCTTTTGTCATCGGTCACATTGCTGAGTTACAAGATGGTGAAGAACAAGTAGAGCTGGTTAACCTGTAACCCGGAGAGGAAAACAAATACTCATGAGCGACCAACAACTTAGAGTCGTGGTGCTTATTTCCGGAAGCGGGAGTAACCTGCAAGCGATTATCGATGAAAAGGAAGCGGGCACATTGCCGATTGAGATCTGCGCAGTTATCAGCAACAAGGAAGATGTGCGAGGCCTGGAACGCGCCTCGCATCATGGAATCCCAACCAAGGTACTCGACCATAAACATTTCAATAGCCGGGAAGAGTTTGACCAGGAACTGATGTTGGTAATCGACAGCTTCTGTCCCGACTTGGTGGTACTCGCGGGTTTCATGCGAATTCTAACCCCGGAGTTCACCAATCACTATTTGGGAAGAATGCTGAATATTCACCCATCTTTACTCCCCAAATATCAAGGTTTACATACACATAAAAGAGCGCTGGAAGCCGGAGACAAAGAACACGGTGTTACCGTTCATTTTGTAACGGCGGAATTGGATGGCGGACCAGCAGTAATTCAAGCCCGTGTACCGGTACTTGATGGCGATACAGAAAGCATGCTGGCGGCGAGAGTACTCGAACAGGAACACGTGATCTACCCCAGAGCCATTTTATGGTTCGCAGAAGGACGCTTAAGAATGTGTAACGGACAAGCACTTCTGGATGATCAAATAATTCACGTATAACCTACCCTCCCACAAGCCTTACACTACAAGGCTTGTGGCTTTATCCATTTTGCGAAAAACATTCAAACCATTTCCTTCAGTTTAAGTAAAATTTATAACTAAATAAAATAGGCAATTGTCCCGCTGGTTTGACCCGGCACAAGATCATTGAAAACCAAGCTGTAACAATAAATATGCCGCAGGTGTAACAGGCGAATTTATAAGGTTGTCAATGTCCAATCAAGTTTCTGAACAGGTTCTCGACTTTCTACAAGTTACAGCGCCCTTTAATCTTTTAACGATTGAAGCGCTGGATAAGCTCTGCAAAAACATAAGCGTTATTTACGTTACCCAACAGAATGCCAACAAATTAATTGACCTCCACCGACCAGGAGTATTCCTGATTCGTAGCGGAGAGTTTCTGTTAACAGAACATGATTTCCACACTCCTCTTTCAGAAAAAGACTTGTTTGGTTATCGAGAGGTTATTTCTGGCAAGCGTAAATCGCTGACAATCAAAACGGAAAAAGAAGGCTTAATTTATTGTATTCACCGAGAGCGCTTTGAACAACTTTGCCAGGAAAACCAACCGTTCTATGCCTACTTCTCCAAATTGATACATGAACGTTTACACGAATACAGCGAGCACTCTCTCGGCAGAAGCTGGCTACACAGAAAGGTAAGTCATGTATGCCAACGGCCCCCAGTGAGTTGCGAGAAGAATATCAGTATCGCTCAGGCTGCCACCATAATGGCAGAACAAGACGTATCCTCTCTACTGGTAACCGACGAGCAAAGAATCACAGGTATTTTAACCGACAAAGATTTACGATCCAGAGTTCTAGCTCAACGCTTGAATTTAGACAACCCTGTTTGCATGGTTATGACACCGTCACCGACAACGCTGAGTGAACACAAAAGCATAATGGAAGCTTTGGTGTTAATGGGGAAAGAAAATATTCATCATCTACCCATAGTCAGCAAACACGATATGAAACCCATTGGAATCATATCCGCCACGGACTTGTTTCGGTTGCAAAAAAACAATCTGTTATATTTCATGGGCGAGATCAACAAGGCGCGAAACGTTGAAGACCTGATAAAAACCTGCAAGAAGATACCGTCGTACCTCTCTCACTATGCAAAAAAATTAGGTGATTTTGATATCGCCAGCCATTTTTTATCTCAAGTCAGCGATCACGTCAGTCATACACTGTTTGACTTTTTTACAGCGCAATACGGCGCTCCGTCAATGCGTTTCGCTTGGATATCCTTTGGTTCCTTCGCTAGAAACGAAGCACTACTGGATTCAGTACAAAGCAATGCTTTGCTAATCGAAAGAACACCCTCAGAAGCAGAAGAGCATTATTTTAATAAACTCACCCAATTTATATGCGAATCGCTAAATCAATGTGGATTTCGATATTGTTCACAGAAAGTTGTGGCCAGCAATAAAGCCTTTCAGTTTACACCCAACTCACTAAAAGAACTCTACCGAAGTTGGATTTCCAAACCCAAAGGCAATGGTTTAGTGATTGCCAGAACCATTCTTGACTCACGCTTTATTTTTGGTGATGAAGCCCTATTTTCAGAAAGTCAGAAAGCGAGGGCGACGCTTATCAACAATCTCAGCTTCCTGACTAAACTGGCAAAATCAACAAGAAAGCATAAGATACCGCTAGGGTTATTTAACAACTTCATACTCAAGAAAACACCTAATTATAAAGACGGAATAAATATTAAATTAGGCGGCATCACTATCCTAAACAATATTGCCAGAGTTATTTCACTTGAGAATCATTGCAGCGGTCAATCGACAACTGAACGCTTACTATTGCAAAATAAGGCGTCTTTATTTATTGATCTCGACCGGGAAAGTCTCGCAGAAATGTGGCGTTTTTTAAATCGCTTGCGCTGGCGTAATCAACTTGGCGAGTACAACAATTCAGACATCATCTCGCTCGCGACACTCTCACCTATCGAGCAACAACAATTAAAAAACTGTCTGAAAGCCATTCAGCAAGCACATGAATACATTACCACGAAATTAAAGCAGGAACGCCTGGAAGTCTTACTATAAAAACTCAAACCAACACGTTACCACTGGACCACTTCGTCGTTATCAAAAACCCGACCTGAGCTGACCAGTTTTTGCGTAATAAGAATATTATTGCGGGCAACATCAGTGTGCAAAGCAATACTGTCTGCTAAAGATTCCATCATTGTGTCAATCACATTTTTCCGATGAAAGTCAGGAATCAATATTTCAATCATGACAGGGTGGTTGCTCAACGGTTGTATTAGCGGCGTTTTTCCACCCTTGGCATAATGCCCTGGCAAAAAAAACTCCCAGCTGACATGAATGTGCTCAGCATCAACCTGTGTAGATAAAGACAAAGATTCAGTAATGTGGCTTAAAACATAAGGGATATCGACTTCACCATCAAAAGGCAAAGATTTTATTGTTATTACGGGCATATACATTCCTTATATACGGGGGGAATTAACCCCGAATATCTATACCCTAAGTTTAGCCTAAACCGTATACAGGTCGTCGGTTTTAGCGGCCATTATCGCATCATTCTTATGCAATCCTTTTATCTTGTGGGTCCACCATCTCACCTCAGTTTTTCCCCATTCAACGAGAATAGCCGGGTGGTGCCCCGCATCTTCAGCTAACTCCGCCACACGATGGGTAAATTCCATTGCTTGCTTAAAATCCGAAAAGGTAAAAACGCGTCGCAGTTGTGGCACACCCTCAACTTCAATAATCTGCCAATCAGCAATTTCGTTTTTTAATTCTCCCAATTCCTCTGCCGTGAGTTTGGGAGCATCAATACGACATGCTTCGCAAGACTGATTTTTTAATGATGCCATAATTGTCTTCCTCGCTTATTAACAGCTACACATTGCCGTACTGTAACTCTTTACGGATCATATGATTAAAGCACTGCACCCACATCCCTTCAAATTGCGTATCAACTCGGGCGTTAATGGTAGATACCGCTCGCACGGTAGAATGTCTGGCACTGCTATCGACACGCCCTTTCGTTAAAAGAAAAAATGCATCGAGGATGGCAAGGATCTTGGCTCCAGGATGAATTTCGTTGCCCTTCAAACCGTTTGGATAACCACTGCCATCAACACACTCACGATGATGATGCACCATTGTTGCAGCCTCTTCCCATCCCGGAATTCGAACCAAGAGGTTATACCCCCAGTCGGGATGGTTTTTGACAAACTCTAGCTCGTGTGGACTAAAATCGAGTTTCCCCTCCCAATACTTCCGAGGTAATAACGCCAAACCCAAATCATGTACATAGGTTGCCGCCGCGAGTTGCTCTGCATCGACTAAATTGCCAGACAATAAATTCATTTTCATTGCCCAGTCAAACATCTGAATACTTCGCCCTTCCCAACCTTCGATTTTCAAATCCAATTGCAGAGCAAGTTCCTGGAAGAAAAAAAGATCATGTAATTTTTTCTCTTCCTGCTGTTCTTCGGGCAACGATTCGATTGAAAAAGGGTGGTAACTTTCTGGAACAGGCAAGTAGCCACCGTCGATTTGTGCAATTCCCGCCCCCATTACGTTCAACGCTTGCAAAGCAATATCATTGACTTCATGGCTTTTAGCAACAGCCATTTTTTGGAAGAGAATTTTCAATTCATCTATGCGCAGGTAATCAAATTTCTTGCCATACAATTCCTGCTGATGAAGATCATGTAATCTATCCAGAGCCAACAACATAGTTTCACATACCGCATCGGTAAGCGCATATTTGCCTTGTCGCAAACCGCCAGCAACTTCTTCAATTTCATGGGTGAAGTCGACAATACGGGTCAAGCCCAACATGCTGGCATTGCCCTTGATATTATGGATGGCACGAAACAACCTGTTAATCCCTTCCTGACAGGGCTCTTTAACCAAGACTAAAAGTGTATGTTCGATCTCGTCCCGCAAATCCCAGAAGGCATCCATTAGATCCTTACTGCTATCTTTATCCAGCTCCATACCTCAACAGCCTTATTTATCTACCCGTTAATTATCAGCGTAGAAGTACGTGATTCATGGCTCAAGAAGATTATGCGAATACAGATAATTTTGACGCCAAAAATTAAACAAAAATGGCAATGTTAAAAACACGTAAATCACTTATAGCCCGGCATATACTTTCACGGCTTTTTTAAGCATTTTAGTGTTATAGCGTTTTAATGATTGTCAATGAACGGGAATAAATGAAATTAAGGATTAAATGACACAAGGTCTGAGACAAAAAAGTTTGTCAGCAAACATACCTGATAATAAATACCCGTATTGAGTAACCTGAGGAAGGGGTAATAGAAGAATTTAATCCAGAAGGGATCCTGACAATTTACATCCCCCAGAAAAATTTGCCTCAAAAAAAACGCCAGCATTAACTGGCGCTTTTCTGATAGGACAGTAGCAGGTTAAGGCCAACTTAACCTTCGATATTTTGGGTACGAATTTTTTCTGCCCAGACTTTTGGACCAGTCTGGTGAACAGACTCACCAGTGGTATCCACGGCGACAGTCACAGGCATATCTTTTACTTCAAACTCGTAGATCGCTTCCATTCCCAAATCTGCGAACGCCAGGGTTTTCGAACCCACAATCGCTTTGGAAACCAGATAAGCAGCACCACCAACAGCCATGAGATAAACGGCTTTATTGTCTTTAATGGCTTCGATTGCAGCCGGGCCACGCTCGGATTTACCGACCATACCAATGAGTCCGGTTTTCTCCAGCACAGTGCGGGTAAACTTATCCATTCTGGTTGCGGTAGTCGGGCCGGCAGGGCCAACCACTTCGTCACGAACAGGGTCAACTGGACCAACGTAGTAGATAAAGCGATTGGTAAAGTCGACGGGCAGCTCTTCACCCTTTTCAATCATATCCACCAAACGTTTGTGAGCTGCATCCCGGCCAGTCAATAACTTACCGGAAAGTAATACGGTATCCCCCGGCTTTAAGTCCACCAACTCATCTTTGGTAATGGTGTCCAGGTTGATACGTTTAACAGAATCACTGGCTTCGCGCGTAACTTCGGGCCAATCGTCCAGGTTTGGCGGCGTTTGCAACGCTGGGCCAGAACCATCGAGAGTAAAGTGCGCATGTCGCGTTGCTGCACAGTTAGGGATAATTGCGATTGCCTTATTTGCCGCATGGGTTGGATAGTCTTTGATTTTCACATCCAACACGGTGGTCAAACCACCAAGCCCCTGAGCACCAATACCCAAAGCGTTCACTTTTTCCATCAGTTCCAGGCGCAGTTCTTCCGCACGGTTCTCAGCACCTTTTTCGCGTAACTCATGGATATCAATTGGATCCAACAAGGCTTCTTTGGCGAGCAACATCGCCTTTTCAGCTGTACCGCCAATACCAATACCCAGCATACCAGGAGGACACCAACCCGCACCCATTTGCGGAACCATGTTAAGAACCCACTCAACAACGTTGTCGGAAGGGTTAAGCATGGCAAATTTGGACTTCGCTTCAGAGCCGCCACCTTTTGCCGCGACATGAATATCAATTTTATTGCCAGGTACAACTTTGTAGTGAATAACTGCGGGCGTGTTGTCGCCAGTATTTTTACGTGCTCCGTCAGGGTCAGCCAAAATTGATGCACGAAGCACATTGTCTGGGTGGTTATAGGCACGACGAACGCCTTCGTTAATCATATCGTCCAGGCTCATATCACCTTCGACTTTGACATCCATACCAATATTGACAAAAGCCGTCACAATACCGGTGTCCTGACAGATTGGACGCTTACCTTCGGCACACATTCTAGAGTTGATCAAGATTTGAGCCATGGCGTCTTTAGCCGCCGGGTTGGCCTCTTTCAGATAGGCTTCGTGTACCGCCTGGATGAAATCTTTTGGATGGTAATAAGAAATAAACTGCAGAGCGTCGGCAACGCTGTCGATTAAGTCCTGCTGACGGACAATTGTAGTCATAACTAGCCCCAGTTATATGATTAAAAACGAGGGGTATTCTACACCCCTCGACGAAAGAAAATTTGATTAAGCTGAAACAAACGAGGTATACCGAAAGAGTTTAGCTAAGGTGTGCCGCCGGGGCTTTGCAATTCCAAAATCTGCCGATTTACCGAGCGTCGGAAGGAATCAATGGCTTTAATCGCCTGCTCATTTTCAGCAATTCGCTTCTCCAGGCCTGACTCCAAATCCTCCAGCTGGGTTAAACGATCGGTAAGCATTTGCATTTGAGTTTGCTGCTGTTGACTGCGGTTGGCCACTGATTCAAGCCGGGACTGCATACCATCGACACCCGCGGTCGCCTTCTTCACAGCGTCCTTTACCTTGCCGTCCAGCGAAGCAGCCTGTTTTTTAACCGACTTAAGTATTTCTGTGTTTTCCGCAATGGCTTTACGATTTTTGTCATAGGAAACCCCCCATAACTTACGTATCTCCGAATCCGCCCACTTGAGCTTAGCCTGTACGGCTGTGAGCGAAGCCGAAGATTCATCGTCAGTCAGCTCCAGCTTTTTCTCCAAATCGGCAATACGCTGCTCTGCCGACATCAAACTGCTCTGGGCCTGCATAAGCTGCCAATAAGCAAAGCCCGCTAACCCAAGCCCGGTAATCGCTAACAAAAAAGCCACAGGCACAAGAGGCGAAGTACGTACTTTTACCGGACGTTGTGCATAGGTAGGTTGAGGGCGGGACGCCGCAGGTGCAGGCTTGCCACCTCCTGTGCGAGGAGCAGCCCCTTTTGACTGGTGGCGTTGTGCATCTTCGGCATCCGGTTTGAGCGTGGATATGGTCGGTTCGCGTCTTTCCATCTTAATATTGGCCTGTTAACACTTAATGGAACTGCTATAAACCGGAGAAACGAATAGCTCACCCGGTCAGCAGGTTTTGGACTTTATACCAGCGATTGTTCGCCAGAGCAAAATTCCATTTAACATTTTTCACCAGACGTTCTGGCCGCTATTTACCTATGAGAAATAGCGACAGGGTCGGAATATAAGTGATGGCAAAAAGCACCATGAGCAACACAGCCATAAACGGCAGAGTCGCGATGTATAGTTCGTGAATTGAACGCTTGAACCGATAGCTGGCAATAAACAGATTCATACCAACAGGAGGCGTAAAGTAACCAATTTGCATGTTGGCCACAAAAATAATTCCCAGATGAACCGGGTCAATTCCGTAACTCATCGCTACCGGCAAGATCAGCGGCACCATAATTACCAGCGCCGCAAAAATATCGAGTAATGCGCCCAACAGCAAAAGCACAATATTTAATAGTATGAGAAATGTATATTTGTTCTCGATGTGTTTCTGAATAAAGTCGAATAAGGTTTCGGGAACCTGAGCATCAACCAAAAAGTTTGTGAATGCCATTGCCACGCCGAGAATCAAAATAATCCCGCCGACCATGACCATGGTTTCTTTCATCACCTTCGGCAGCCGTGAAATAGATACTTCGCGATACACAAACACTTCAATAATCAGCACATACAAGGCGGTTACTGCAGCCGCATCGGAAATGACCAGAACACCACTGAAGACCCCACCGAGAATCACAACCGGGATAGCAAGCTCCCATTTAGCATCATTCAGAGCAGAGAAAAATTCTTTCCGATCAAATTTAACCAAAGGGATTTTGACATCTCGATTAGCCCACAACCCATAGCCATATAAAGCAAGGATCATCAGAAAGGCAGGCACAAGGCCAGCAACAAACAAGTCAGAAATGGACACATCGGCAATATCCATTTGTTGCGCAATAATGCCGTATAAAATCAATGGAATCGCTGGCGGTAATAGCAAACCCAAGCTTCCAGAAGTGGTGATGAGACCAATACTGAACTTATCTTTGTAACCAGACTTTAACAATGAAGGATGAAGCAAAGCACCTAATGCAACAATGGTGACACCGGAACCACCCGTTAACATGGTAAAAAATGCGCAGGTCAGTAGCGCGATAATAATCATCCCGCCCGGCATCCAGCCCAGAGCAGCCTGAGACAAACGAACTAATCGATCTGCGGTTTTACTTTCACTTAATAAAAAACCGGCCAATGCAAACATTGGCAAAGCCATCAACACCTGTGACTCAGTAATACGGTACAACTCGATGGGCAATACCATCAAATCAATTTCAGCGAACGAAAACCCCAGAGCTGCCGCTGCAAGAATGACTATAAAAATTGGTACGCCGATAAGCGCCGCAATAACGAGCAAACCGGAAAGTAATGAGCCCATGCTTATCGTTCTCCTTCCAGTCGTAAAGTCGGTACTTTAAAAACCTGAATAAAAAAACGTAAACACATAACGGCAAAAGCAATTGGGATAATGGCTTGAAATGGCCAGGACGGAATATCTGCATACATCGTGCTTTCATAAGCGCGTTCTTCGATTACGTATCGAATACTGTGATAGGCCATCAGGCCACATATTGCACTGGAAAACAATGCAATAACTCGATAAACAATACTTAATAGTGGCTTACTCAGATAGTGGGAACTGATATCGATACAGATGTGTTCGTAGTGCCGTGTTGCAATCATTGCGCCTAACAAACCGATCCATAACACCGTAATTCGGACGATAGGGTCAATCCATGGAAGACTGGATTCAAAGAAATTCCTCAAAAATATTTGAAGAACGGAGAGAACAACTGCAACGATGGGAATCACCACCAACAGGCCAATTTCAACCTGATGGAAGCCATTCCCGATTTTTTTAAAAAAAGACATTACACACTATTTTATTTTTTAGGGAGTCTCTAGGACTTTGATAAATTGATCGTAGGCTGACTGAGAAAATTCGCCGTCTTTGATCAATACATTAATAGCTTTGTCAGATGTCGCTTTGATTGACGCTTTTTCGTCAACGGAAAGCTTTAACATTTCCAAGCCCTGAGATTGCAACGCAGTAAACGCGCTCAGGTTGTCCTTTCGGTTTTGTCCATCAATTGCAGTACTGACTTTGCCTAGCTCTTCTTCCACAATTGCCTGATCAGCCGGGCTCATTTTCTTAAAGTGTTTCGCTGACAAAGCGATAGCCGAATAAGTGTACATAAATGGCATATCCGTAACGGTGTTGACCTTGGTAAACCACTGTAAGGTTAATGCCGCAACAGGCGGCGCAATAATGGTATCAACCGCTCCGGTTTGCAACGCCGTTAACACATCACCAATCCCCAGGAATATGGCTGAAACACCGTAGGCATTCGAGATTTTTTCAGAGATAGGGTCATTTGCGGGAAGCCACAATTTAGAAGATTTCAAATCCTCAATGGAAAGAATTTTTTTGCTGGACATCACATAAGCAAAACCACTTTCGATTACGCCAAAGGTTTTCCAGCCGTTGTCTTCATAACCTTTAACAATATTGGCATCCAGCTTTTTGCGGACCTTGTCAACATCATCAAAGTTGTTAAACGCGAGTGGAGTGTTGTACACCTGTGCATCTTTATAGAAAGGCGCTAGCGCACCACCATTGGCTTGAAAACCGTGTAACTGACCAATACGGATTTTACTCATTACCGTCTTATCGTCACCCATCACACCGCCAGGATATATCTTAATTTTTACCCGTCCCTCTGTACGTTCGGCAATGGCTTTTGAAGCAGCTTTGAGCTGTGTTACCGAATAAGTGCCATCGGGCAATAGTGTGGATATTTTATACACTTTCGCATTCGCAGTTATTGCCACAAAACCGATTAAGGCGATTGCAATCACGGATGTTTTTTTGATCAGGTTTACCAAATTCATTTTCAAAATACCTATCCAATTCTATGGTGAGCTGTTACTCAAAATACTCTTGAGATTCCTCCAATAACGTCTTCGCCAAAGATTGAGCGTAGACATTTTGCAGAGTAAGCAACTCTTGATGTGGGTCAGCCGCGAGCACATCCTGTAATAGTTGATCATGCAATTGCTGATCAAAGGTAAGCCGTGCATATTGTTGAGCGAAATAAACCTTAATAATCAGATTTTTTCCATCTGAGACGGTAATCGCTTTTTCAAAGTGCTGTTTGGCGACTTCCGGTTTACCCCCCAAGCTCTGAGGCAATAAACTATTTAGCACGCCCAAATATAACCAGGGCATGCCATTCTCGAACTCAGGATTCAACGTAACAATATGCTGCATCAGCGCCTGAACTTTTGTTAATTCAGCAATGGCATTCCAATCACTGCTGTTAAGCTGAATATACGCAGCCCAAGCTGAACCAAGGCTGTATAAAGGCGCCAGATCCTTTTTTCTATCCATAGAAGCCAATAAGCTTTTATAGGTTTCAAAAGGCATCTTTCGGATATTGCAGGCCTTTTTGTTATGCACGCATAGCGCATTTTGAGCAAGACCAAGCGATTTGTCTGTTAGTTTTTGTTTCCGCTCCAGGTCATCGACAAAAACTCCCGCATAAGCACCATTCAGTGCAGAAGCGGTAACCAATATGGACTTGTCATCCGGGTAATTTTCCAACAGTCCATCAACAATCAACAAGTAAGTCGGCAACCCCTCGCCCACCATTTGTAAATCATCGTTGTTTAGTATGCCCCGGCTAATAGAGTCGGGCAGAGATAGTACCGAGCAACCGCTCGATAAAGAAACACAGCATATTAAAAGAGATAAACGAAATATATTCATATTTATGTATTTTTCCATCTACAAATACAACCGTCCGTGCAAAAAATCACCCCTCCGAAAACGAAAACGGCCAACTGCAGGTTAATCCCCCACAAAATCGGCCGTTACTCTACTTAGGTTACTGAGCCATTACAATAGACCCAGATCTAAGTTAGGCGAAACACTCGTTTACGAAGTCCCAGTTCACCAAGTTCCAGAAGGCTTCCATATACTTAGGACGCGCATTACGGTAGTCAATGTAGTACGCGTGCTCCCAAAGGTCGACGGTCAACACAGGAGTGAGACCATCATCAGTCAAAGGAGTTGCAGCGTTGGATGTATTAATAATTGCCACGCTACCGTCAGCTTTCTTAACTAACCAGGTCCAGCTTGAGCCAAAGTTGTTAATCGCTGAATTTGTGAACTCTTCTTTAAATTTCTCAAATGAACCAAATTCTGCATTGATCGCATCGGCAATAGCGCCAGCAGCTTCACCACCACCATTTGGACTTAGACAGTTCCAGTAAAATGAATGGTTCCAAATTTGTGCCGCATTGTTAAACACACCGCCTTCAGATGATTTAACGATATCTTCAAGAGACTTGCCTTCAAACTCAGTGCCAGGAATCAAACCATTCAACTTATCCACGTAAGTTTGGTGATGCTTGCCGTAATGGAACTCAAGCGTTTCTTCTGAGATATGAGGAGCAAGCGCATCTTTTGCATAAGGTAGAGCAGGAAGTTCGATAGCCATAACGTATGTTCCTATTTGTTTTGTGTTGGCGGGTAGTAATACGTAGCCATACTGCTACATACCCTTATATTTTTGGGGTTATACACCCTTCATAAAAAAACGGCCCACTATTATGGGCCGCTATTGTTATCACTTTATGAGCGAAGCTTACATCATGCCGCCCATACCACCCATGCCGCCCATAGCACTCATATCTGGGCCAGACTTATCACTAGGCTTGTCAGCAACCATCGCTTCAGTAGTGATCATCAAACCAGCAATAGAGCCGGCAGCCTGCAGTGCTGTACGAGTTACTTTGGCTGGATCAAGGATACCCATTTCGATCATATCGCCGTATACACCAGTTCCAGCGTTGTAACCGTAGTTACCGTCTTTAGCCTTGATGTTTTCAAGTACAACAGAAGGTTCGTCACCAGCGTTTGCAACGATTTGACGAAGAGGCATTTGCATTGCGCGCAACGCAGCTTTAATACCGTGAGTCTGGTCTTCGTTGTCACCTTCAAGCTCAGCAAGTGCAACACCTGCACGAACCAAAGCAACACCACCACCAGGCACAACACCTTCTTCAACAGCTGCACGAGTTGCATGAAGCGCGTCTTCAACACGAGCTTTTTTCTCTTTCATTTCAACTTCAGTTGCAGCGCCCACTTTAATTACAGCAACACCACCAGCAAGTTTGGCAACACGCTCTTGAAGTTTTTCACGATCGTAGTCTGAAGTGGTTTCTTCGATTTGCGCACGGATTTGGTTTACACGCGCTTCGATGTCAGAAGCCTGACCAGCACCGTCAACGATCACACTGTTTTCTTTAGACATTGTGAAACGCTTAGCTTGACCAAGGTGCTCAAGTGTTGCGCTCTCAAGATCCAAACCAACCTCTTCAGAAATAACCGTCGCACCAGTCAAGATAGCAATATCTTGCAACATGGCTTTACGACGATCACCGAAACCAGGGGCCTTACATGCAGCAACTTTCACAATACCGCGCATGTTGTTCACAACTAGCGTAGCAAGTGCTTCACCTTCTACATCTTCAGCAACGATAACAAGTGGCTTGCCCGCTTTAGCAACGGCTTCCAAAACAGGAAGAAGCTCACGAATGTTAGAGATTTTCTTGTCTACCAACAGGATATATGGGCTTTCGTGCTCAACGCTCATATTGTCCTGATTGGTAATGAAGTATGGAGAAAGGTAACCACGATCGAATTGCATACCTTCAACCACGTCCAACTCGTTCTCAAGACCACTGCCTTCTTCAACAGTAATCACGCCTTCTTTACCCACTTTTTCCATTGCATTGGCAATGATTTCGCCAATAGACGTGTCAGAGTTTGCGGAGATAGTGCCAACCTGGGCAATTGCTTTGCTGTCTTCACAAGGAGAAGCAAGACCTTTCACGTATTCAACAGCCGCGATAACCGCTTTGTCGATACCGCGCTTAAGGTCCATAGGATTCATACCCGCAGCAACAGACTTCAAGCCTTCGTTTACAATTGCTTGAGCCAAAACCGTTGCAGTTGTTGTACCGTCACCAGCGTCATCAGAAGCTTTGGAAGCAACTTCTTTGACCATTTGCGCGCCCATGTTTTCGAACTTGTCTTCAAGCTCGATTTCTTTCGCTACAGACACACCGTCTTTAGTCACGGTTGGTGCACCGAAAGATTTGTCCAAAACAACATTACGACCTTTAGGGCCCAAGGTAGTTTTTACCGCGTCAGCCAAAATGTTTACACCCGCAAGCATTCTTTGACGAGCGTCATCACCGAATAAAACGTCTTTAGCCATTTTTAATTCCTTAAACCTTTATATGTAAATTCAGAAAATTCTTTGTGTTTGTATGTCTAATCAGTCAACAGCTTATTCAATAACTGCTTTGATATCGCTTTCGCTCAGGATTACCAGCTCTTCACCATCAACTTCGATAGTGTCGCTACCTGCATACTTACCAAAAACGACAAGGTCACCCTCTTTTACATCAACAGGGCGAGTTTCACCGCTGTCTAAAACTCGGCCATTGCCTACAGCGACTACCACACCTTGATTAGGCTTCTCTTTAGCAGATCCAGGTAGAACAATGCCACCAGCGGTTTTTTCTTCCTCTTCTTTGCGGCGAACTACAACACGATCATGTAAAGGACGAATTTTCATCGACTATATCTCCAATTAGCGTATCAACACTTAATATGAGTGCTCTATTGAGAGCAGTTTGATAAAAGTTAGATATCTGCCTAACTCTTAGGCAAACACCTGTAACAACCATCTATAACAGCTTGTGAACCGAAAATGGGTACAGAATTTGGTATTTCAACAGTTAAGAAGAAGAAAATTCGCTTATTTTGGTTTTTTCTTCAGAAATGAGGAGGAAAAGTCGCCGAAAATCAGTCTTCCCGGCGGAACTCACCTTCGATAGTACTCCCTGGAGCACTTTTTTGGCTTGAGGTATGAGTATGACGAAATTGGACAGAACCATTTGCAATCAGATGCTTCATCACCCAACCAAGCAAAACCTTCCTAAGGCCGGGAATCAAGCAACTAAAACCGATCACATCGGTGATAAAGCCAGGAGTGAGTAGCAATGCACCACCAACAGCCAAGAATATGCCTGCCACTATCTCTTCCAGCGGAATATTACCCTGCTGCATTTTTAACTGCGCCTGAGATACCGTCGCCAACCCCTGCTGACGCAGTAAAGCAGCACCAATTGCCGCGGTAAGCACTACAAGGGCAATGGTAGGCACAGCACCAATGAACCCGCCCACTCGAATAAGCACCCAGATTTCAAGTATGGGTAAAATAACAAATAAAACAAAAAGTACGCGCAAATCAATCACCTAGCTTTGCTTGGTTAATTATCACCACAGGTAGCCTAAACCAAAGCGCAACCGCGTGTCTTCCTTACTGTTCGCATCCTGTGGTGAGTTATCGTAGTCATATTCCCAGCTAACATCCGCAGTCACCCCCTTAGCGATGGGGATGCTCAGCCCGGTATCGGACTCAACTTCCCAGTCAGTGGGTTCCCCCTCATCTGGCCGGTTAAAAGACCGCCGGACTTTACTGTGATTAAACAAAGACAGCTTACCAAATACCAGGTAACGAAAATCTGAGGCTAGCTGCCAGGAACCATAGTCATTACTGCTTTCGTCAAGAGTTTCACCGTTGAGTTCCGCCTCAACGTAATCCTCCTCTTCAAATCGGTAAGCTTCATTGATGTACACGCCACCGGTCTTTACCGAGAATGCGGTTTTTTCGGATTCCCAAAACTGATAACCCAAACCGGAACCAAATGTGTATTTTTCCTGCACGTCTTTTGCGTCGTCCGAAGAGGCAGCGATATCCAGATACCAGTATGTTTGCGGGGTAAAAAACCAATCAAAGCCGTATAAGGCTTCATACTCTTCATCAAGCGGTTCACCATCCACCGCCTCGCCAACATATTTAATACGGTATTCATGACGATAATCCGTATAGCGGTGAACAATCGCTGCACTTGCCAGCCAATCCTGCCGCTCTTTATTTCCGGTGGTTTGCGCCCCGACTACCGATACCTTACCAGAATAGAAGCCTGTGGTTTCTTCATAGTTTTCATAGAGCACAACCTCTTTCAATGTCAAAAGCGGAACCGCTTTAATCCGACCAGAACAGTTAAAGTAGGTACTTGTCCCGTTAATGCTTTCCAGCAAACACGCTTTGGGCTCTCCGCGTAATTTCAGCTGGGAACCGGTCTCAATGGAATAAACAAAGCCTTTAGAAATCTCAACCTCACCGACCAACTCCGAAACCCATATAAGAGTCTTTGGCAAAATTGCTTTCAACTCGCCACGTAATTGATCACCATTGTTGAGAATTAGAATGCCAGAATATGCAGGTTGGACAAAAAACGATAATACGATCGCAAAAACCACTGCGAACAGTTTTTTCATTTACTACTCCGGAAAAGGAAAACACAGAAAATGCAAATCACACTCAATGCCCTATACTGGCAAAGTTATCTGGGAAATGGATATTCATTCTCATAAATTTAAATCTAGTGATATATTGTAGCTAAAAATACGTCAAAACTGGCTAACTTTTTCGCCAATTAGAGGCTCTTAGTCGTTGAACTACTACACAAATCGGCGAGTAATCGCTGTATTTCTTCTCGGAATTTCCAGCGGTTTTCCCTGGGTAATTATTGGATCAGCCCTTACACTCTGGTTAAAAGAAGCAGGACTCAGCCGAGCAGATATCGGCTATGCGGCACTTATTTTTTCGGTATACGCAATCAACTTCCTCTGGTCTCCATTAGTCGACCGTATTGGCTTTACTCGTATGACGGCTTTTGTTTCAAAAATCGGCATCCAACTGGATTCCAGACGAGTTTGGGTTGCGATTTGCCAGCTTGCCATAGCGATTGGCTGCATACTCATGAGCATGCACTCGCCGGAGATAAACGCCAAGTCATTGGTACTCATTGGATTATTTGTCGCAACCGCCTCAGCCACTCAAGATATAGCTGTTGATGCTTATCGAGTCGACAGCTTCGACCGATCTGAACCCCAATTGATTTCCGCCGCTGCCGGAGCGGCCACAGCGGGTTGGTGGAGCGGCTATGCAGGGCTAGGCTTTTTACCTCTGTTTCTTTCCGATCAAAATTGGTCCTGGCCTCAACTTTATATTGCCATGGCAGGCATAGTGGCTCTGTTATTTTCACTGACAATTTTTTTACCGGTAGTCCGTTTTACCGGCACCCAAGAGCAGGGAAAAATATTTGATGAATTCAAAACGTCGGTACTAAGCACACATGCCAGGCATAAATATCTTCTTTTAACTCTCGCTTCTCTGCCTTTTGTGGTTGTGATATGGAGTCTTGCAGGCGCTCCCGGTATCCCCCAATCCATTCAGCAACACTCAGCATTCATACCAATATTAATCGTTTGCGTCTTAACACTACTCGCGCTTACTACTTGGCGCTGCCAAAACCTGCTCACAAACCAAACACAATCCAACTACCCTTCTCGACTTGATACCCCTCTGGCTTGGTTTTTAACTGCAGTAGCAGGTCCTTTGCGCGATTTTTTCCAACGTAACGGCTATCGATTTGCTATTTCCATGCTGTGCTTTATTTTTATTTTCAAGATCGGCGAAGCATTCCTTGGACGTATGTCCATCGTTTTTTATAAGGAAATTGGTTACAGCAATACAGAGATTGCAACCTACTCCAAAATGCTCACTTGGTGGCTGACAATTATTTTTGCCATTACTGGGGGGTGGATTAACGGTAAGTTTGGACTTTATCGCGGGCTTTTTGTGAGCGGCATTGCCATGGCGGCCAGCAACCTGATGTTTTCCTGGATCGCAGAAGTCGGCCCAAGTATTCCACTGTATATCGCGGCTATTGTCGTAGACGGATTTGCTCAGGCATGGTCAACTGTCGCGTTCGTCTCCTTGGTTTCTCTCATGTGCAACCATTCGTTTTCAGCGACCCAGTACGCACTTATGGCCTCGTTAGGAAATTTTGGTCGAACAACGCTCTCTGCAACGAGCGGCCAGGTGGTCGACTGGTTAAACGGCAACTGGTCCCTGTTTTTTATCATCACTAGCCTGATGGTTATCCCTGGGCTAACTATCCTTTGGCGACTAAAAGCTCCAATTGAGAATTTGTTAAAACAGCAGCCAACTCAAACTTAAGAAGTAAGAATCTGACCAATTTCTTTCCACATGGCTCGATAAGCGATTGCCGCACGACCTCGCCTGGCATAGCTGGTCAGAGGAGCCCTTTTTTGCGCCATTAACTCCGCGGCGCTATCCATGGGAATAACGGTATTCATTACCGGAACCGGAAAGTACTTTGCCCCTTCCAATGTTTGCTGATGCAGTTTCCGCCTGCTATCCACCATATTAAAGAATCCGTATATCCTTTTCGGCGCACGCTTACGGCTTTCAAAGAACTCTGAAACCTGGGTCATAGCCCGGAGAGAAAGCGGACTTGGAATCAGAGGCACCAATACCAGGTCGACGGACGACAACACAAATTCAATGCTTGGAGAAATAGTCGGAGGGCAATCAAAAACCAGAATTGAGGTGCTTTCACTCAGGGGCGATACCATCTTCTGAATTAGCTTTCTTGCCTGATCAACACCAGCCAATGCCATATCGGCTTTTCTCAGACTGAGGTCAGCAGGCACAACCGTGAGATTCGGGAACGGTGAAGCCACCTCCAACTTCCCCACCGGCATACCTCGGCTCATGAGCTTAATTGCTTTTTTGTTCAGCTCATCAACACCTAAATACCAACTTGCCGCTCCCTGAGGATCCCAATCCCATAAAACCGTTGAACGTTTTGCCTCGGAAGCAAGATAGGCCAGATTGACCGCCGATGTTGTTTTACCCACCCCACCCTTTAAGTTGTATAACGCGATCGTGATCATCCCGAGCCCTGTCGTGGTTGATTTGCAGGAAAGCTGAAAAAAGCCGCCAGAGTATATACGATTTTGTTTTGCTCTATGGCAGGGACTAGGAATTAAAAACTATAAAGGCGCAGAAATGAAAAGAAAGGCACTTGATGGCTACGGTACAACTTCTTCAGTCTCAAGGGTTAGGTGCTACTTCACATCCATGCGCAAGGAGGAGAACTGTATTTTTATACAGGTAGCCATCAAGCTTCTCCACTATAGGTCTATATGAGATAGAGGTCAACAGGAAAATATAAATAAAAGAATTGTAGTTATATCTCCCCTTTATATTAAGCCCTCTCGCTGAGAGTGTGCGCTCACAAACAAGATTAGATTAATAAAACACCCAGTGCAGCAAAAGCAAGCCAGAACCACAACGTTCGAGTATAAAGCCTAACCAATAAACCCAATTCTTTGGTCGTTACTTCACAAGTCTGTTCCAACTCATCATCCACCGACAATGCCCCCAAGACAGATAAGCCCAGCACAGATTTCGTATTGCGACGCAAACAAAATACGCACTCTTGCCAACGCCGGTAACAACCAACAAAGTTTCCCGTAAAAGCAAAGGACAACCCCAATACTCTCACCGCAGGCCATTCGATAATCCAGAGTAAACGTGCGGTAAGCTCATGATTTTGCGGGTCATCATCAAGGTAAAGCCGGGTAAGACGATACATCAAGGCGCCCACCGGCCCCAACACCAAAAACCAGAAGAGCACAGCAAACATTCTTTCAAAGCCCCTGTAACTGGCTTCGTCCAAAAAATGCTGATGCAATGTGGACCAATCACCGTGCTCCACATCCTCAACCGTGACGCCAAGGTGCTGAGCTCTTGCTATGGCTTCCTGCCAATCATCCTGCCGGCAGGCCAATGTGTACTCATGAACCAAATCATTAAACTCACCGCGGCCGAAGCTGTATAGGAGCACAACGACTCCCAAAGGTAAAAGCAACCAGAAGGAAATGTTGTACACAAGAACCCCAAGCATAACCACAGCAATCAACGGCCCACCCAAAACGATGAACAATTGCCACGTGGAGGACTTAGGCACAGACTCATGACCCTTTACAAAAGCAACCCAGTTTTTAAACCATTGATCCTTATGTAGGGGATTCTCTGCTCCCCAAACCTGCAGAAAACTTATCGCGAGGATGACAATAAACAGCTGCATGATCTTCTCTCTAAACGGTCTCAAGCATTGTTTGATATTTATGCCAGTCAAAGGCTGGCCCAGGATCAGTTTTTCGACCTGGAGCAACATCTGAATGGCCCGCAATTCGATTCGGTGTTATTTCTGGGTAACACTTAAATAGCACCTTGGTTAACTCTACCAACGTATTGTACTGCTGTTCCGTATACGGAATGTTATCAGCCCCTTCCAACTCAACACCAATCGAATAATCGTTACATTCACTTACACCATCATAAACAGAACGGCCAGCATGCCATGCTCTATCATCAAAAGAAACGAATTGAATAATCCCACCAAACCGGTCAATAAGGCAGTGAGAAGAAACGGTCAGCGTATGGATAGTCTGAAAGTAGGGATGTATTTCAGGGTTCAACTTATTGAGAAAAAAATCTTCGATATAGCCTCCACCAAACTGTTCCGGTGGCAAACTGATATTATGAATCAACAAAAGGCTTACCCGACAGCCTTCGGGGCGCTGATTATAGTTTGGCGAAGGGAGGTGGCGGGCAGAGTTCAGCCAACCATTCATTATCTGCATAGTTACCCTCGTTGCTGATCAGGCATCATATAGGGTAAAACATGCTGTGAACAGGTTTTCGCTGAGGCAGAAAATCAGGTTTTTTTCCGCAGACTGGTAACAACCGTTTCCAAGGCCCGGTCAAACAACATACTGTTATCCAAGGCTCTCAAAGCATCCGCTTTTAATGCAATAGCCAACTCTGTTTGTGACTTTTCGGCGACTTTCATCCCATTTCGGTTTACAAAGATGTATTTGCCTGTAGGCTTGATAAAGGCGGCGAGACGGCAACGAATGTTGGCACCACTACCATCTTTCATTTCAAACCAGGCTCCCTGATTAAAATTTGCCACCATTTTCATGTGTGCATCATCTTCAGGAAGTTCTTCAATTTCTCCGGCAGGCGCAGGCTTCACATCATTTGAAGCTTCGGACACTGGCGTATTAACAGTTGGCGCACTCTGCAATTTACCCGTGGAAGTTTTGGATACACCGAATATAGAAGGCCCAGAGTGGATCTCAATTTCCTCTATTTGATCGTCCGTCTTAGATGATGTTTCAGCTTTAGGCACAACATCAGAATCACTTTCTTCAATGATAGGACTTTCAACCGGAGCCCCGGGCTGTTTAACAGGTTCAACCCCCGCAGGAGCAATTTGAGACTGAGCAATGGCTGGCTTGGCTTCGACAGGCTTAGATTCCGGAGCTCGACCTCGAATACATGAAAGGTGCACATTCTCCAAGGATTTTAGCAAGGTGGACATTTCGAATGGATTGTAGGAAATCGTATCCAGCCCGGCTCGCAAGCGTTTTAGCAGGCTAGGCACAAGCTGGATCAGCTTCTTCCGCTGCTCGTCGGTACGTGGCACACGCACACTCCAAACCAAGTGTTCCAGTGTTGTCAGCGTATCGTTCCACTCTTTGGAGTCATAGCCATACTTCAAGCCGGTAACAAACATCACGTTGCTCCAGGCTTCATTAATCAGCTTTAACACCACCTCCGGCATAGCAACTTCATTAATGGTTCGCAGCTCGATTTCAACAGCAACCAGATTCCGTGCCACTTCAGCCTTAGCTTTACCATCTTCGGCATCCAGTGTACGACGCTCTAGTACAGCAATACGTCGCTTTTCCTTGTCAACAAAGGAGGTAAATTCAGCAAGCAATTCGTTGAAAATAGTCACATCACTATCAAAGTCATCTAACAAACTGCGAACGATCTCGTCCATTTTGCGATATAAAGGATCTTTACGCCCGTTATCACCATCTTTATCACCCTGCCAACCAACAGCCGCATTGGACATTTCATTCAACAAACGTCTTGCAGGATGGCCCCCTTTGGTAAAGAAGGTTTTATCAACCAGGGCAACCTTGATAATGGGAATTTGCAAGCGAGTGATAAGCGCTTTCATTGGCGGCGCTAAATCGCGGTCTTCCAGGATAAAATCAAACAGCATGGTGACCAGATTGATCACCTCGTCATCCATTTTGCCAATTGAAGCGCTTACGCCCCGACGTTTTTGAATATCACCCAGAAGCTCTCGAACACTCATGCCTTCTGATGCGGCAATCGGAGAGACGGGCAACCGTTGAGCAAAAGATAAAAGATTTAACAGCTCACTCCCCTCCAGCGCCTGGACGGGTTGCGGAGCAACATGATTCATTATCTGGTCGCCAAACATTCCTCGCAGAGCGTTCAGCACTTCAGGAGAGACTTGGCCAGCCGCATCAGAGGAAAGCGGTGCAGCAGAAGAGGCGGTAGACGCAACAGAAACAGGGCGAGTTGAAGCTGTCGCTCCGGACGAAAGATTGGGCAGAACGTTGTGGTCAACCAGAACCTGATTCACCACTTTATAGGTGTCCCCCAAACGGGCTACCACGGCCTTATCAAATAATTTGAACAAAACCAACTTGGCTTTGATGTCGATATCCAGCTTTTTGGCCTGATCCATAAATGCGGAGCACAATACATCGGGCCCCAAAGGATTATTCTTTTGATAGACCTTCACCGGGACAAGGCTATCCAAACGCAGGGAAAGGTGTTGGATCAGTTCACCAAACTGGGCATTCGCACGTGAAATGGAAGAGTCCACCGCAACCATCTCTTCCAGATCATCGTTTTGCACCAAAGACAATGCTTCGACAGCAATATTGTCATCCGGTGTATCACGGGATTCGTTTGACGGTGAAACTAAATTGGCGAATGCCTCATCAATGGACGAGGAGAACTGTTTTTCGATATTGCGGCGTTGTACCCGCACTTCTCTCATCGAATCAAAAAAGAGATTTTGTTCCTGGTTTGACTGAGCTTTATCAGCCAACTCAAAAAGAGAATCATCCGCGTGATCAAAAAACTGTTTTAACAGATTAAGAACGTTCTGCTTGCCTTTTTCGTGCACGGCATGAACCGCCGCAGGCAATCTGGCGAGGCGAGCGCGAATAAATCTCAAATTTTCAGGTTCCAAATGCACTACCTTTGAACGATTATCCAACTTTACGCTTCTAGGCACCTGCCGACTCCCAACCACGCTTCACGGAAATTTGAAATACGGGATAGTGAACCCCACTAATATGAGTATACTCAATGACTCGAAAGTCATTTTAGGCAAATTGCGCTGTTATCGAAATTTATCACAAGCAATTTGCGAAACCGTGACGGGTTTAATGTTTTGACGACGAAATAACCGAATACGTTATAAGCGATTGATTAGCATCACTTTTTTTTAATTACTCAATAAACGATACACACCCAATTATGACCGATCACGCACCTCCGGGAAAAGGTATTGGTAAATCCATGCTTGTCGTTGCATGGGCCATTATTCTCATAGGTCTCACACTTGCCTTTGGCTCATGGGAGGAGAATCAATACAACCCCAATCAAAGTATAGAGAGCCTTGAGTCGGCCACCCAAAGACAAGTTACGCTCGAAAGAAACCGACAACATCATTATGTGGCCACTGGTAAAATAAATAATACAAATGTCGTGTTTATGCTAGATACTGGAGCGACAGATGTTGTCGTACCTCAAAGGCTGGCGCGAAAGCTAGGATTACAATCCGGGGCCAAGGGCATCGCGATAACAGCGAATGGTCCTGTCGAAGTCTACTCGACAAATATTGAACAATTGGAACTGGGCTCAATCGTACTCAACAATGTTCGAGCATCGATCAACCCGGCCATGAAACACCAGGAAATCCTACTCGGCATGAGTGCGTTAAAAGACCTGGATTTTTCTCAGTCAGGTGACACCTTAACCCTGACTCAATATGTACGTTAAACAATCACGGAGTCCCATGAACATACGCCTTGCAGATCTTCGCCAAGACATTATCAACTCAGTTAAAGCAGCACTGCTGGAAGATATTGGTGAGGGTGATATTACGGCCAAACTTATTCCTGCAGACCATCGAAGCACCGCAGAGGTTATTACACGCGAAGACTGCATTCTGTGCGGCAAGGCTTGGTTTGAAGAGGTTTTTGACCAATTGGGCGGCGTAAACTCATTGGTTTGGCATGTTCGGGAAGGTGAACAGGTTAAAGCGGACACCAAGCTAGTTACCCTCGAAGGTAATTCACGCTCACTCCTCACAGGGGAGAGAACTGCGCTCGATTTCCTTCAACTGCTATCCGGTATTGCAACCAAGTCTCACAACTATCAGCAATTAGTCGAAGGTACCACTATTAAGATCCTCGACACGCGAAAAACCTTGCCCGGTCTGCGCACAGCTCAGAAATATGCCGTAAACGTTGGTGGCTGCCATAACCACAGGATAGGCCTGTTTGATGCGTTTTTAATCAAGGAAAACCATATCGCTGCCTGTGGTGGAATTAGCCAAGCTATTGAAACCGCTCACAAAATCGCCCCAGGAAAAACCGTGGAAGTAGAAGTGGAAAGCCTGGACGAACTGCAAGAAGCCCTGAAAGCCAAAGCGGACGTGGTTATGCTCGACAACTTTGACGAAAGCATGTTGCAGCAACTGCGCAACTTCGACAAAGGCCATACAAAATACGAAGTATCCGGCAATATGACCGAAAGCACTGTACGCGATGTCACCCAGTACCCAATCGACCACATATCTGTTGGCGCATTGACCAAAAACTGTCGAGCGGTGGATTTATCGATGAGACTAGTTGACAAGAATTGATGACAAGATTTGTCTTCTGCTAACGAAAAACGTCACCCTAAAAACGCCCCCAAGATAAAGGAAAGCCGAAAACCCAACAAAATCAATGAGATAAAAAACTGGCATAAAGGGTGCTTCGGTAGAATCGAATCTGAAACGAACCCCATCTGGGAGAAGCACTCTTATGAAAACTATGCAAAAAGGTTTTACTCTTATTGAATTGATGATCGTAGTAGCGATCATTGGTATTTTGGCGGCTGTTGCTTTACCGGCTTACCAAGACTATCAAATCCGATCACGCGTAACGGAAGGTTTTAACCTTGCTGGCGGAGCAAAAGCCATCATTGTTGACAGCGCTGCGACTGAAGCCGAGGTTGAAGCAGCAGCTACCGCATACAATGCCCAAGCAAATGGCCTCGGAGCCCGAAGTAAATATGTTGCCAGCGTTCAAATTGGCGCTGCAGCCGGTACAGCCTTGGGAGAAATTACAGTTACCTTTAATGAAGCAAACCTGGGTAACGTGGGCGTGACTGCACCAACAATCTTGCTTGCTCCTTATATTGATACTGGTGTGGCAAAAGTGCGATTAGGCGATAACTTTGCAGCTACTCCTCCTGCGCAAGGCAGCATCGACTGGGCTTGTTCATCAACAACAAACTCTGTTTCAACCAGCACAGCCAGAGGTTTCGCTAACGTAGGTCTTGGTACTCTTCCAGCTCAATTTGCTCCATCTGAATGTCGTTAATCATTATTTAACTGTCATTTTTCAAAGAAAAGCCCCAAATGGGGCTTTTTTTTTACTAAAATCTTAGACAAAAGAAAAAATATATACCTTGAGAGACCTATGGTACTGCCGAAAACCCGTTATTTAGCCTTTTCTTATCATCTATTTCTTAGCCTGTTTTTTTTTCTTGTCATATTTAGCACCATGTATATTTTTTGGTTCCCTGGCGCATTGTTTCAGGCCTCAGGCGGCTGGGAAGGAATCAAAATTATCGCTGCCGTAGACATAGTTCTAGGCCCTGCAATTACATTGATTGTCTATAACACTCGCAAACCTCAAAAAGAGCTGATTAGAGACCTGTTTATCATACTTGTGATTCAACTATCCTGCTTAGCCTATGGGGTACATGTGGTCCACCAGTCCAGGCCTATAGCGGCCGTATTGGTCTTTGACACCTTCTATACATTTAAAAAACAAGACTACCTCGACCAAGGTATCTCACAAGAAAAAGTAAAGGATCTTACAACCCTAACCACAAAACTGTTTTATGTTGAGACTTCAACAGATACTGACACATTCCTAATGGAACACGTAAAGTCACTATTGGGAGGAACACCGCTGGAAAGGGATATAACCCGCTATAAGGTTATAAAAGCTACGGATATAGAAAAAAACTCCGAAGGAGTCTTTGATAACAACCATAGCTGCTACCTTTACGACATCGAAACCGTTTACAACACAGGCCGGATCTGCTTTTCACCAAAAACACAGAGGTTCGTTTACTTCAAAACAGAGAATAACCTCATAGAAACAGAAGCTACTCCGAGTGCACACGGAGACACAAAAAAATAATGCTGAACAATATCTCCATTTCACACTAAAATGTTAAAGATTACATAGAGTTATTAGCTTTTTTTCGTAATCATGTTAACTTGGCGATGAAATAGCATTTTTGTAGAAAGTGTGGAATCTATGGTACTTAGCGGATTAGCCCGAAGACTAGTAAGAGACGAGTTCCTTGATGAGGATACAGCCCATCAAGCCATATCCCAGGCGGAAAAACAAAAAACGCCACTTCCTGTTTTTCTTGTTGAAAATAGCTCAATCAGCCCGTTGGACATTGCCAATGCTGCTGCGGACGAGTTTGGTACTCCTCTCATAGATCTGTCCGCCCTGGCAAAAGACATTACTCCCAAAGGATTAATTGACCCTAAACTTGTCCATAAACACTACGCATTCCCTCTTTTCAAAAGAGGTAACCGACTTTTTGTTGCTGTTTCCGACCCCACTAACCTTCATGCATTAGATGAGATCAAGTTCAATACAGGCTTGGCAACCGAAGGGCTGTTGGTTGAAGCGGATAAATTGCAAACTGCTATTGAAGCTTATCTGAAAGCAGAAGAGGAAAGCATTGGCGATGCGTTAGGAAATCTGGACGAAGATTCTCTGGACGACCTCGATATTCAAGCAGTTGACGAGGATGCCTCACCATCAGATGAATCATCGGAAGCCGATGAAGCTCCCATCGTTCGCTTTGTAAACAAAGTATTACTCGACGCGATAAAAACCGGTGCTTCGGATATTCACTTTGAACCTTACGAAAAATCCTATCGCGTAAGACTGCGCACAGACGGCATATTGAACGAAGTCGCCAAACCGCCACAAAACCTTGCAGGCAGACTTGCCGCCCGCCTCAAAGTAATGTCACAAATGGATATTTCAGAGAGACGCGTCCCCCAGGACGGTCGTATTAAGATGAAAATATCCAAAACCCGGGCAATCGACTTTCGAGTAAACAGCCTACCAACACTTTTTGGCGAAAAAATTGTACTGCGTATTCTCGACCCATCCAGTGCCAAGCTGGGTATTGATGCCCTAGGCTACGAAGATGAGCAGAAAAAGCTTTATATGGATGCGCTGGCCCAGCCCCAAGGCATGATTTTGGTAACCGGGCCGACAGGCTCAGGTAAGACAGTCTCTTTGTACACAGGTTTAAACATACTCAACACGCCAGAACGGAATATATCCACTGCGGAAGACCCCGTAGAAATCAACCTCGAAGGAATCAACCAGGTTAACGTAAATACCAAGGTAGGGCTCACCTTTGCAGAGGCTTTACGATCATTTCTGCGACAAGACCCCGACATCGTCATGGTTGGGGAGATCCGTGACCTTGAAACAGCCGAGATTGGCATTAAGGCGGCACAAACCGGTCACTTGGTATTATCGACCCTTCATACTAATAGTGCTCCCGAAACCCTCACCCGCTTGCTTAACATGGGCGTACCGGCTTTTAACGTCGCAACGACAGTAAGCCTGATTATTGCTCAACGTCTAGCAAGAAGGCTGTGCAGTAACTGTAAGAAACCTGCAGATGACATACCGGATCAGGTTCTCAAAGAGGAAGGCTTTTACGAAGGAATTGGGATAGAGAAGGAAGATTTCACCATATTTCACCCTGTGGGCTGCAACCAGTGTAACAATGGCTACAAAGGGCGGGTCGGGGTTTACGAAGTGGTAAAAATCACAGACTCAATTTCAAGAATAATTATGGAAGGCGGAAACGCTATTCAGATCGCAGACGCGGCTAGAAAAGAAGGGTTTAATAACCTCCGCACTTCCGCTTTGCGTAAGGTCGCAACGGGCATTACCAGCCTAGAAGAAGCAAACAGAGTGACTAAGGATTAATTCCAATGGCAGCATCAGTCGAAGTCTTCACCTATAAGGGGGTAGACAAAAAAGGTAATAAGGTTGAGGGCGAAATCAAAAGCGCGAGCTCCTCCTTGGCCAAAGCTCAGCTTATAAAACAGGGCGTTAGGACCAAAACCATACGCAAAAAGCCCAAACCCCTGTTCGGCGGAGGCAAGAAAAAAGTTACTCCCATGGACATTGCCTTATTTACCCGGCAAATGGCTACTATGATGAAGGCCGGTGTTCCACTTGTTCAGAGCTTTGATATTGTTGCCGGTGGTACCGACAACACGGGCTTGAGAGACTTAATCAAGGATATTAAAGAGGATGTTGCTGCTGGCGGCGGTTTTGCCAATGCGTTGCGTAAAAAGCCTAAATACTTTGACGACCTATTTTGCAACTTAGTTGAATCTGGTGAACAATCTGGTGCGCTGGAAACCATGCTCGACCGAATTGCGACCTATAAAGAAAAGACGGAGCAACTTAAAGCCAAAATCAAAAAAGCACTAACCTATCCTATAGCGGTGATTATAGTCGCCATTGTTGTAACCGGAATCCTATTGGTAAAAGTCGTACCTCAATTCGCAGAGACATTTAAAGGCTTTGGCGCAGACCTACCGGCCTTTACTTTAATGGTGCTAAATCTATCAAACTTCGCACAAGAATACTGGTTTATCGGCCTGATATCATTGATAGCGTTTTTCGTTGCCTATGGGCAGTTAAAGGAAAAAAGCCCGCAATTTCGTGCTTTTGTCGATAGAACCTCTCTAAAAGTTCCCATTGTCGGAGATATCATCTATCAATCGATAGTTGCCCGCTTTGCCCGAACTCTATCAACTACTTTTGCTGCAGGTGTACCATTAATTGATGCTCTCACCTCCGTGGCCGGAGCGACAGGAAACATCGGCTACGAAAAAGCAGTATTACGTGTCCGAGAAGAGGTCTCTACCGGTACTCAACTGAACGTTGCCATGACCAATACCGGCCTATTTCCCTCCATGCTATTGCAAATGACCACCATCGGTGAGGAATCTGGCGCCTTGGATGATATGCTGGATAAATCCGCCAATTACTACGAAGAGGCTGTAGATAACCTGGTGGACAGCCTTACATCACTGCTAGAACCAATGATTATGTCCGTGCTGGGTATATTAGTAGGTGGATTGATGATCGCCATGTACTTACCCATATTCCAGATGGGTCAAGCGATATAAGGTCTATGACAATAGAGATACTGTTTTCATCATACGCATTATTAATTGGATTAATCGTAGGCAGCTTTCTGAATGTCATCATTCTGCGCCTGCCAATAATGCTAAAAAAAGAATGGAAGCAGAATTGCCAAGAGGTTCTGAATGAGATTGCAGAGGAGGAAGCCAACATCCCTCTGCCAGAGGGAAGGTTTAATATTGCCTACCCTCGCTCCCATTGCCCCAAGTGTAAAAAACAGGTTTCTGCGCTAGAGAATATCCCCGTACTCAGCTACCTGTTTTTGAAAGGCCAATGCTCCGGCTGTCATACCAAGATTTCTCCTCGTTACCCCATTGTCGAACTGATAACAGGCCTCCTTACCGGCTACTGCATTTACACACTTGGCGCAAATGTACAAGGGTATCTCGCCGTAGTGCTCAGCTGGGCCCTCGTAGTACTAACCCTTATTGATGCAGACACCCATTACCTCCCGGATGATATAACTCTTCCTCTACTCTGGATCGGTCTTCTGGCAAATACTTTTGGAGTCTTTGTTGATTTACAAAGCGCAGTAATTGGCGCAGCAGCAGGCTACCTAAGCTTGTGGAGTGTCTACTGGGTTTTTAAATTTCTGACCAAAAAAGAAGGGATGGGATACGGCGATTTCAAATTGCTGGCCGCATTGGGTGCCTGGATGGGCTGGCAGATGCTGCCATTTATTATTATTGCCTCAGCGTTCGTTGGTGCAGCGATAGGTATTGCCGGCATTATTTTTTATGGCAAAGACAAGGATATGAAAATCCCATACGGTCCATACTTGGCTACAGCAGGATGGATAGCCTTCTTCTGGGGTAACGACATAACACAAGCCTACCTGCAATACATGGGAAGCTAACCGTGCTGGTTATAGGGCTCACTGGCGGGATTGGCTCAGGCAAATCAACAGTTAGTAATATCTTTACCGAATTCGGCGTTCCGATTATTGATGCAGATATTGTTGCCAGACAAGTCGTCCAACCCGGCACAAATTGCCTACAACAGATTGCTCAACACTTCGGAAACACCATACTCCTAGAAAATGGTGACCTAGATCGTAAAGCCCTGCGGAAAATTATATTTAACGATGAAAATGAAAAAAAATGGTTGGAAGCGTTGATGCATCCGGTAATTCGGCAGGAAATAAAGCACCAGCTTGGAAGCCAGTCCGCAGACTACTGTATTTTATCGTCGCCGCTGCTTATCGAAACCCATCAACAGGAGCTTACTCATCGAATTCTCGTTGTTGACGTTGACGAAAAAACACAAATTGACCGCACCAGTAACAGAGATAGCGTGCCTAGAGAACACGTTAAAGCCATACAAGCCAGTCAGCTTTCAAGAAAGGAAAGGCTCAGCTACGCCAATGACCTGATTGACAATTCCGTTTCACTGCAGGAAACTCACGCACAAGTCGAACGTCTACACCAAAAATACTTATCACTTTCAGCCGAATATGACTCAACCAAACAACGTTAAAACACTCTCTGTTCAGTGCCCTACCTGCAAAACCGAAGTCCTTATGACAAAAGAGTTTCCACACAGACCATTTTGCAGTGATCGATGTAAAAATATCGACTTTGGTGATTGGGCTCTTGAAAACCACAAAATTGAAGGTCCGTCGCAGGGAGTTGAAGGTTTGGAAGAAGACCTTTGGTCTGGCGAACTAACAGAATAATCTGGAAGGCTAATCAGGATACAACGGCCCGGTAAGCAGACATAATTTCAGTATTCGCGGGAGGGAAAGGGTAATCATCAAACCGCTCGACAGGCATCCAGTCAATCTCCTGTCCTTCTTTGCCAGTTGCAATACCACTAAACTCTTTTACAACCCGAACCCGAAGATACACCGTTTTTTCTGGGTATTCGTACTCCAAGTCCAGCAACGGAGCACTGACACCAATTTCGATACCAACCTCTTCAAACAACTCCCTTGCAAGAGCCTGGTGAACACTTTCATTTTTTTCAATTTTTCCACCAGGGAATTCCCATAAACCTTCTAGATGCTGCCCTTCTTGCCGCTTGCTGATTAATAACTCTCCATGCTTATTCACAACCAGACCAACCGCAACATCAATTATTTCCAAGGCTCAACTCCGGTATTCAGCATTAATTCTTATATATTCATGGGATAAATCCGTCGTCCATAACACTTCGTCAAAATTCCCTCGGGCAAGATCCACTTGAATTTGATATCGCTCTTTACTGACGACAGTCTGCCCGGCCTCTTCAGTATATGACGACGCTCGGCCCCCCTTCTCCACCAGCAAAACATCATCGAGCCAAACACGCACGCCCTCAACATTCAAGTCCTGAATACCTGCATAGCCAATTGCAGCGACAATGCGCCCCCAGTTAGGATCCGAAGCAAACATAGCAGTTTTTACTAACGGAGAATGCGCGATGGCATAAGCCACATCAAGGGATTCCTGAGCCGAGGCTCCACCACGAACATAGACTTCAACACATTTGGTTGCGCCTTCCCCGTCTTCAACAATTTGTAATGCGAGAGACTGGTACACGTCCAGAATGGCTTCCTTGATTGCTAAATATTCTTCTGAATGACTGTCTGTTATTTTGCTGCTCGCTTTCGCTCCTGTAGCAATCAAAATACAAGAATCATTGGTCGATGTATCGCCATCAATAGTGATGCGATTAAAAGATTTCTGAGCACACTCCAACGAGATTTTTTCCAATACATCCTGCGCAATCGCAGCATCCGTTGCCACATAGCCAAGCATGGTCCCCATATTGGGGTTAATCATACCCGCACCTTTTGCAATCCCCGTAATAGAAATTATGTCTCCACCAACTTCAACCTGCCTACTCGCACCTTTCGGTCGAGTATCTGTGGTCATAATCGCCTTAGCTGCGGTCAGCCAATTATCTTCCCGACAGGCACCCAATGCCGCAGGCAAAGCATTAATAAGTTTATCTGCCGGAAGCAGTTCACCAATAACGCCGGTGGAGAAAGGTAATACAGACTCCGGCGTAACCCGCTTAAGTTCTGCTGCGGCCAGGCAGGTTTTTATCGCCGCCTCATACCCTGCTGCACCGGTACACGCATTAGCATTGCCCGAGTTGATAACAAGCAATCGAGTATTCGATTGTTTTAAATGCGCTCGAGCAACCTTTACTGGTTCCGCACAAAATGCATTTTGAGTAAAGACGCCCGCAACAGTAGCACCGTCACAGATATCAATGACAACCGTATCGTATCGGTCGGGATATTTTATCCCTGCAGCAGCAACGCCAAGAGACACGCCAGCTACAGGAAAAACTTCGGGCCAAGATTCTTTACCAACAGCCATGAACAATTCTCTGAATTAATTTAGTTTTCCATGACAGGCTTTAAATTTTTTGCCTGAACCACAAGGGCAAGGATCATTTCGACCCACTTTTTTGCCTTCACGTACAAACGGCTTTTCTGCTGTTGGTTGAGGCTCATCCGAATCCTGCAAAGCATTAACCTGTTGATGTTGAAGGTCCATTTTTTGACGTTCAGCCTGCTCTCTGCGACGCTGTTCTATTGCATCAACCTCTTCCCTGGTCATGGGTTCGATACGGAATAGAATTCGAGTTAGATCGTGTTTCAAATTCTCTAGCAATCGCTGGAATAACTCAAACGATTCGCGCTTATATTCCTGCTTAGGGTTTCGTTGTGCATATGCACGTAAACCAATACCCTGCCGCATATGATCCATATTTTGCAGGTGTTCTTTCCATAAAGAATCAAGCACTTGTAGCATTACTTGTTTTTCGATCACACGAATCACATCACCAATGCGATCAGCTTTAGTTTGATAAGCTTCATTCATAGCCGCCATGATTTTTTCACGCAGAGGCTCTTCGTATAGTCGTTCGTCTTCTTCCAACCATTTCGTTACCGGAATTTCCAGACCAAACTCGTTTTGTAGCGCTTTTTCCAAGCCATCGGTATTCCATTGCTCAGCAACACTTTGAGGTGGAATATAGCCATCAATAACATTACTGATTACGTCTTCACGAATACCAGCAACGGCTTCATCAATAGTTTCAGCTTCAAGTAATTCATTTCTTTGAGCATAAATAACTCGACGCTGGTCGTTTGCCACATCATCGTATTCGAGAATCTGCTTACGATAATCGAAGTTTCTACCTTCAACTTTTCGCTGTGCTTTTTCAATAGCATTGGTCACCATTCGGTGCTCAATTGCTTCACCTTTTTCCATGCCCATTGCTTGCATGAAATTACGCACTCTGTCCGAAGCAAAAATACGCATCAGATTATCTTCCAGAGAAAGATAAAAACGAGAAAGCCCTGGGTCACCTTGACGACCTGCACGACCTCTTAACTGATTGTCAATTCGGCGGGACTCGTGACGCTCGGTACCAATGATATGTAAACCACCCGCCTCAATAACGAGATCGTGGCGTTTTTGCCACTCTTCTTTAATTTTCGCAATTTGTTCGTCTGTTGGGTTTTCCAGCTCAGCAATTTCCGATTCCCATTTCCCCCCCAAGACAATATCGGTTCCTCGACCGGCCATATTCGTTGCGATGGTTACCGCTCCAGGGCGGCCAGCCTGGGCAATAATGTCCGCTTCACGTTCGTGATACTTCGCATTCAAAACTTCATGTTTAATGCCCGCTTTTTTCAAGCGTTTAGACATTTCTTCTGAAGTTTCTACGGATGCGGTGCCCACGAGTACAGGCGCATTTTTCCCTCGGAACTCATTAATATCCCGAATAATTGCCTCGTACTTTTCTTCAACCGTCATGAAGATAAGGTCGTTTAAATCCAATCGAGCAGTAGGCTTGTTAGTAGGAATAACAACCACATCCAAACCATAAATATGGTTAAATTCAAACGCCTCAGTATCCGCCGTACCTGTCATACCGGCCAGCTTCGGAAATAAGCGGAAATAGTTCTGGAAAGTCGTAGATGCGAGAGTTTGACTCTCAGATTGAATAACAACGCCTTCTTTTGCTTCCAATGCCTGATGCAAGCCTTCAGACAAACGGCGTCCAGGCATAGTTCGTCCGGTGTGTTCATCGATCAGTACAACCTGATCGTTTTGCACGATGTACTCAACATTTTTATTAAATAAGTTGTATGCCTTCAGCGCTGAATGGATATGGTGTAGAAGAGAAAGTTTTTCGGCACCGTAAAGACTGTCATTTTCACCTAACAACCCTTCTTTCGTTAACAGTTCCTCAATTAACTGGTGTCCATCTTCTGTTAGTTCGACTTGGCGAGTTTTTTCATCGACAGTGAAATGCCCTCCAGCTTCACCCTCTTCCTCTTGCTTCTTGAGCTTGGGCACCAACTTATTCATCACCCGATACATTTCAGAGCTATCTTCTGCTGCACCGGAAATGATAAGCGGCGTTCTCGCTTCATCGATAAGAATCGAGTCGACCTCATCCACAATGGCAAAATTTAATGGTCGCTGAGAACGATCCTCTTTACGCAACACCATATTGTCACGTAAGTAGTCGAAACCAAATTCGTTGTTGGTTCCATAAGTAATGTCTGCTAGATATGCGGCTTTTTTCTCATCTGGATCTTGCATTGAAACAACCGATCCAACGGTCATCCCCAAAGCTTCATACAAAGGCTTCATCCAGTTGGCATCGCGCCGAGCCAGATAATCGTTCACCGTGACCACATGAACGCCTTTTCCTGACAATGCATTTAAATATGCAGCCAGTGTTGCCACTAGAGTTTTACCCTCACCAGTGCGCATTTCGGCGATCCTGCCTTCATGCAAGGTCATCCCACCAATAAGCTGGACATCAAAATGCCGCATGTTCATAACGCGCTTACTGGCCTCTCGAACCAAAGCAAACGCCTCAGGCAGGATATGATCTAATGTTTCACCTTGTTCAATTCGTGTTTTGAAAGATTGTGTTTTTTCTTTGATATCACTATCACTGAGTTTTTCATACTCTTCTTCAAACGTATTAACCTTGGCGACAACCTTATACATGCGCTTAAGTTCACGATCATTCTTTGTCCCAAAAATGGACTTCAATATTTTGCTAAACATAAAAACACCGAGTGTAATGAGCCTGAGGGCTCACGAAATTTTATTTTTTATATTGGGTTAAAAACTGACAGTTAAAGCAAGAAGGGGGAAGAACTCACCGCGCGGCGCGATGAATATAGGTAGATGGGTCGACAGGACGACCATGTTTGTATACTTCAAAGTGTACGTGAGGGCCGGTAGAACGACCACTTGACCCCATTAGCGCAACAATTTGGCCTTTTTTGACCACATCGCCAACTTTAACAAGGTTTTCTTTACAGTGGGCATAACGCGTGGAAAAACCGTTACCGTGGTTTACTTCGACAAGGTTACCGTATCCATATCTCTCGTCGGACCAAGTGACCACACCGGCGGCAACAGCAACAATCTCTGCTCCGTCCTTACCGGCAAAATCAACACCACTATGCCAGGCAATTTTCCCGGTAAATGGGTCGTTTCGGCGGCCGTAACGGGAAGACATCCAACCCTTTTTAATTGGCCGGCCAGCAATGAAAACATCGTTTTGTAATTTCCGGTTAGCCAGAAGCGCTTCAAGCGTATCCAATTGTTGCTGCCGGTCTTCAATTTGCTCTGTCAGCTGCTCAAGCATTTGAGCAAGCTCCGGTGATTTAACAGATTCGCCATCAATACGAAATTCAGGGCCACCGAGCGCAGGGAGTGTGCCGAAATCGAACTCACCATTGTCCAGTTTAGCCATAGTGGTTAGGCGCTCACCAAGAGCATCCAAACGAACAAGTCTGGCCTGTAATTCAGCGACACGAAGAGTTAATGCGGCGAGTTTTTGTTCTGCTTCGCGGCGGGCGTTACCAACCTGCTCTTCTTGAGCGCTAAGCGCCTTTTCCCAAGCATGAGTAACTTCTGGTTTGAGCAGTCCGCTAGAGTCTCCCCCACCAGCGAGGTAAATAGCCATAGCAGCACTAAGCCCTACAGGCAGACCGACAACACAAGCGGAAAGAAACACGCGTGTCCAGCCACCTAGCGTAAAGCTACGAGTATTACCATGACGTTTACTTACAACGATTATCTTCATCGTTTGGAGACTTGCTGCGTCCAGTTACCTCACGTAGTAGAGAAAGCCCAAGGAACCTAATTAAAAGACTTTCTCCGCCCGTTAGTATAATAATTATACAGAGTTGACCTACTGGCAAGTTGCCAAATTAGACGTAGGTCACAAGCGGCAAAACTATGGCATATGTAATCATAAAATACCAACACTAATTCTGCCGAGAATCAAATACGGCGCATACTTGTGATTCTCTGCAGGAAAAGGGAAGATAACTCCCTTTTCCGCAGGAATAATTTGCGGGGGTAGATCGTTAAACCGCCAATAATGGCTTGATATAGGATATTGGTGCGCTGGTTTCGTCCTCAAATGTGACAAATTCCCACGCATCTTCTTTCTTTATTAGCTCTCTTAACGACTTATTGTTTAATCCGTGACCAGATTTATAGGCTTTAAACTCGCCAATAAGGCTAGTACCAAGAAGGTACAGATCCCCAATTGCATCCAGAACCTTATGCTTCACGAATTCGTCTTCATAGCGTAAGCCATCTTCATTTAGAACTCGGTATTTATCGATAACGATCGCGTTATCGACACTTCCCCCTTTAGCCAGACCTTTGGAACGCAAATATTCAATTTCATGCATAAAACCAAAGGTACGAGCTCTTGAGACCTCTTTTACAAAAGAGGTGCTCGAAAAATCTACGGTCGCATTTAACGTGCGATCTTTAAATACAGGGTGATCGAAATCGATACCAAAAGACACCTTGAAGCCATCAAATGGTAAAAAGGTTGCCTCTTTATCACCGTCTCTAACAGTAACTTTCTTTTTAATACGGATGAATTTTTTTGCCGCATTTTGCTCCTGGATACCAGCAGACTGGATAAGGAACACAAAAGGGCCTGCGCTACCGTCCATAATCGGGACTTCATCGGCACTCACTTCGACAATCGCATTATCAATACCTAAACCGGCCATTGCAGAAAGCAAGTGTTCAACCGTTGATATGCGCACATCCCCAGATACCAAGCTGGTGGACAACGTCGTATCGCCAACATTCTCAGCAAGCGCTTTGATCTCCACTACCGGGGTCAAATCTACCCGACGGAATACGATGCCCGAGTCCACTGGAGCAGGACGAAGCGTAAGATAAATCTTCTGTCCGGTATGCAAACCAATTCCGGTTGCTCGAATCTCGTTTTTTAGTGTTCTTTGTTTAATCATGGACTCTGCTCTCTAGGGTGCGCTCAAAGCGGCGCGCATAGTACCAGAAAAGGAAGGTACGAACCAACTTTAGGCTGAGAATTGTACAATTATCCTCCCCCCAATTCCTTATTTCAATGTTTCGACTTAACAAATTAGGTTAAGTTCAACGACAAACAGCCAGGAAAGGGGACCTGGCCGCCATCGTTGATAGCAACTCGAACAGCCTTTAGCTGTTATTCGTACGCTTTTTAGTCAGCTTGTTTTCGAAGAAAAGCTGGAATATCGAGATATTCTAAATCCCTTTCCGGCGTATCAATAGAGGATGCCGGTTTCGTCGCAGCTTTATTCGCACGCATTATCGTTGGCTTATCCAAAGCAGAATAATTTGGTTTGCCATCTACTTTATTGCGCGTATTGTCTACAATCACTTTAGCTTCTGGTCGTTCAAGAGATCTGGCTTCCCCTAAACCTGTAGCAACAACGGTTACCCGTAGCTCATCATTCATTTCAGGGTCAATAACAGTCCCCACAACCACAGTGGCATCGTTACTGGCAAACTCTTCAACCGTATCCCCAACCTCGGAGAACTCACCCAAAGATAGGTCCATTCCAGCGGTGATATTCACTAGAATACCTCGAGCGCCTTGAAGATTAATATCTTCTAGTAATGGACTGCGAATAGCCGATTCAGCCGCTTCACGTGCACGGTTTTCACCTGTTGCGGTGCCGCTACCCATCATAGCCATACCCATTTCAGACATAACGGTTCTCACGTCGGCAAAGTCGACGTTGATCATGCCTGGACGAATAATTAAATCAGCGATACCTTGAACAGCACCTAACAAAACATTATTCGCCGATTTAAACGCATCGAGAAGACTGGTCGTTTTACCCAGTACCGCCAAAAGTTTTTCGTTGGGAATCGTAATTAGCGAATCAACACGATCCTGCAATTGCTTAATTCCCTCTTCGGCAAGCGCCATACGCTTACGACCTTCGAATGGGAAAGGCTTAGTCACTATAGCGACTGTCAAAATTCCCATTTCTCTCGCGATTTCGGCAACGACAGGCGCACCACCCGTACCGGTACCGCCCCCCATACCAGCGGTGATAAAAACCATATCCGCACCAGATAAAACTTCAGCAATACGATCACGATCTTCCATCGCAGCTTGACGACCGATTTCAGGATTCGCTCCCGCCCCCAAGCCTTTAGTGATATTGTGACCCAACTGCAAAACAGTTCGTGCATCAATATCCTTAATGGCCTGCGCATCGGTGTTTGCACAGATAAATTCAACCCCTTCTACAGCGTTAGCAATCATATGCTTAACAGCATTACCGCCGCCGCCGCCAACGCCAATGACTTTAATTACCGCGTTTTGCGGAATGTTATCAACTAATTCAAACATAGTTTTCCCCTTTTTTACCCTTGAGACTTTTCAGTCTTCAGTGTTTTCCACAAAAAGCTTTGTCACTTAAGCTTTTTGTCAGAAATTTGCTTAATTAAAAATTTCGTTGAAACCAGGTTTTAAGTTTGCCCCAACCGCTATCTCCTCGATCATCAGAGTAACTGCCTGGACCTTGCTTCATTCCATACATTAATAACCCAACCCCAGTTGAATAAATTGGATTATTGACAATATCTTTTAAACCATTGATGTTTTGCGGTGATCCTAAACGAACTGGCATATGGAAAATTTCCTCCGCCAAATCGACCACACCTTCCATCTTTGAAGTTCCGCCGGTCAATACAATTCCCGCAGCAACCATGTCTTCAAAACCACTGCGACGTAATTCCGCCTGAACCAAAGTAAATAATTCATCGTAACGAGGCTCGACCACTTCAGCCAATGCCTGCCTCGATAAATCCCTTGCTGGCCGATCACCAACGCTCGGCACTTTAATTGTTTCCTCTGCTCCGGTTAATTTAGCCAAAGCACAGGCATAACGAATTTTTATTTCTTCTGCATGTTGCGTCGGTGTTCTTAGTGCCATTGCAATATCGTTGGTCACTTGATCTCCGGCGATAGGGATCACGCCCGTGTGGCGAATGGAACCTTCAGTAAAAATAGCAATATCGGTTGTACCACCACCGATATCCACCAGACACACACCCAATTCTTTTTCGTCATCCGTCAATACCGAATAACTGGATGCCAGTTGCTCCAAAATAATATCTTCAACATCCAGGCCGCAACGACGAATACACTTTTCAATATTTTGCGCTGCATTGACCGCACAGGTAACCAAGTGGACTTTGGCTTCCAAACGAACCCCTGACATTCCCAAAGGTTCTTTAACACCTTCCTGCTCATCAATTAAATATTCCTGCGGCAAGATATGCAGAATCCTCTGGTCTGCAGGAATTGCAACAGCCTGTGCAGCGTCAATAACACGGTCAAGGTCCTGCGATAAAACTTCACGGTCTTTAATGGCGACAATACCGTGTGAGTTCAAACTGCGTATGTGACTCCCAGCGATACCAACATAAACCGAGTGAATTTGGCAGCCAGCCATTAATTCCGCTTCTTCAATTGCTCGCTGTATGGATTGCACAGTCGATTCAATATTAACAACCACGCCTTTTTTCAGGCCAACCGATTTATGGGAGCCTATTCCAACAATGGAAAGTCTTCCTTCCGGCGAGAGCTCTCCTACAATCGCAACGACTTTGGATGTACCTATATCCAAACCTACGATCATCCGACCGTCATTTGAATGAGCCATTGCTTCCCCCTAGAAGAGTATTTTCTCTGCATTTTAAATTCATAAAGTTTGTTCTTTCTAATTAGCAACAACCAAGTTTGTATTACCCTGCTTCCATTTAACTGCGACGCCTTTTTCATATCTCACATCCACGTACGCAATTTTCTCCCCCAATCCATATAGCTGGCTGTCATATACCACTAAAAAATTTTTCATTTTATCCAGCGTATTTCCCTTACCCAAATCAATCGTATAAAAGCCATCCAATCTTACCTTCCATGCATTTGCGTCATTCACTTCAATCTCGGCAATTTTAATTTCCCGTTCAGCAAGAAGCCGGGTCAACATGACATAGATCTGTACTATTTCTTCAGAACGGGATTCGTCGCCCTTTAGCATCGGCAAATATGCCAAATTAGAATTATCTCCCACTTCAATATAGTTACCATAAACGGTAATTACACCATCGTTATTCCAGCGAGCAATAGGCTTGTATTCCTCAACCTGAACGTCCAGCTTATCCGGCCAACGGCGCTTTATATTCACGCTTTCCACCCAAGCGAGAGATTCAATCCGGGTTTTAAGTGTTTTCAGCTCCTGTTTTAGAAACCCGTCTTCAATACCTGACGCAATAATGTTTTGCACATCCTGCTTGGATAAAAATGTAAATTCACCCACCACATTCACTTCAGCAATTGGTTTTTTTGCTTTATCCGCCATTGTTTTTGGAATCGATTCCAACGGCAATTTCATTCCGATATAAATCACACCCAACAAAAGCGAAAGTGCGCACAAAACTTTAATCAACGCTCGCAAACTGATTAACTTCCTTTTTTTGGGACGAGCGACCTTCCTGGTAGCCCCAGTGTATTTTTTTGCTTGTGTTGCCTTTTTTTCTCTAACCTTAGCCACCAACACTACCCGTTAGTATTTCAAGAACCAAATCCTCGAAATCCAAGCCAACATTTTTCGCAGCCATAGGCACCAAGCTATGGCTTGTCATACCCGGAACTGTGTTTGCTTCCAGCAAGTAGAACTGTTCGTCTTGGTCCTGCATAAAATCGATACGTCCCCAACCTTTACAACCGAGCGCATGGAAGGCACGCAACGCAATAGATTGCAGCTCTTCAACTTTTTCTTTTGTTAAGCCACATGGGCATAAATACTGCGTATCTTCCGAGATATATTTCGCGTCATAATCGTAAAAAACGTGATCCGTTTTTAACTGGATAGGCGGTAATGCCTGACCATTTAACACACTGACAGTAAACTCTTTCCCCTCCACGCGCTGTTCAGCAATGACCGTATGATCATGCTCAGCCGCTTTTTTGTATGCAGCCTCCAACTCATCGGTACGATTGACAAAACTCATACCCAAACTAGAACCTTCATTAACAGGTTTAACAAAAACCTGATACTGAAGTGAATCCATAACTGCCGACCAATCAGATTCTGCCGTTAACACCTGATACTTAGGTGTAGGCAAACCAACAGCCGTCCAGATTTGTTTGGTTCGTAACTTATTCATTGCCAACGAAGACGAAGCATGATCACTCCCGGTATAGGGGATACCGAGCCAATCGAGCATTCCTTGAACTTTTCCGTCTTCACCACCCACACCATGCAATGCAATAAAAACTCTGTCTGGATTAATTTCCTGCAATCGGGAAATAATATTTTTATCCACATCCACACCGATCGCGTGAACACTTTTTGCTTGCAGCGCTTGCAATACCGCATTACCGCTTTGCAACGAAATATCGCGCTCCGCAGACAAACCGCCGTACAGTACGGCAACTGTTCCAAAAGCGTCACTTTCAATACTCGGCACTTTTTTATAGGTCATCTCTCATCCAGGCCTATTTCATCTTTCTTTTTGCCAGCTCTTTAGCAAGAGCACCAACATTACCCGCTCCCTGAGTAATCACAATATCACCAGCCTGAACAATGTCTTTTATAACGGCAGGCACGGCTTCGATTCCTTCAACAAATATCGGATCAACCACACCGCGGGTTCGAATACTTCGACTCAAGTGTCGACCATCCGCACCTTGAATTTTTTCCTCTCCTGCGGAATACACTTCCAACAGAATTAATTGATCGACGGTGGATAACACATCGACGAAGTCTTCATACAGATCTCGTGTTCGAGTGTATCTATGCGGTTGATATACCATCACCAAGCGGCGATCCGGCCAGCCTTCTCTCACCGCAGAAATGGTTGCCGCCACTTCTGTTGGATGGTGCCCGTAATCATCAACGAGCATGACATCGCCATCATCAAGATCATAAGTGCCATAGTCCTGAAAACGTCGACCAACTCCAGAAAACTCAGCCAGGCCTTGTTTGATTGCTTCATCACTCACCCCTTCATCCAGGGCCACGGCCACTGCGGCAGTTGCATTCAGTGCATTATGAACACCGGGTAAGTTCACAACCAACTCCAGGTCTGGTACGGAACCTGGACGCTCAACTTTAAACTCGGTTTTGCGTGCGTTCTGTTTTACATCATAAATTCGGTAATCACAGTCTTCCGAAAAACCATAGGTCACAATAGCTCTGGAAACCTGCGGCATAATTTCTTTCACTACCGGATCGTCGCCACACATCACCGCTAACCCGTAAAACGGAAGGTTATGTAAGAATTCAATAAATGTTCTTTTTAACGTTTCAAAATCGCCGCCATAGGTTTCCATATGATCGGCATCGATATTAGTGACAACAGACACCATTGGTTGCAAGTGAAGAAAAGAGGCATCGCTCTCGTCCGCTTCTGCGACTAAATACTCACTCTCACCTAATCGTGCATTACAACCTGCGCTATTGAGCAAACCACCAATCACAAACGTTGGGTCTTTCCCCCCAGCAGCAAGAATGGAGGCAATTAAACTGGTTGTTGTTGTTTTACCATGAGTACCGGCAACCGCAATTCCGTGGCGATAACGCATTAACTCGCCCAACATTTCCGCACGACGGACGATGGGGATACGTTGCTCTTTTGCCTCAACCAACTCGGGATTACCACTTGTTACCGCGCTGGAACTCACCACCACATGAACGTCTTGAATATTCTCTCCATGATGACCGATATACACTTTTGCACCCATCGCAGATAAACGCTTGGTCACATCAGACTCTTTTAGATCAGACCCGGAAATTTGATATCCCTGATTCAGTAACACTTCAGCAATACCACTCATCCCAGCACCGCCAATGCCGACAAAATGAATTCGTTTTATACGTCGCATTTCAGGAACGCGATAAATATCTGGATTAGGCATTGATCAGGGCCTCACATATTGAAACAATTTTTTTATCTGCATTGGGTATTGCAGTCTTTCTTGCATTAATTGCCATTTCCGTCAGGCGTGTCCTATCCAGAAAGTTTTCACGAATACACTGCGCCAAGGTTTCTGCTGTTACTTCTGCTTGTTGCATAATCACACCAGCGCCGACACTTTCCAGTTGAACTGCATTTTTTGTTTGATGATCATCAATGGCGTAAGGGAAAGGGATAAACAATCCCGGCAATCCCACACAGGCCACTTCTGAAACAGTTAAGGCTCCAGACCGACAAATAATAAAATCCGCCCAGGAAAACGCCTCTGCCATATCATCAATATATTCACTCGCTATACAGCGCAACTCATGCTCATCATAGGCTTGCTGTATATCTGCACTCACACCCTTTCCCGTCTGATGCTTGATAGATAATTCTGTTTCATTCTTGAGCTTTGCCAAGGCCTCAGGAACAAACTGATTAAGTGCCCTAGCACCCAAACTACCGCCAATCACTAAAACGTTTAATGTGTTTCCTCGATTCGCCAACCGGATTTCTGGTGAATCAATAGCAACAATTTCTTTTCTTACCGGGTTACCAACACACTCCGCATCAGGGATTGTTTTGGGAAAAGCTTCAACAACTTTATTGGCAAAATTTGCCAGTAATTTATTTGTTGTTCCCGCGACCGCATTTTGCTCATGAATAACCAGAGGAATACCCATTAAATAAGCTGCCACACCACCCGGTCCGGACGCATAACCACCGAAACCAACAACACACTCGGGTTGAATATCTCGCAATACTTTTCTTGCCTGCAAGACGGCACTAAATACCCAAAACGGCGACATCAACTTGGTCACAAGCCCTTTTCCACGAATACCTTTTACCTTAATGGTTTTCAACTCGATATCATTTTCAGGTACCAACCTGGCTTCAATCCCAGTATTGGTTCCCAACCAAAACGGGCGATAGCCCCGTTCCATAAATTTTTTTGCAACCGCCAGACCTGGATATACATGTCCCCCGGTGCCACCTGCCATGATCAATACGTGCTTACTTGGCATTTTTTAACTCCCAGTGCACACGAAAAACCAAAGCGATCAAGCCAAACGTTATCAGCAAACTACTCCCGCCATAACTAATGAAAGGCAAAGTCAGCCCTTTAGTTGGCAGCAATCCACTGGCGACACCCATATTAAAAAAGCTTTGAATGGCCAACATAAGGCCAATACCAAACGCCAAATATGCGCTAAACAGTCGATTTTGTTCACCAGCCTGTTTAGCGATATGTAATATTTTGTACACAAAATAGATGTATAACCCAATCAGGCATAACACACCTAACAGACCAAATTCTTCTGCCAATATGGCGAAAATAAAATCCGTATGCGCTTCCGGCAAAAAAAACAATTTTTGTAAACTATTTCCCAGGCCAACGCCGAGCCATTCACCTCGACCAAAAGCAATAAGCGACTGTACCAGCTGATAACCACTATCAAACTGTCGAGCCCACGGATCCATAAAAGCCACTAGCCTTTCCCATCGGTAAGGCGACGACCAAATCATGGCAACAAAACCGCCGCCTCCTACCGCCGCCAAAGTCATGAAGCGAAATAACGGCACACCAGCTAGAAACATCATGCCGGCCAACGTCGTAGCAATAACCACCGAGCTACCAAAATCCGGTTCCAGTAATAGCAGCAATACCACCATACCCAAAATAAAAATCAGTTTGATAAAGCCAAACCACTGATGCCGAACCTCATCGGACTTTCTCGACAGGTAACTTGCGAAATAAATAATTAAGCAAAATTTTGCTATCTCCGAGGCCTGCATAGTTAAAAAACCAAGATTTAACCAACGACGGCTCCCATTAACGGTTTTGCCAATTCCCGGTACCAGAACAACCGCCAACAGCAGTAAAGCAAGCAATAGCAACGCACTCGCATACTTCTCCCAAATTCTCATAGGAACAGAAGCGATGAACAAAGCCCCAACCAGCCCCATGCACATATAAACCGATTGTTTTTTTACAAAGATCCATGGGTCGCCGTAGTTCGCAGCGGCAAAATCCAGTGAGCTGGTCGCAACAGCAATCAAACCAATACTCAACAATGCTGCTGTTGCAGCAAGCAACGCATAGTTAAGGCTCTGCACATTCATGCTTTGTACTGCTTCTCTATGCCCTAACACGATGCCACCAGTTCACTTACACAGCGTTTAAAATCCTGACCACGCTGCTCGTAGCCTGAATACATATCAAAGGACGCACATGCGGGAGACAGCAACACCACTCCCTGCCCACTGGTTAGCGAATACGCTTTTTCAACAGCTTCCTTCATTGTTAATGCGGAAACTTTATTGATACCACCCGATACCGTTTCACCAATAATTGCGGCATCACGTCCAATCAGGATTAAGTTTTCGACATCTTGGGAAACACATTTACCAAAATCGTCAAAACTCACACCCTTGCCATCACCACCGGCGATCAGGGTTATCTTTTTCCCTAATTGTTTAAAACTGTTAATGGCCGCAACTGCCGCACCGATATTGGTTGCTTTGGAATCGTTAATAAAATCAATATCATTTTTTGATGCAACATATTCACAACGATGCGCTAAGCCTTTAAATTCTTTGAGTACGCGAACAACCGCCTCCATTGGGATATTGAGCGCGTCACATATCGCGATTACAGCAAGGCTGTTTTCGATATTGTGTAAACCCTTGGTTGCCAATTCGCTTTCATGTAACACAGGTACTTTTGCCACCAGCAACTGCCCTGAATCACGATCAAATACGAACTGCTGCTCGCCTTCTTCCGTTATTTTCCGGCTGGCGAAGCCTCGGCGCACCACGCCATCAATTACCGGCGGCTGAGTCAAAGGGTCTAAGAGGTTATAAACAACATTTTTTGCCCCAAAGAAAATCCTTTGCTTTGCCGCAACATATTGAGGATAAGTCGCGTACCGATCCATATGGTCGGGAGACAGATTTAAATTACACGCTACCGTCAACCCACCTTTTTTAGTCGTTTCCAATTGAAAACTGGAAAGCTCCAAAACATATAAATCCGCATTTTGCTCAAACAAATCCAATGCAGGGACACCAATATTGCCCCCCACCGCCACATTGATTCCGGCCGCTTCGGCACACAATCCCATCAACGTGGTAACGGAAGTTTTCCCATTGGAACCAGTAATTCCAACTACGGGCTTGGAAACTTCTCGCAAAAATAATTCAACGTCCCCAATTACGGACACGCCAGCTTTCGCAGCACAATCAATATACGGTTCTTTGATTGATATCCCAGGGCTAACGACCAGCTCATAAAAATGATCCAACGCACCTTCAGGAATGTCACCACAATGCAATTCATTCTGAGGAAACGCTGCTCGATACTCAGAAAAGCTAGGGTGATCCGTTCGGGTATCAAACGCACAAAATGCCATACCACGCCGAGACAAATAGCGCGCAACGGACATCCCGGTAATACCGAGTCCGACTATCGCAATTTTTTTATCTGACGTAATAAGCATAAATTATCGAATCTTTAAGGTCGCCAAACCAAACAAAACCAGAATTACGGTAATAATCCAGAAACGCACAATCACACGGGGCTCTGGCCAGCCCTTTAACTCAAAATGATGATGTAGCGGCGCCATTCTAAATATTCGCCTTCCCGTTAGCTGGAAAGAAGCAACTTGTAGAATGACCGATACAGTTTCCATGACAAAAATGCCCGACATAATCAGGAAAACAACTTCATGGCGTACAATGACAGCAATAACGCCTAAAGCTGCACCTAATGCCAGGGCACCCACATCGCCCATAAAAACCTGTGCGGGGTAAGTGTTAAACCACAAAAATCCCAAACCAGCTCCCGCTAAAGCCCCACAAAAAATCACCAATTCCCCTGTACCCGGCACATATGGAATATGCAGGTACGCAGAAAAATTCGCGTGCCCAACCAGATAGGCAATAATGCCCAATGCGGACCCCACCATTACCGTTGGCATGATCGCCAATCCATCCAAGCCATCGGTTAAGTTAACCGCGTTGGAAAAGCCGACAATCATGAAATAGGTCAACAATATATATACCGGCCCCAGCTCAATCATGACTTCTTTAAAAAACGGAATATACAGGGAAGTCTCCGCAGGGCTTTTAGCCGTATAAAACAACGACACCGCAACCGTTAAGCCCAACAACGATTGCCAAAAATATTTCCATTTTGCGGGCAAACCTTTGGAGTTTTTCTCCACCACTTTTCGATAATCGTCAACCCAGCCAATTAAGCCGTACCCGCATGTAACAAACAGAACCGCCAACACAAAACGGTTCGATAAATCCGCCCACAAAACAGTTGCAACAACAATCGCAAATAAAATCAAGGCACCGCCCATGGTTGGCGTACCCGATTTACTCAAGTGGGATTGCGGACCGTCATCGCGAATTGCCTGACCAATTTGCAGTTGGTTTAATTTTTTAATCATCCACGGCCCTAGGAACATACTGATTCCCAACGCCGTTAACACACCCAAAATGCCACGAAAGGTGAGATAGCGAAACACACCAAACCCACCAATATATTCCTGTAAGTATTCAGCTAACCAGAGAAGCATTTAACACCTCCTTTCTCGCAAACTACTGACAACATCTTCCATGCCAGCACTACGCGACCCTTTAATTAAAACCGTGCTTCCCTCTGCGATTTGACTTAGTAATACATCAACCAACATGGACTTATGCTCAAACGCAACACCATGCTCGCCAAAACCGTCTATGTAATCATTTGCATGCTGACCAACAGCCAACAAGGAAGTAATGCCTTGCGCTTTGGCATATTCGCCAACATCTTTATGCATTTGAGCGGCGTCGTCACCTAGCTCTGCCATATCACCACAAACCAGAATACTGTGTTCAAATGGTGCTAAGTAATCGATAGCAGCCTTCATTGCTCCCGGATTCGCGTTGTAGCAATCATTAATCAGTAAATACTGCTCCATATCGATTAACTGCATGCGGCCATCAACACCAGAATAGGTTTCCAAACCTTGTTTTATTTGCTCGAGACCAATTCCCAAAGCAAAGGCACAGCTGGATGCCGCCAACGCATTGTGAATATTATGCTTACCTAATACCTGCAATCGAACCTCTGTAGACTGCTCTCCCTCACACAAGGTAAATTGATAACGTCCATATTTATCAGCAAAGCTATTCTCTGCCGTCACCAATCGATCCAAACTATTATTTTGGAAATTCCCAGAAGGCTTAACAGAAAATCCGACTTTTAATTTGTCTGCACATAGAGCAATGTATTGCTCACGTGTTTTTGCATCCAGATTAATCACTGCCCAGTCCAGCTTTTTCAAGCTGCGATAAATTTCAGATTTTTCTTGCTCAATCGCTTCCAGGCTACCAAAACCACCAATATGAGCCGGCATGACATTCGTAACTAGAGCAACATCCGGTTCAATTAAGCTTCCCAGATACGCAATTTCGCCAACTGCATTAGCACCGGCTTCAATAACCGCGTACTGATGCTCCCGACTAAGTTTCATCAACGTGAGCGGCACACCGATATGATTATTTAAATTCCCCTGAGTCGACAAAGTATTTCCAGCCTGACGACAAATATTGGCCAGCATTCCTTTCACAGTGGTTTTTCCTGCGCTACCGGTAATACCAACAACCTTGCCGTGAAATTGCTCTCGGTGATGTTTAGCGATTTGTCCTAACGCCCGATAGGAATCTTCAACTTGCCAATAAGGCGAATTACCTTCAAGGACGCGCTCACTAACCACTCCCACAGCACCTTTTTGTAATGCGTCGGAGATAAAATCACTGCCTTTAAAATTTGGGCCATCCAAAGCGACAAACAGCTCGCCTTCAGCAATTGACCGAGTATCGGTACTAATTCGATCAAAAGTACAATCGCCCTGAAGCACACCACCAAACCGTGCGGCCAACTCGCTTAAGTGCATAAGGCCCCCTTTTGGTTGGCAACACGCTGTTTCAACGCATCTAGCGCGATAGCGTGATCAGAAAAAGGAAGCCTTAGCCCATTAATTTCCTGATAATCTTCATGCCCCTTGCCTGCAACTAAAATACAGTCTCCAGGTTCAGCTTTAGCAATAACATCGTGTATTGCTTCTTTTCTATCGACAAGTGAGCGAACCTTTTCACAGTTCGACACTCCAGAAAGAATGTCCTGAATAATCTCGATCGGTTCTTCTGTTCTCGGGTTATCTGATGTAATTAGCACTTGATCAGCAAGCTGCTCTGCAACTTCACCCATCAAAGGACGTTTACCTTTGTCCCGATCCCCGCCACAACCAAACACCACCGTCAGTGTTTTATTCACATGCGCCTTCACCGCCAGAATGGCTTTTTCCAACGCATCTGGTGTGTGAGCATAATCAATTAACACTACTAGATCGGACTCCGGCACACTCAAAAGCTCTAATCGACCTTCGACCCCAACCAATTGTTCAAGAGTTTCTGTAACCTTTTTAAAATCATGACCGAGCAAACAGGCAACGCTCATAACAGCTAACAGGTTGTGAATATTAAAATCACCTATCAATTGGGTTCGGATATGCCCGGCGCCCCAAGGTGTTGTTACGTCGAACTCCATGCCGCGCTCACGAAACTCTATATCAGATGCAACAACATCCGCTTCGCGGTTATTCAACGCATAAGAAGTTACACTTTTTCCCTCAAGCTCTTTCAAAGTGACACTTTCTTCGACACCAGCCTGATCATCTAAATTAATGACAACTTTTTGAATATCCGACCGGCTGACAAAATCAAATTTAGCTTTTTGGTACGCCTCAAATGTACCGTGATAATCCAGATGATCTCGTGTTAAATTGGTAAACACCGCAACATCAAAATTCACTGCATCAACTCGCCCCTGAGTCACACCGTGTGACGAAACTTCCATCGCAAAATGCTTCACATTTTGTTGCACAAATTCTGCAGCAATGCGCTGAATCTGAATTGCATCCGGGGTAGTCAGACCAGTGTTAATTAGCGCCTCACCATAGCAACCATAACCAACGGTACCAACCGATGCGGACTTCTCACCCAACAAACTCAATAATTGCGCGATCAAACTGACACAAGTACTTTTGCCATTTGTTCCAGTAACACCCACAACAGAAAGTTTTTCTGTTGGTTGGCCATACCCCTTGCCAGCCAAGATTCCTATTTTTTTACCCAAGCCTTCTATCGACAATACCGGAACGGATTTTCTTATAGACAACTGACCGTGATTGTTATCGGTGGCATCCGCTAAAATAAATACCGCTCCCGCTGCGATAGCGGAATCGATAAAATCTCGTCCATCAACAGCCTCACCTTTAATGGCGACAAAAACATCTCCCGGCTTAATCTGGCGACTATCATTGGCAATACCCGTAATTTCTCGCTCAAGAAGTTCTTGCTCTAGCAAACCGGCAACAGGCAAATCTGCCAGCAGTTTTTGTATATTCTGTTTAACAAAAGCAACCATTAGTTATGCCTCCAATTTACTGAGGCAACCTGCTCTTCTATTTCCAAAGGAGGAACCCGCAAAACACGCAACGACTTTTCCACAACTTTGGAAAAAACCGGCGCAGCGGCTTCACCACCAAAATATTTTCCATTTGACGGTTCATTCACCATCACAGCTGCAACAACAACCGGATTTTTTGCTGGTGCCATACCCGCAAACACTGCGACATATTTATCGTCTTCGTAACCACCTTTTCCGACTTTATGCGCAGTACCGGATTTACCTGCAACCGGGTAGGAATCTATTTGCGCACGAGTTCCCGTCCCACCTTTTTGTGTCACTCGCTCCAGCATATGGCTGACATCATCAGCAACACGGGAAGACACCACTTCATTACTACTCAACTGTTCACTTGCCCGATGCAACAATGACACGGGATGAAGCTGCCCTTTCGCAGCAATCACCGAATAGGCTTGGGCAAGTTGCACCGTGTTCACACTTAAGCCATAACCGTATGCAAATGTCGCCTGCTCAATAGGACGCCACTTGTTATGTGATGGTAAAAAGCCATTAGCCTCGCCGGGAAAACCAATACCGGTGGCCTGCCCCAGGCCCATGCGAAAATACATATCGCGAATCTGTTCGCCATCCATTTCCAAAGCCAATTTACTGATACCCACCTGACTCGATTTAGCAATAATTGTGGGTAAATCAATTACACCGTAATCCCGGTGATCAACAATGGTTTTTCTACCAACCCGGATATACCCTGGACTGGTATTGATTTTGTAGTTTGGCGAATATTTTCCCGTTTCCAACGCGGCCATCACCGTAAACGGTTTCATGGTTGAGCCCGGCTCAAATAAATCCGTAATAGCGCGATTACGTAATAATTCGGGGCGAATGTTGACTCGATTATTCGGGTTGTAGGACGGCTGGTTAACCATTGCCAACACATCGCCCGTTGCCACATCCAATAAAACCAGCGACCCGGATTTTGCGCCTTGCTGCGCAATCGCTTCTTTTAATTCTCGATGAGCGAGATATTGCAGTCGTAAATCGATACTGAGTTGTAAATCCTTCCCCGGAATCGGTGCCTGAACCAAACCTTCATCTTTTACAACATTGCCTTTTAAATCTTTAATTACCCGCTTTAATCCCGGCGTACCTGAAAGCCATTCATTGTAAGCAAGCTCAATGCCTTCCTGACCGCTGTCTTCAATATCAGTAAAACCCAACACGTGCGCGGTAACTTCACCCGCCGGATAAAAACGTCGGTATTCAGTTTGAGAATAAACACCTGGAATTCGTTTCGCGATAATAACTTCCGCTTCTTGTGGCGGAAGATGTCTGGCCAGATACATAAATTGCTTATCGCTATATGCATTTATTTTTTCGACCAGTTCCTTTCTGGGTTGATTTAATGCCTTCGCCAACAAACCGACATTGGCTCGGTCAAATTTTTGCGGGTCAAGAAACAGCGATTTTACTGGCGTGCTTACGGCAAGTAGTTCGCCGTTTCTATCGGTAATCACACCTCGATAGGCCACCACTTCCTGACTACGAATGGTTCTGGCCTCACCTTGTTTTTGCAAAAACTCAAAACCACCATCGGTTTTTGGAACAACTTGCAAATTTGCCAAATGCCAGGCAAGCGCCAGCGGCAGCAGAGTAATAACCCCAGCCACAAAACGAAAACGCCAGACAATAAGTTGTTCTTTCGATTTCATTAGCGATAAATCAGTTTAGTTTCTTCCGCCTCTGGTATATTCATACTAAGTTTTTCACGGGCAAGTTGTTCCACTCGCGAATATTCTGCCCATGAACTTTTTTCCAATTGGTATTGGCCGGACATAACCCGTAAACCAATGGCCTCTCTGCGTAAACTTTCAAGTTCTTGCGTGGCTTTTCGAGCACTGTACGTGGAATACACCACCCCCATTGCCGACCCCACAGAAAAAAACCACACACCTAAAAGCAAAAAGCCTTTAAATAGCACGCTTGTTTTTTTTGTTTGCTCAACCGATTTAGGTTGATACTTTTCCATTCGAGACTTTGAATGCCGCATTAATACCCCATCAAATCAAAGCCGTTCCGCCACGCGCATCACTGCACTACGTGACCGAACATTTTCCTTTACCTCTTCATCACCGGCCTTAACGGCTTTGGTGATAACTTTGAGTTTTATATCTTGCATTTCTTCGGTCACGGGCAACCCCCTCGGAAATACTTTTCCACGCGACTCATCCCGCATAAACCGTTTTACAATTCTGTCTTCCAGTGAATGAAAGCTAATCACCACCAAGCGCCCGTCTCGCCCAAGCAACTCCAACGAGTTTTGTAATGCAAGCGTCAAATCATCCAACTCATTGTTGATATAAATTCTGATTGCCTGAAACGCTCTGGTTGCCGGATGTTTGCCTTTTTCCCATTTCGGATTTGCGGCACTGACAATCTCAGCCAACTCTCCGGTAGTTTCAATTTCACGTTTTTCCCTTTCACGCTCAATTGCTCGAGCCATGCGTTTAGCAAACCGCTCTTCACCATATTCCTTCAAAACAAATGCGATATCGTCAACATCTGCACTGTTAATCCATTCTTTTGCGGAAGGCCCTGCGACATTGTTCATTCGCATATCCAGTGGCCCGTCCTGCATAAAACTAAACCCACGCTCAGCCTGATCAAGCTGAGGCGATGAGACACCAAGATCAAGCAACAAGCCCGAAAGCGTACGCGCCTCTACAGCACTCTTCATGTCAGCGAACGAACAATGCACGATGGAAAAACGCGAATCCTGCTGTTCAAGCTGCTGACCAACCTTAATTGCTTCCGGGTCTTTATCGAATGCTATTAACCGCCCTTTACGGGACAGCCGTTGCAAAATTGCCTTGCTATGCCCCCCGCGACCAAAGGTCCCGTCAACATAAACACCATCGGTATCAGTTATAAGGGCATCAATCGATTCCTGTAACAGAACCGAGTAATGGAAATCAGAATCCATATATACAGCCCTTTAAAGCGAAAGCGACAACATCTCGTCAGGCAGTTCGTCGTCTGACGCTAGATCGGCGACGGAGGCGAACCACGCATCCTCACTCCACAATTCAAATTTTTTGCCTAGACCGACCAGCATCAGCTTTTTTTCCAGTCCGGCATATTCTCGCAAAGTGGGCGGAACAAGAATTCGGCCATTGCCGTCCAGCTCCAACGCGCACGCATACCCGATGAGCATGCGCTGAGCCCTGAGCGCCGCTTTATTGAAGGTTGGCAGAGCCTCAATTTTTGGCAGAATGTTTTGCCACTCAGGCTCGGGATAAAGAAGCACACAACGATCCTGAGTATGTGCGGTCATCACAATACGACCAGCGCAGTCAGCCGCCAGGTCATCCCGATATTTCGCCGGAATGGCCATACGACCTTTTGCATCCATATTTATGGAATGACTACCCTGATACACACATAACCTCTTAACCCAGATTTTTGCCTTTCCTGGACCACCAAGCTCCACTTAAAGCCACTTTACACCACTTTTGCACACTATATTTCAGATATTAGCAAAGTCAAGGAAATGCGGCGGAGATAATGTGGCTAACTTATTGATATTGATAAGTTTTTTGGGGAAGAAAGAAGGAAAACCGAGGCCAAAAAGAAGAGAATAATGAGTAAATTCAGAAGGTTACAAGCAAAAGCTAGAAACGACTTTAACATCAATATTATTTAACTCTATGAAGAGAACCACAAAGACTTGAAGAGTATATGCGCCAAAAGGCGCAATTGAAGGAAGAATAAGAGTTAGCCGATAAGCCGGGTTCTGTCGTGGACAATCATTCATCTAGGGGTTGAGTCACCTCAACCCTCAAGCGACCTACCCGAATCCAGCGCGGGTCACGCCTTTGGATTCCTATTTGGTCTTGCTCCGAACGGGGTTTACCATCGCCACAATTGTTACCAATTGCGCGGTGCGCTCTTACCGCACCATTTCACCCTTACCTGTTTATTGCCGGAGCAATAAACAGGCGGTTTACTTTCTGTTGCACTTTCCGTAGGCTCGCGCCCCCCAGGAATTACCTGGCGTTCTACCCTATGGAGCCCGGACTTTCCTCTGCGGCAATACCCGAAGGCGCTACCGAAGCGATTGTCTGGCCAACTCTGGAGCAAAAGATAGCACTAGGTTGTTTTAGCTGCAAATATTTGCTGAGAAAAGATCACATAAAGCTTCAGAAGCTTAGTAGCTACTACCAAATTAATTTGCTATTTCATAGGTGAATCGATTTTTTACATCACGAACATCCACCGGCTGCCCGTTTTCTATACGAGGCTTGTATAGAAATTTTTTGGCCACTCTGAGCGACTCAGATCTAAATATTTCATTGCTACACTCAACAATTTGGTGGTCGGTGGTCTTGCCAGTTTTTAATACCGTGTATGAAACCGTACAGTAACCTTCTATGCTGGCTTTCGCGGCCTCCTCTGGATAACGCGGTGCAACCTTTAGGACAGGAAGATATTCATCTTTCGCTCGATCAGATTTTATTTCTTCAATCTTTTTTTGCACACCCTCAACCAAATCATTTCTTCCCTGGCTTTTTAGGATTTTTTCTTCAAGCTCATACAATGAAACCAAGGATTTCGAGTTCGAAACTCCTTTAGAAACTCTTTTTGATAAAGCATTTAATTCAGATATAGCCTCATCTACTTGACCAAATTGCCATTGCAAAACAATACTATAAAGCATGAAAGAGCCTTTGTAGTGCTGGGGAAGTTTTTCAAGACTCACCCCCTCTAAATACGACTCCATTTTCACGTAGTCATCGAGCTTATAAGACAACTGCGCACCAGTCATTTGCTTTTCTAATCGTTTCACCCCCTGAATCGAAGAGTTATCAAGCAACCGATCGACATAAGTAAGCGCTTTTTCGTTCTCTCCCATAATATTATGTAAATAAACAAAATACTCATCCACTAGTGATTTTTGATATAGATAACAACCTGTCGAACAATATCGATCCAATGCCTCAAGACGTTTTAACGCAGATACATGTTCAGGAATAATATACCCAGGCTCTACAACATATAATTGAACCAACTGATCAATAGCTTCGATCTCTCGCATAAAATACTTAAGATCATCTGTTATATAGCTTTTTGAGGATTGAGAACCACACGAAGAAAGGAAAAACAAAACAAATACAAAAAAAAGAGGAGCACGCATAATAATGTCAGTTTATATACTTTATTCTTGAGTTACAAAGACAAGACTACACTCGCAAAAAAAAACAGCAAACAATCGATACTAAAAATACACGTAGTCTTTTTTATTAATAAGTTCATCAATCGCAGAAGGACCGAAGGGAACCGTTCCGACAAACGGAACCAATGAGGACTTTTCTTTCCCTTGCACCCCCATTCGCGTTTCGCAGACCTGAACCTCTACAACTTTAAACGCAGTCAGGCGAGCAGCAATATCCACTATTTCTTTATATTGCTGATAGTTCTCTTTGAAAAAAATTTCCACTTCCGGGCCATGAATAATAAAGGCCAAAGGCTTGCCAACCTCCTCAACTTTGCCGTCCAGATATAAGCTTTCAGCACGCAATAACGCCCGCTTTAAATCTTCCGGTGAATCGAGAGCAATGCGCGCAACGTAGCCTTGAGGATTAAACGGTGATTCAGAGTGGCGATCACGGTCTGAGATAGATAAAGGAGAGGAATCAAGCTGAGGAGCTTGCGCCATCGAAATTGGCGCAAGAAAAAAAACAACGAAAACCAAATAGAATGCTTTTTTATAACAAGATAGGCGGTTAGCGTTTTTCACTTAGTCAATCGTCATATCGAGAAGGAAGACCCACAACCACAAGTCGAAGATGCATTGGGATTAACCACCGTAAATTTGGACCCTTGCAGGCCTTCCTCATAATCCAGCTTTGCCCCGACAAGGTATGGGTAGCTCATTGCATCAACAACAACGGACACACCTTCACGGGATATTTCCGCATCATCTTCGGCAACCGCCTCATCAAAAGCAAAACCGTACTGAAAGCCGGAACAACCACCGCCGGTGACAAAAACACGTAACTTGAGGTCGGGGTTGTCCTCTTCTTCAATGAGGCTACGTACCTTGTTTAGCGCGTTATCCGTTACCTCAATGGGCTGTGGAATAAATGTCTGTGGTTCACCACTCATATTTCACCTGGCCAATGCCTAAAAACTGCTCAACTCACAAATAATAATGAGAATTATCGGTATAACCAAGTATAAAGGTCAAGTATTACCACTCAACCCTTACGATTTCCCTTCTCCCGATGCCACCACAGCTTTTAATGGCTCACTTTTTACACTCGCGACAGTACCTTCCTTCACGTGCTCCAGCTTGCCATTCACCTGCGCCCCTTTTACGACTTCGATAGCACTGTAATGGACATTGCCCTGAACCACTGCACTCGCCGCCAACTCAAGGTGCTTGGATGAGTGAATATCACCTTTAACCGAACCACGAACGATAATCTGTGGAGCGTGGATTTCACCATAAACCTCGCCCTTCTCGGCGATAGATATCTTGGCATCAACACCCGCTTCGGCGTAGATATTACCTTTGATTACACCGATTACTTCCATGTCGCCACCGAACTTTATATCTCCGGTAATTTCAACAGCACGAGCAAGTAATGTGTGCCCACCAGCTGCAAAATGGTTATCTTGATCTTTTTTACCTAGCATTAGATTTCCTCCACTAACCAACCGAAACGTTTTTCGATGGTGACAGGTTTACTACCGGTTGTACTGGCAATCAGTTCTATTCTTTCTGGTTCAAAACCTTCAGGCAGAATCAACTTACCCTCGATGTTCTGAAAATACTTAAATCTAAGACGTATTTTTGCAGCAGAAATATCCTTTGATAAATCAGAGAAGTTATATTTTGCTTCCAGCTCCCCCTGCTTACCGATAATGACCACCTGCAAAACGCCGCTCAACAAATTATGGTTGACCGCCAACTGCTGCATCACAACTTTTAATTGGTATGCCCTCGGAGTATCGGTATCGGTGATTTCAACCGCGCCAAATGTTAATCCGCTTCTATTGCCGCTGGGGGCCATCAAATTGCGATAAAAGCTGTTTTCTTCTTGCAGTTGCGCAATACTTTCCTTTAACGCAATGACCTCTTTCCTCACACCCTCGTTGGCTTGGCGATCAACTTCCGCACCAAGATGTATGTTTGCAATTTCCTGCTGTAATTGGCCAACTTCTGCTTCTGCAGACTCCATCTTCTGCTTATAAAAAGCCGCATCCGCCAGAGCTTTTTCCTGCCCATCCATGCCGTGGATATGGCCAAGCTGAAACGCCACCAAAGAGGCCAATACAAAAAGCAAAACTACGCCCGCAAACAGGGTAAACCTGAGAAACGGGCGGTCTTTAACCACTTTTAACGTGTAATGTTTGCTGCCTTTAACTGCCGTCATTTTTCCGGGTATCTCTTTTCTTACTAAAAACTGAAGGCTTAGGGCACCACTGCCGGCGCTTGTAATCCTGTGGTTTCATCCAGGCCGAACATAATATTCATACATTGAATCGCCTGGCCTGAAGCACCTTTGGCAAGGTTATCAATAACCGACATAACAACCACGGTACCTCGTTCTTGTGGTTCCATAATAGACAGTCGGCACATATTCGTGCTTCTCACAGTTCTCGTTTCTGGAAAACAACCCTTGGGAAGCACATCCACAAAAGGTTCGTTGGCGTATTTTTGTTCATATAACGCCTGAATATCGTCAACCGAACCACGAAGCTTGGCGTACAAAGTTGAGTGAATACCACGAATCATTGGCAACAAATGTGGCACAAAGGTCAACTGTGCAGGCTCTGCACCTACCGGCTGTAATGCTCTTAACCCCTGCTCTGTTTCCGGTAAATGTCTGTGTCCGTCTACCTTGTAAGCTTTGAAGCTCTCACCACATTCTGACAACAAGGTTCCCACACTGGCCTGTTTACCCGCGCCACTCGTACCCGAAGCACTGTTAGCAATCAGCGTTGTTGGGTCAATCAGGTTGTTTTCCAATAAAGGTAAAAAGCCCAACTGAATTGAGGTTGGGTAGCAACCAGGACATGCCACAAGTTGTGCGTCTTTAATGGCTGAGCGGTTAACTTCCGGCAACCCATAAACCGCCATATCTACAAGATCTGGACAGCCATGTTTTTGCCCGTACCACTGCTCCCAGGTTTCAATATCTTTTATTCGGAAATCCGCCGAGAGATCAATAACTTTCGTCGAGCCATCGGAGAAGTCCGACATCATCGCCTGAGCAACACCGTGCGGGGTGGCAAAGAAGACAACATCACATTCTTTTATTGTAGCGACATCCGGTGCGCTAAAGCTTAAATCGTAGTGGCCGCGTAAGCTTGGGAACAGTTCTGTTACCGATCTCCCGGATTCAGCTCTGGAAGTGATTAATCTTACATCCGCTTCGGGATGTAAAGCCAAAAGTCTAAGCAACTCAACACCGGTATAACCAGTGCCTCCAACAATACCTATTTTAATCACACGCGACCTCTTTACGACTTCTCTGAATACTTGAGGGGAATTTCAGCCCCACATCATACGGAGTTTTCTCAAAAAACCAATCTATCTCAACCATACCAAGATGAAACTCTCTATCCATTTGGCTGGCGGCAGCTATTTTAGTCTCAACGATAGCGCCTAACGTTGATATAGAATGATTAGAGACTATTCCTTAATTTGTACTGGATTGTATTATCCAGAAGTCACCCACTCAACAAGCAGCCATACCCCTCCAGCGCCTGCCTAATGATAAGTAAATAGCACATACAGGTCTGTTGGCATAAAAAGCATCGGGATTAGTTATTCGTTTTATAGACTTCCCTCTCAAACCGTCCTCACTACTCTGTATTCAAGGGCACACAGATAGAAAACGGCTGAACACCGCCGAAGAAAATGCTAACTTACTACAGGCTCTAACACGGTGTATCGCCAAGTTTTTATACGTTGATCAAAGCCACAACCATACTCTACGATCAACAAAACCCAGAACAAAGTCACAAAAACTGCCATAGACAAGTATTATCAACCGGGAGAAGAAAAAATGTTATGGGCTAAAGCATTTCATATTATTGCTGTTGTGAGTTGGTTTGCCATGCTCTTTTATCTGCCCCGCCTGTTCGTTTATCACGCAATGACAGAGACCACAGACACACAGGGAAGGGAACGTTTCAAAGTAATGGAATACAAGCTATATAAATACATAGGCACGCCCGCTATGATTGCCACGTTAATCTTGGGCTTCGGTACTGCGGCATTTTCCTGGGAATATTACTCGTCGAGTACCTGGTTTTGGCTAAAAATCGTATTGGTGATACTGCTCGTTATTTATCACCATTTATGCGGATATCACGTCAAACTTTTTCGAGATGATGACAACGTGAAAAATCACGTTTACTTTCGATGGTTTAACGAATTTCCAACAATATTACTGATTGCTGTAACACTTCTGGTTGTACTAAAAAGACCCCTATAAGGATACTGATATGCTTACTCAGCCTCATACGCCTCCGGTGGTACTTTCTTTCTCGGCGCTGGATCCGTCCGGTAGCGGGGGCATTCAGGCTGACATCGAAACGACTGCCAGTTTAGGTTGCCATTGCGCGCCCGTGGTCACCTCCCTGTGTGCAGATGGTAATACTCAAGATACAGAAACCCTGGCTACAGACCCAACAATGCTAATTCAGCAAGCACGGTCCGTGCTGGAAAACATGGATGTAAAAGCGGTAAAAATCGGCTTTCTCGGTTCTGTATCGATTGCTGAAGCCATCCACTCAATACTCAAAGACTACAATCATCTTCCGGTGGTGACCCACCCGGTATTAAATCTGTGGGACGATCAATCCCCCGAACAAATGGAGTTGCCGGAAGTATTGTCTTCACTCATTTTACCTCTGAGCACATTAACCTGTTTATCACTCTACGAAGCACGGAAGATTGCGCAAGAATCGGATACCATCGAAGCAACCGCAAATGCTTTAGTTGCGACTGGATGTGGAAATATTTTGATTACCAGTACAGGCAAAGAACGCAAAGCCTTCCAAAACAGTTTATTCGGCCAACGCGGTTTAATTAATAACTATTATTGGGAACAGGAAGCCCCCAACTGCCATGGCTCCAGCAGCACCTTGGCAACCAGTATCGCGTCGTATATCGCGCATGGAACAGACCCTATACACGCTGCAGAACAGGCACAAAATTATACTTGGCAAACCATGTGCGCCTCACGCGAATTAGGTTTCCAAAAACGAACGCCTCACAGATTCTTCTGGGCAGATAAAAATATCGAAGCACCGGAAGAATTACCTGCAGCAAAACACACACACTAATCGTCCAGGTAAATACAACATAATGTCCACTAGTCCAAAAAATCATATTGCATTTACCGCCGCACAAGCAGTTATTCCCGGCGGCGTGAATTCTCCAGTTCGTGCTTTTCGTGCTGTTGGAGGGGAGCCAATATTTATTGACCGAGCAAACGGTGCTTACATTTACGATATTAGTGACAAACGCTATGTCGATTATGTTCTGTCCTGGGGACCAATGATTTTAGGCCACAATGACGATGATGTTCGTCATGCCGTAATGGAAAAAATGCAAAAAGGCTTAAGTTTTGGCGCTCCAACGGAAATCGAAACAGAGCTGGCCAAACTGGTGTGTGACATTATGCCCGGAATGGATAAAGTCCGGTTTGTCAGCTCCGGAACAGAAGCGACAATGAGTGCAATTCGTCTGGCTCGAGGTTATACAGGCAGAGATAAAATTATTAAATTCGAAGGCTGTTATCACGGCCACTCCGATTCATTATTAGTGAAAGCCGGTAGTGGCGCATTGACCTTAGGCGTTCCCAGTTCCCCTGGCGTTCCCGACTCCCTAGCAGAACACACCATCACACTAACCTATAACAACATTCAACAGGTTAAAGATACTTTCGAAAAAATCGGCGAGCAGATAGCCTGTATTATTGTCGAACCCGTTGCCGGAAACATGAACTGTATTCCGCCTGTACCCGGTTTTTTACAAGCCCTTAGAGATTGCTGTACAAAGTATCAAAGTGTTTTAATTTTTGACGAAGTCATGACAGGCTTCAGACTCGGTATCCAGGGCGCTCAAGGCTATTACGACGTTCAACCGGACTTAACGACCTTGGGTAAAGTGATTGGCGGAGGAATGCCTGTCGGCGCATTCGGCGGCAAGCAGGAGATAATGGAAAAAATCGCCCCCACCGGCCCGGTTTATCAAGCAGGTACTCTCTCGGGGAACCCAGTTGCAATGGCAGCCGGCTTAGCCACGTTAACCAAAATTAAACACTCAGATATCTATCCGACACTTTTTAGCAAAACAGAAAAGCTGGTTACTGGTATCTGCGCCAAAGCAAAAGAAAAAGGTATTCCTCTAACGTCCAATCATGTAGGGAGCATGTGGGGATTGTTTTTTACTGAGGAAGAAAAGGTCACCAACTACCAGCAAGTCATGGCGGGAAATACGGAGCGATTTAATCAGTTCTTCCACGCAATGCTTGAGCAAGGTGTATACCTGGCCCCGGCCTGTTACGAAGCAGGCTTTTTATCTATCGCTCATACGGATGAGGATATTGAATTTACTATCGAAGCAGCAGCGAGAGTTTTTAGCCAACTGTAGGTAATTGGCTAATCTTCCTGGCTGATCTCATTTTTAAGCAAAACCAAAATTGGCTTGTCACTTTGTGACAAGTCAATTATTTGAAAACCCGCCCAGTGCTGATCTTCTCCGTCAGTCTCACTTTTCCACAAGCACTCCGCACCGATAGAGATAGCAGAGACATCATTAATTGGGGACGACAACTGAAATTTCAGTTGGTAAACACAATTGACATTAACATCTCTTGCCCCCAACAGAAGAAACCCCTCTTCATGTAAATTAACCAATTTACCGATGGACGTTCCTTTTAACACATCACTTACGTTAACCGATTGACTGACTGGTACTCTGGTAAGTCGTCTACGATTGTCACTCATCCGTGGCCCCTTCTACTGATGTGCCGGCTTTTTCATTTAATTTATGGAAGATATTTTCCAAGGCCCGCTCGAAGAACGGTTTAGAACTACCCGAAACAATTTTGGTTTCACCACCAATCATTTTTCGCGCTAACGCCAAGCCTGAAATCATATCCTGGCGCTTACCCATTTGATCTACCAGCATATAGTGAGAAGTTCTTGCGTTGTACCATGCAACTTTTAAGCGACGACCATCCCTGAATTCCAGCCAGGTACCAAATTCAATCATCTTCAGGCTTTCCACCATCTGCGCTTCTTCTGGCGTTGCCTGTCTTTCGTCCTCAACACGCGTACCCGCTTTCTCCGCCGCAATTTTTTCCAGCTTGTCACGCATCGGCATAGGAGCAGGTTCAGCTTTTTTACTCTGAATAGCCAGTTTAATCAGGGAGGAAATCGCGTCGGCTAATTTTTTTCCTTTTACCTGGTCAAAACCAATGGTTTCAAACCCACTCTCAATCGCCGAGATTAATTCATCGTGCATTTCAAGCTGACGATTTTTATCCTGCGCGGTGCTTTTTGGCTCAATACTCCAAAGCACATCATCCACCAAGGCCAACGCCTTATGCCATTTCGTCGATTTTTCGCCAAACCGTAATAAAGCAAAAGACAAATAATCCGACCACGGTTGTAGCAAAAATAACAACACCGCCGAAGGCAGCTCAACTTTATCGGTTCGTTTGCGAATTTCGTTATTCACTCGCAACTTCACTTCACGCAGTTTCTCTTCGCCCTGAGCTTTCTCCGTCGCTCGTTTTTCCATAAGCTCCTGGCGACGCATAATGTTTTTGGTGTAACTGCTGAATTCCAATAACAAGCCAGTAATGACCTTAAGGTCGTTATCAAACTCTTTCAGAATACGGTCAACAACAAGTTTAATTTTGTTATAGATATCAAACTGGGCATCACCCTTATTATTCACCCAACGGCTGCCAGCTTCCGCCAGGTTATTCAGCAACAAGCGTGCAGGATGATCGGTTTTTTCAAAAAAGCCCGGATCGATAAAAGCAATTTTCAGGAATGGAGTATGCAAATAACTCAGTAAAGTTTTAATACTGTCCGGTAGGTTTTCATCATTGAGCATGTACTCGAAAACCATTCCAACCAAGTCGATGGTGTGCATATCATTTTTATCGACCTGACCATCCTTCTCTTCTTCTTTTAACTGTTCACGAATCTGGTCGATGACATGGGAGATATCAACAGGAACTAATTCTTCTCCCTCGGCAAAATGACTCACTGCTTGTTGAGCTGTACCTTGAACAGCCTGCAATGCAGACACCAAATCAGCAGCTGGGACAATAACTTCGCCTGGAGCCAATGGCTGGCCGGGATGAACCTGGGTTTGCAAACCTCGAATTGCCTGCAACAAACTGTGCTGGTACTCCTCCGGGGACAATGTTGGATCTGGAAGATGCGTTTTATTCTGTGCGGCAATCGCATCCAATGCCATACCGACAGCATCGCTATCGGAATCCGCCAACTGCGATTTTGGTGCAGCGCCTGTTGGCAGTGAATACTTCAGATGTGGAAGAATCCCATGCTGCTTAAGGTAGGCATTAATGTCTTCAGTAATCAATTTGGTTAGTGCAAGAACCTGATCATCGTAAACTTTGTATGCCAATGACTTGGTTTTGCTATTGAGGGGCAATAATTTCAATGCCCGACGCAAGGAATCACAATACTGAATTGGCGAAGCAGGATTATTCGATTCGGTGACATGCTCACCTTCATTCAGAACCGCAAACCTCTGATTCAGTGCCCACAAAGGTTCAGCATAATAGCTATCGGCTCGCTGACTAATCGAAGAAATGGAGATGGTTTCTTCCAGTTCTTCATTATCAACCAGAGACAAAGAATCGGAATCCGATGAGTCACCGCCATATGAGGTATTAAGCTGTTTCTTCTTAAACTTTACAAACCCCTCGGAAAGGTACCCGCAGAAATATCGCTCCAATTCTGTTGCATTTTGCCTAAGCTCCCGCTGAATCTCCGCCAACTCGGACGACTCCTGATTAGACTTGGCATTACTTATCTCTACGGTTAAGGCATCATCCAAGGTATGGAGATATTTTTTAAACGCCTCCTTGGAATGCTCCGCCGCCAGATGCTGGCATGCTTTGAGGTGAGAAACCACCGCAGAATTAGACAAGGGCAAAAGCAATGGTGCCTGCTCTTCGTTGCTCGCTTCTCGTTGGTCAGGGTCCCGAATTAGTTTAGACATATTGCCCCTTTGAAAAATTATTGTTCCCTAATTGTCTTTGTATGTTGTACAAAATCATTTTTCCTGTGGCCAATAGAATCTGTAAAGTAATTCGACAAGCGAAATCAATGAAATACTCGCGCTTATCGAGGACTTCAGCGCTATCTAATAAATATAGCCACTTCCCCCCACTAGACAAACCCACAAGAGTAAAACCACTATTCTGCCTAATGTTGTTTAATTTTACACGCAAAGTTAATGCCCAAGATGCCACTTTAGCCACGTGGAGACAGAAATCAGGCTACAATAGCGGCCTTTTTATAAACATGGTCATTACATCACTCAGGGGGAAAAATGAGTCAATATGACATTTACGGTATAGGCGCAGCCTTGGTGGACACCGAAATAGAGGTCACCGATTCTGATTTGCAAAATCTCGCAATAGAAAAAGGCGTTATGACGCTAGTGGACGAAAATCGTCAAAACGAACTTATCAGCGCACTTAGCGGACATCTTGTTGCCTCCAACCGTGCCAGCGGCGGCTCAGCAGCAAATAGTATTATTGCTGCCAGCTACTTCGGCTCAAAAACATTTTACAGCTGCAAAGTCGCAAACGACGAAAATGGCGATTTTTATCTACAAGACTTGCGCTCAGCCGATGTCAACTACCATGTTCACAACGGCGTAAAAAACGGTATTACTGGGAAATGCCTGGTGATGATCACCCCCGATGCGGAGCGCACCATGAACACCTTCCTGGGTATCAGTGAAACCATTTCCATCGAGGACATTGATGAAGATGCTTTGAAGCTATCGAAATACGCATACATAGAGGGCTATTTAGTTACTTCAGAAACAGGTCGTCCAGCGGCAATTCGCCTGAAGGAACTGAGCGATAAACATGGCGTAAAAACAGCACTCAGCTTATCCGACCCTGCAATTGTTCAGTTTTTCCGGGAAGGGCTGAAAGAAATTATTGGTTCAGGTATCGACCTATTGTTTTGTAACCAGGCCGAAGCGCTTGCATACACTCAAGCCGATAATTTGGATGATGCGGTCACTGAACTGAAAAAAATTGCCAAAACCTTTGCGGTTACACGCGGGGCCAAAGGTGTTCTGTTATTCGATGGAGAGAAAGAGATTCATGTTGAACCTGAACCCATCAAACCAGTAGACACTAACGGCGCGGGCGATATGTTTGCCGGAGCCTTTTTGTATGCCTTAACTCAGGGTAAAAGCTTCGAGTATGCCGGGGAGTTGGCCAGTCGTGCAGCAGAAAAAGTGGTAGTGCAGTATGGCCCAAGACTGCCTGCCGAGCAGCACCAGGAAGTGTTAAGTGCAGTGAATGCCTAACTGGGCACTAGCAACCCGTTACTATGCGGGTTGCTAATTATGAATTTGAAAGGATTTAATCCTGGAAACAACATGCACGCAGAATACTGGCCCAGAAAGGCCCATTAGCAATCTACTCAGCTTTGATGCGATATTCCGCAGATTTCGCATGCGCCTCTAGAGACTCTCCATGAGCAAGCTCTGAAGCAATCTGCCCCAAGCGAGAAGCGGACGATTCCGTGCAATAGATAATCGAAGAGCGTTTGACGTAATCATACACACCCAAAGGCGAGGAAAAACGTGCGGTCCCGGAGGTCGGCAGTACGTGGTTTGGTCCAGCACAGTAATCACCAAGCGACTCGGAAGTGTAGCGCCCCATAAAAATTGCACCAGCATGGCGAATGCTCGGTAACAAGCTTTCAGGATCTTCAACAGAAAGCTCCAAATGCTCCGGCGCGATGCGATTAACCAAAACCATCGCCTCATCCATATTGTTCACTTGAATTAAGGCACCACGACCACTCAACGAGGTTTTGATAATATCTTTGCGCTGCATAGTTGGTAAAAGCTTATCGATGCTTTGCTCAACACGCTTAAGGAACTCCGAATCAGGGGAAATAAGAATCGACTGAGCTAGCTCATCGTGCTCAGCCTGGGAAAATAAATCCATCGCAACCCAATCGGGGTTGGTTTTACCGTCACACACAATCAAGATTTCAGACGGCCCTGCGATCATATCAATGTCCACCACGCCAAACACTTCGCGCTTGGCTGTCGCCACGTAGATATTCCCTGGGCCAACAATCTTATCCACCTTGGGCACTGTTTCCGTTCCATATGCCAAAGCGGCCACCGCTTGCGCGCCACCAATACAGAAAACTCGATCTACCCCTGCAACAGCTGCCGCAGCCAAAACCATATCATTCACTTGGTGGTCCGGTGTTGGCGAAACCACCACCACCTCTTTCACACCTGCAACTTTAGCGGGAATTGCCGCCATTAACACAGATGATGGATAGGCGGCTTTACCGCCTGGAACGTATAACCCAACACGGTCTAATGGCGTGACTTTCTGCCCCAGTACCGTGCCGTCTTCCTCCGTGTAACGCCAGGAGTCCTGCACCTGATGCTTGTGGTATATGGCAATACGCTGAGCAGCATCTTCCAGAGCCTGGCGCTGCTTGGGATCGATACGCTCCAAAGCCTGCTGAATTGCGTCACTTTCGATAATCAGTTCCTGAACAGATCCAACAGAGAACCGGTCGAACTTACTGGTGTACTCCAACAAGGCTTCATCGCCTCGCTGTTTAACATCAGCTAACACTTCTTTTACTGTCGACAATACTGCAGGGTCGTCTTCCTCATGCCAATGTAATAACTGATCCATCGACTGTTGGAAATCAGCGTTGGCAGAATTGAGGTAACGAATCACAGGAATGTCTCCGAATAAAATTAAATTTATGCTGCGGCTTGTTCAAGCACCGCAGAACCAACAGCGTCAATCAAAGCTTCAATCTGCTTGTGCTTCATTTTCATCGACGCCTTATTCACAATCAAACGCGAGCTGATATCGGCAATATATTCTCGCGGCTCCAACCCGTTAGCCCGCAATGTATTACCCGTATCGACAATATCCACGATCTCATCGGCAAGGTTCATTATCGGGGCCAACTCCATCGCACCGTAGAGTTTAATGATATCGACTTGACGACCTTGCTCCGCATAGTAGCGCTTAGCGAGATTAACGTATTTGGTTGCCACGCGGATTCGACCAGGCTTAGTCGTTTGGCCTACCACACCGGCAGTCATTAATCGACACTTGGCAATACCCAGATCCAAAGGCTCATAATAGCCCTGGCTACCATGTTCAAGCAGAGTGTCTTTACCAGAAACCCCTACATCCGCTGCACCGAACTCAACATAGGTCGGCACATCCGAGCCGCGTAAAATTAAAAAGCGAACATCAGGAGATGTCGTTTCAAACGTTAATTTACGGCTTTTTTCAATATCTTCCAGCGGTTCAATCCCCGCTGCCGCAAACAAAGGCAAGGTTTCCTTTAGTATTCTTCCTTTGTTTAACGCGATGGTCAGTTGTGACATGACTTACCCTTAACCTGGAACTCTTCGAATATCTGCACCTAACATCTGCAGTTTTTCTTCAATACATTCATAACCACGATCAATATGGTAGATTCGATCTACCACGGTTTCCCCCGTTGCTACCATACCCGCAATCACCAAGCTGGCGGAGGCACGCAGATCAGTTGCCATAACGGGTGCGCCTTTAAGCTGTTCGACACCGGTAACTATCGCCGTATTACCTTCTAAAGCGATATTGGCCCCCATACGGTTCAGTTCATGAACCTGGATAAGCCGGTTTTCAAAAACCGTTTCCACCACTCGCCCGGAACCTTCAGCCACGGCATTCATAGCAGTGAATTGCGCTTGCATATCAGTCGGAAAAGCCGGATAGGGCGCAGTTCTTAAATCCACCGCTTTCGGTCGATTTCCTTTCATATCAAGAGAAATAAAATCATCACCGACTGACAGATGTGCACCCGCTTCTTCCAGCTTCAAGAGCACAGATTCGAGAATGTCCGCCCGCGCACCGCGCAATTTTACCGAACCCCGAGTCGTTGCAGCAGCAACAAGATATGTACCGATTTCAATTCGGTCTGGCATGACATCGTAGGTACAGCCTTTTAGGGATTTCACCCCTTGAATCTCCAGCTTATCCGTACCAATACCTTCTATTTGTGCGCCCATCGCTACCAGACACTCACACAAGTCGACAACTTCCGGTTCACGCGCAGCATTTTCCAAGATGGTTTTGCCTTCGGCCAATGCCGCAGCCATCACCAGATTTTCGGTTCCCCCAACAGTTACCTTATCCATTAGGAAGTGGGCACCCTTAAGCCCTTTAGGAGCTCGGGCGCGAATATAGCCTCCGTCCACTTCAATATCCGCTCCCATGGCTTCCAAACCACGTAAGTGAATATCCACAGGTCGGCTACCGATTGCACACCCACCAGGAAAGGAAACATCCGCTTTACCATATCGAGCCAACATTGGCCCTAGAACCAATATGGATGCCCGCATGGTTTTCACCAACTCGTAGGGCGCTTCGTATTCCGTTATCGAACTGGGATCGACTTCAACGCACATTTTTTCATCAATAGTGACACCGACCCCCATACAGCGGAGCAAGGCCAGCATGGTCGTAATATCATTCAAATGTGGCAAATTGCACACATGCATTGGACCATCGGCCAACAAAGTCGCGGCAAGAATAGGTAAACCCGAATTTTTTGAACCGGAGATTTTGATCTCGCCCGACAAGCAAGATCCTCCGGTGATAATAAGCTTATCCATAGAAAGATCTGATTCTGTTATGGAGCGGTATTTTGCCACTCTTCTGGTGTATAGGTTTTTAGATGTACCGCGTGGATGGCCCCTGAAGCAATCGCTTCGTTTAGTATGCCATAAACAAGCTGCTGCCTTTTAACCGGCATCAAACCTGCAAACGCCGGACTGACAACGGAAATGTGCGCGTGATCGCCTTCCAGGCCCACTTCTGCAGTGCTTTCTGCTATTCCCGCCTCTATTGCGGCTTTGATTTGTTCTGATTGCATAGATTCTTCCCAAACGTGACAGGGGGACACAAATAAAAACGCCCCTAGAGAAAGGGGCGCTAGTTTAATAAAAATAGGCTCTAACTGCGACTAATTTATAGGCGACATGCCAAGGTCGGCTTAGCTTTCCTTATACCATGAGTCAATTGCAGCACCCACATCACCGTTATTGTCTTTTACCGCTTGCGCAAATTGGGCGTGGAAGTTTTTACCCAGATTCGCACCTTCAAAGCCAAGATTAATCAATTGCCATACTCCATCTTTGTTCTTTTTCATGGTGTAAGCAATCTTGTTTGTGCCATCTCCGCTGGTAACTTTCTGAATAACAGAAACCTTATCCCCGTTTTTACCGAAAGTTTTGCCATCCCAAGGCTCAATCTCATATTTACTGATGGTGAAGTTAGCCATCGCCTTGCCATAGGTCTGGATCAAACCATTTTCAAATGAAAGCTGGAACTTGGCTCGCTGCTCTGGTGTCGCCTGCTTCCAGTAACGCGGCCCCATCACATTTCTCGCGATATAACCGAAGTTCACCGCAGGTTGAAGCACACGCTTCACTTCGGAGTAATAGGCTTGGGGGTTATCTTCAATCGCCTGTTTACCGTTTTTTACAACGTCCAACAAGTTTGCAGCAACCGAGTCCACTACCTCATGGGCCGTCATATCCGATAAAGACTTGGCCTGACTTTCTTCTTGCTGAGCTTGAGCAAAACCGGCAATAAGCAGAAAAGAAAATAAGAACGCTTTTACGCCTCTGAGACAATCACTGTTTGCAGTCACGGATAACTCCTTAAATTTATCTTGATTTGGTATTTGCGGGCATTATGCCAGGAAATAGCTGAACTTGAGCTTAATTAATTTGCCGCAGCTAATAGACATCACGCATTTAGCTGACAAGAGACAAAGACACCATTAAGATTGCGCCCCTCACAACAAGTTCAATGCGAACCATTTACGGAGTCCGACATGCTAGAAGCCATCCCCCCGATTGTATTGGCTGCTTTGGCAATATTATTTGGGTTTGTTGCTCTCATTTGGAGTGCGGACCGCTTCGTTGCAGGTGCAGCAGCTATAGCCAGTTCGTTTGGCGTGGCCCCTCTGGTGATCGGGCTGACTATTGTTTCCTTTGGTACCTCCGCACCGGAAGTTATGGTATCCATTAACGCCTCCCTAAAAAATGCCGGAGACCTGGCCATTGGTAATGCTCTGGGTTCCAATATCGCCAACATTGGACTGGTATTGGCAGTTACCTGCCTGATTGTCCCCATCCCGGTACAAAAACATGTTTTGCTACACGAAGCTCCGGTTTTATTGATAGTGACGCTAATCGCCGGCCTCATTTTATATGATGGCACCATCAGTCTGGTCGACGGCTGTATATTACTAGGGCTACTTATTCCCAGTATTTTTTACATTGTAAAGTGCAAGCAAAAAGACCTGTCAGAAGAAGAGATCGCAGAAGAGGAAGCTCAAGTACAAAAAACCAGCACACCTAAAGCGATTTTTTGGTTCCTGTTAGGCCTAGTCGCCCTGATGTACAGTTCCGACATGCTGGTTTGGGGTGCGCGAAACGTCGCAGAACACTACTCCGTCAGCCCGCTGATAATTGGCCTTACGGTTATTGCGATAGGCACCAGCCTGCCAGAACTCGCCGCATCGGTAGTGAGCGCGATAAAAGGCCACCACGACATTGCACTAGGCAATATCGTCGGTTCAAATATTTTTAACTTACTCGCGGTTATGGGCATACCCGGTCTGATATCGCCACCCAGTATTGGCGAAGAGGTTTTTTATCGAGATTATTTAATCATGCTGGCGATTACGGTTGCGCTTATCGCTCTGATCATTTTTTCTCTGCGAAATTCATTTGGATCAAACACGATAGACAGCAAAGCAAGAATAGGTCGTTTTGCTGGTGCATTTATGCTGCTAAGCTACCTAGGTTATTACTTCTATTTATTTTCGTTTTCCGTATAAAAATGACCCTAGATAGCCGATACGACCTCACCTTTGACTTTGTTCGATCCGCAAAGCGCACTATTTCGATGGAAAAAGATGCGATTGCAGCCTTGGAAGAACGCATTGGTGAAAACTTTAGTAAAGCCTGCCAGACAATTTTGACCTGCTGTGGACGCGTTGTTGTAACAGGGATGGGAAAATCCGGCCATATAGCAAAAAAAATGGCTGCCACACTGGCCAGCACAGGTACCCCCTCTTTTTTTGTACACCCGGGCGAAGCCAATCATGGCGATCTAGGGATGATCACCAGCGAAGATCTGGTGATTGCTATATCTAATTCTGGTACTTCAGCCGAAATCGTGAGCTTGCTACCCATGCTCAAACGTCTTGGTGTACCACTAATCAGTATGACGGGAAAAGAAAGCTCAGCCCTGGCAGAAGCGGCAGATATTAATCTGGATATCAGCGTAAATACCGAAGCCTGTCCTCTGGACTTGGCCCCGACTTCCAGCACAACCGCAACACTGGTAATGGGCGACGCCCTGGCAGTAGCCCTGCTCGAAGCCCGCGGCTTTACTGCCGAGGACTTTGCTTTCTCACACCCAGGTGGTGCCCTTGGCAAAAAATTGTTGTTAAGGGTCTCCGACCTCATGCATTCAAGCGACAAAATTCCCTATGTCGCTCAGGATGCAGTTATTACCGAAGCACTTGCAGAAATGAGTCAAAAAGGTTTCGGTATGACAACCGTCACTGATGACACAAATGAATTGCTCGGTATTTTTACCGATGGGGATTTACGACGCTGCCTGGACAAACAAATTGATGTGAATCGGGAACCAATTTCTTCTGTTATGTCCAAAAACCCGTTGACGGTAAAACCCAACACGCTAGCTGTTGAAGCGTTAAACCTTATGGAATCCCGAAAAATCACCGCGTTAGTGGTGCTGGAAAAAAGCGGCACTATTGCAGGCATATTGCATATGCACGACTTACTTCGAGCAGGAATTATTTAACATTTGATATGACCTCAGAAACTGTTATTCAAAAAGCAAAAAAAATAAAACTGCTTCTGCTCGATGTCGATGGCGTATTGAGCGATGGCAAAATTTATTTCAATGACCAAGGTGTTGAGCACAAGGCCTTTAACACTCTGGACGGTCACGGAATCAAAATGCTGCGTCGTTCCGGGGTAGAAGTGGGCATTATTACCGGCAGAAGTAGCCATATCGTTGAAAAACGCGCTCAGGATTTGGGAATACAATTCTTGATTCAAGGAAGGGAAGATAAGTACTCTGCACTATGCGAACTACTCAAGAGCTTTCCCTGTGAGCTGGACGAAATAGCCTTTATGGGGGACGACTACCCGGACTTAACAGTGATGACCAAAGTTGGCCTCGCACTGACTGTGGCCAATGCCCTGCCGGTTATGGTGGAAAGGTCACACTGGCAAAGCACCAGAGCGGGCGGTGAAGGTGCGGTTCGAGAAGCCTGTGATTTTATCATGCAAGCCCAAGGGTCATTTGATACGGCGCTTGCTCAATACATATCCTGAGCAAAATACTCCCTATGTTTGCCAAGCTCAAAAAACTCATCAACATTAATACGTTCTACCTGATCGGCGTACTGCTTGTCATTATGGGCTTGGCGTTTGTTATCGATTCGCCAGACCGCTTTCTAAACCCAACCCCTCAGGCAGAAACCGAAGAAGAAGACAAAACACCCATTGCAGTTGCCCATCAGACATCTTCACAGCACTTTAACGAAGAAGGTGCACTGGATTATGTATTCAATGCAGAAAAATTGGAGTACTACCAGGTTCCTGAGCAGACAACAGAAGAAGGCGGCTATCTGCCTGCCAGGGATTACACGCTGATAGATAAACCTTCCGTACAGCTGTTTATGGATGTTGCACCCTGGTTCATCGAATCCATCAATGGCAAGCTCAGCGAAAAGGGCGAATTACTGAACCTGTGGCAAGACGTAAAAATCTGGCAAACCGATAAAAAAGGAAATACCTCTTCGCTGCAAACAGAGGAACTCACTATTTTTCCACGAGAAAAACTGGTAGAAACCGATAAGCCTGTTAAGATCACGACCCCAAGTGGAGAAATCACAGCAATCGGCATGATTGCCAACCTCAATGAAAAACGAATTAAGCTTCTGTCCAATGTACGAGGCGTTCATGACCCTATTTAGCCCGAGACAACTTATCTCTCGCCTGACAGTTTTTATTGTCTGTCTTGCGCTTGGGCATCCTGTTTTTGCTTTGCCAAGCGATAAAGAACAACCGATTACTATTCAATCTGACCAGGCCGAAAGAGATGAAATAAAAGGCACCACAACCTATTCAGGTCGGGTGATCATGGAACAGGGCAGCATGGAAATCACGGCAGACAAAGTGGTGATTTATAGTGAACGCAATAAAGTATCCAAAGTTGTCGCAACGGGGAAACCCGCAACCTATAAACAAAAGCCAGCAGCCGATGAAGCGGAAGTAAAAGCCACCGCACAAACGCTCGAATACCAAGTGAATAACGCCACGCTATTCTTATTGGGCAAGGCTCTGCTCAAACAGGAAGGCACCAGCCTGAGTGGCGATAAAATTGAATATGATGTGAAAAAATCTGTTGTTAGAGCTGGCGGCACCAATACCGACGGAGACGATGGCAGAGTACGTATGGTCATTCCGGCCAAATCCTTGAAAAACTAGCATTCATCCAGGAAAAACGTTTTCATGCCCCAGCTGCACGCCAAACACCTCGCCAAAAGCTACAAAGGTCGCCAAGTCGTTATTGATGTTTCCATGAGCGTGAATGACGGTCAGGTTGTTGGTTTGCTAGGCCCCAACGGGGCGGGTAAAACAACGTGCTTTTATATGATTGCCGGCATCGTCAAACCCGAGCGAGGTAATGTATTTATTGACGGCAAAGACGTCACCCATTTGCCAATGCACGGTCGAGCCAAAGCAGGACTGGGCTATCTTCCGCAGGAAGCATCGGTGTTCCGAAAAATGACAGTTTCCGACAATATCATGGCGATATTGGAAACTCGTGACGATTTACGGCGGGGAGACAGAAACCAAGCCCTGCAGAACCTGCTCGAAGAATTTCATATTACCCATATCAAAGACAGCTTGGGCATGGCGTTATCCGGGGGTGAACGACGACGCGTTGAGATCGCTCGCGCTTTGGCAGCTGAACCCCAGTTTATCTTGCTGGACGAACCCTTTGCCGGTGTCGACCCTATTTCTGTGAGCGACATTAAGGACATCATAAAACAGCTGCGAGACCGGGGAATCGGGGTATTAATCACTGATCACAACGTTCGGGAAACTCTCGATATCTGCGAAAAGGCCTATATTGTATCGGAAGGGCATATCATTGCTGAAGGCGATGCGGGCGAAGTACTGAACAACAAAAAAGTTCGCGAAGTATACCTTGGTCAGCACTTTACGCTTTAACTTGCAACAAAAACTCATCCACCTACCCTCTTAGCTCTTGGCGCGGCACAAACTTTGCTTCGAAAAAGCAAAAAAGCCATTGCTTGTCGCTCTAGTCGCGACTAAACTTTTGAAATCTACTGGTAAAAAATTCGAGTAATCTCAAAGATTTAGCAGACTATGAAGCAAACCCTGCAGTTAAAAATGGGTCAGCAGCTGACGATGACTCCTCAGCTACAGCAGGCCATTCGTCTTCTCCAGCTTTCCACACTCGATCTCCAGGCTGAAATTCAGGAAGCGTTAGACAGCAACCCGATGCTGGAAACCCAGGAAGACAGTGGAGAAGCCTCTCAAGACACCAGTAAAGATCAATCAGAAAGCAAGTCCAACGAGCAAGAAACCTCAGAACGGGACAACTACGACGATTCCTCAGCAACCGACAGCGAATGGAGCGAGGACATTCCAAATGATCTTGCCGTCGACACCAGCTGGGATGATGTTTATCAATCTGCACCTTCCGGTTCGGGTCTTTCAAAACCAGACAACGAGGATTTCGACTTTGAATCACGGCGGGCGGTGACAGAAACCCTGCAGGATCACCTCCACTGGCAACTTAACTTGACTCCCATGTCCGATCTGGATCGGGAGATCGCCGAAGTTATTATTGATGCCGTCGAACCCTCGGGAATGCTCAGCCAAACCGCGGACGAAATATTCGAGGGCATAGTAAAGCATCACGAAGAGTTGGAAATGGACGAAGTCATTGCCGTCCTGCATCGCGTCCAACAGTTCGATCCGGTTGGGGTAGCCAGCCAGGACATTCGTGAATGCCTGATGATTCAGCTTTCCCATTTAGCACCGGAAACAGAAGAGCTGGCCACCGCGAAAAGTATCGTAAACCAGTATTTGGAGTTGCTAGGTAGCAGAGACTTCAAACAACTCATGCGCAGGCTCAAAGTAAAAGAGCCGCAGCTGCAAAAAGCCATTGCCCTGATTCAGAGCCTTAATCCCAGACCCGGCGATGCCATCAGTACTGAGACCGCAGAATACGTAGTACCAGATGTTTTCGTACAAAAGGAAAACAACCGCTGGCAGGTACAACTCAATCCGGAGATAGCCCCTAAAATACGCATTAATCAGGACTATGCTTCTCTGGTTAAGCGCGCCGACTCCAGCAGTGACAACACCTTTCTTCGGGATAACCTACAGGAAGCCCGCTGGTTTTTGAAAAGCCTGCAAAGCCGCAATGAAACCTTATTAAAGGTCGCGACATGCATTGTTGAAAAACAACAGGGGTTTCTCGATCATGGACCGGAAGCCATGCGACCGATGGTCTTACATGATGTGGCAGAAGAAGTGGAAATGCATGAATCCACCATTTCGCGTGTTACCACGCAGAAATATATGCATACCCCACAGGGGATTTTTGAACTGAAATACTTTTTCTCCAGCCATGTTGCTACAGACAGTGGCGGAGAGTGCTCATCGACAGCAATTCGAGCCATAATTAAAAAACTGGTTGCGGCAGAAAACGCGAAAAAGCCGCTCAGTGATTCTAAAATTACAGCACTCCTTGCAGAACAAGGTATCAAGGTTGCACGAAGGACGATTGCGAAATACCGTGAATCACTGGGTATTCCCCCGTCCAATGAGCGTAAACGTTTAGTGTAAACGCCAATAATGTTAGGGTTGGCACCCCTGAAGCCAGTATCAAATACTGGTAAAATAGTTAGGTTATAAATGACCAAAAGCGGTACCCATGCTTTTGGTTTTTTTGGTTATGAATGGTTTAAAAGTAAGTATCCGAAAGTCATGCAAATAAAATCAATTCTCACTCAGGATCGAACACGGGCCAAATGGAATTCCACCAGTAAAAAGAAGCTCCTTGAGCAGCTTTCGTACCTTTTTGCACAGTATTGCGAAGGGATAGACGCCGACGAACTATTTACCAATCTGGTTGAACGGGAAAAATTAGGTTCAACGGGTATCGGTGAAGGCATTGCCATTCCGCATTGCCGCTGTAATACCGGAGGCGAAACACTGGGAGCTTGTATCACACTGGACGACCCCATCGATTTCGATTCCGCAGACAGTCGACCTGTCGATTTACTGTTCGCCATGTTGGTGCCGGAAAATGCTGAAGCAGAGCACCTGGAAACCCTGGCAAACGTCGCCGAAGCCATGCAAAAAGCGGAACTGGTAAAACACCTTCGCGAAGCATCCAGCGACGAGCAGCTATTTCAGCTCATCACTCAACAAACCAGCCATTAATAAAACAAGGTGGCAATATGCGTTTAGTTATTATCAGTGGCAGATCAGGGTCGGGCAAAACCTCAGCCTTACACCTTCTAGAAGACGAAGGTTTCACCTGCATAGATAATCTTCCCGCTGATCTATTACCCGCCTTAATCGCGCATATTCAATCCGCTAATAAGCAAAGCGAACAGAAAATTGCCGTTGGCATTGATGCCCGTAATTTCCATAGTGATTTAAGTAAGGTACCGGATATTATCCGTTCCCTAACACACCCGGGAACTAGTGGCGACGTTGTTTATCTGGATACTTCAAGGGAAGTACTCTTAAAACGTTTTAGCGAAACCCGCCGTAAACACCCTCTGTCAGACGATAACATTGGTCTCAATGAGGCCATTGCCAAAGAAAAGCAGATCCTTGCTCCTATTGCCAATTCTGCAAGTTTTACCATCGACACCACGCGTATGAGTATCCATGAACTACGTGGAACCATTAAGCGTTTGGTTGTCGGGGAATCTTCTTCGGGAACGGCAATTATGTTTACCTCCTTTGGCTTTAAATATGGCGTCCCAGTCGATGCCGATTTTGTCTTCGATGTACGCTGTTTACCAAATCCGTACTGGAGCCCAGAACTCAGATCCAAATCGGGACTGGAGGAAGAAGTTATAAATTTCCTCGCCAGACAAAAAGAAGTACAGGAAATGGAAGAGGATCTATACCATTTTATTCACAAGTGGGCACCTCAGTTCGAACAAAGCAACCGCAGCTATTTAACCATTGCGATTGGCTGTACGGGGGGTATGCATCGTTCCGTATACCTGTGTGAACGCTTAAGCCAGCAGATGAAACAACACTATGGAAATGTTCAGGTTCGCCATCGTCAACTAGAACAGATCCCCGGACAGTAATTCAGGAACGAATTCATGCTTGAAAGAAAAATTGAAATCATCAATAAACTCGGTCTGCACGCCCGCGCTGCAACCAAGCTTTCCAACTTGGCCAACCGCTATGAAAGCCGCGTGATGATTTCTTTTAACGATAAGCAGGTAGACGTAAAAAGCATTATTTCTCTCATGCTCCTTGCTGCAACCAAAGGCAGTGAAGTCACACTTGTGACCGAAGGAAATGACGAACAGGAAGCCATGGACGCACTGTGTGATTTAATTAACGATAAATTTGGCGAAGGAGAATAAAAGAATATTTCTGTAGCAATCTAATTTAGCTTTCGTTATCTTCTGCTCCAGCAAAAATTTGATAGCGAGTCAAACTCCTCATAAACAGTAGAGTTTTTTATTGAATGCAAGCCCCCGCGGAAGAAATCAAGCACCCATCCAGGGTTCATATCGAGCGTATTCACAATATGCTCGACGGCGGTACCTTGCGTCAAATTGCCCGTCTGGTAAATGGACTAAAGCCGGTAGAAATAGCCCGTCTCATAGAATCGTCACCGCCACCTTCCAGAACACTGTTGTGGGAGTTGGTCGATAAATCCAGCACCGGTGAAGTCATTGAAGAATTACCGGATGAACTTCGGTCGCACATACTCAGCGACATGGACGCTGAAGCCGTTGCCGAAATAACCGAAGGCCTGGAAACGGATGACATTGCAGATATTCTGCAACAACTGCCCGAGCAAGTTATTCAAGAAGTGCTGTCGGCTATGACCGAGCAAGACCGACAACGCGTTGAGGCAGTACTCTCCTACGACGAAGAAACGGCAGGCGGCTTAACCAACACCGATACCATCACCGTACGCCCCAGGTTTACCTTGGATGTTGTACTGCGCTACTTGCGCCGACATAACGAATTACCGCCTTCCACTGATAGTCTGATAGTCGTTAACCGTAAAGATGAATATCTCGGTTTGTTGCCGTTAAGTAAATTACTGACCTCAGACCCCAGTACCACCGTACGCGAAGTCATGGTGACAGACATTAACGCCATACCAGCAAATATGGTCGATAGTGAAGTCGCAATTCTGTTTGAACAACACGACTGGATTTCCGCTCCGGTTGTGGATGACCAGGGAAAGCTCCTTGGGCGTATCACTATCGATGACGTGGTGGACGTAATCCGGGAAGATGCTGATCACTCTCTAATGAGTCTGGCAGGTTTGGACGAAGAAGAAGATACCTTCGCTCCCGTCGCAAAAACCATCCCCAGGCGCGCCATTTGGCTGGGAATCAACTTACTCACAGCCATTCTCGCCTCATCGGTGATCAATATTTTTCAGGGCACCATTGATAAAGTCGTCGCCCTCGCCGTATTAATGCCCATTGTCGCGAGCATGGGAGGTGTAGCCGGCTCACAAACACTCACCGTCGTTATCCGCGGTTTAGCGGTGGGCCATATCAGTTCGCAGAATATGCGATGGCTATTAAATCGTGAGCTTTATGTTGGCTTATTAAATGGCTGCCTATGGGCGCTAATCATGGGCGTGGTCGCTGCACTCTGGTTTAATGACCCTATCATTGCCATCATTATTGGTGTGGCCATGATTATTAATTTGGCGACGGCTGCATGCGCTGGGGCCTTGCTTCCCATTGCGCTTAAGGCACTTAAAATTGATCCGGCTCTGGCAGGTGGGGTGACGCTGACGACCCTGACAGATATTGTCGGCTTCTTTGCCTTCCTTGGGTTGGCAACTTACTTTTACGCTTAAATTATTTTTACCTCGATATGCACGATATTTACGATACCTTTGACGAAGACGAATTTGACGGCCCAAGTAAAACCCAGATCAAAAAGGAAATGCATGAATTGCAGGAGCTCGGCGTTAAACTCACCGAACTCACCCTGGAACAGATTAGTCGGCTGCCATTAACCGAAGAGCTATACAACGCCATTACCGAAGCGCCAAAGATCACTCAGCGGAGCGCGAAGAAACGCCACATGCAGTTTATTGGCAAGCTCATGCGCAAAGCTGATGGCGATGCAATACGTGAAGCATATGACGAAATTCAAGAGGCTCAACACCAGGCTGCACGTCAACTTCACCTGATTGAAAAATGGCGGGACAGGCTAGCAGACGGTGACAATCAGGCGCTACAGAACTTTATTCAGGAATACCCACATGCCGATATTCAACAATTACGGCAACTGATCCGACAGGTACAGAAAGAAACCAGTCAGCAAAAAGCACCGGCAGCCAAACGTAAACTGTTTAAACTCATCCGGGAAACACTGAGTGTAAACCACTAAGGGATAGAGTCACCCAAGATATTCTGATCGTAAATATCCGCGATATTTTTCATCAGCTCTAACCCTGGAGCCAGGGTTATTTTCCATGCAACCCGACAGGTAGGGCCATATTTCGGATAAAACTCGGAAAGCGTTTGCATCAGGCTATCGAAAAAAAGGTCATACATTTCATCGCTAACCTGATAGATTTTTTTATGATGGTAAGCCACTTTTAAGAGGTATGAATCCGCTTCTTTGGACACAAAAAACTGCACCAAATGCATAATCGCAATGTGCAGCATATCTTTTTGTTTTTCAATATCCACGCCATTAAACACTCGGTCAATATCAGGTGAAGCCTCACGAAAAACCTGATAAAAACGATCATAAAAAGTCGCCGAGTTCAAACGAATAGTGTCGAAACTATCGTTAAAAACCTCACTGAAATCAATCACATTTTCGCGCATAACAACCTACCTTCTAGTTGGAATAACGCTGTTCATAAACATTGATCAACTGCTGTTCCAACACAGAAAACTCTCTTTGCATACGTAAAAACTCGTGTTCTTTCAATTTTAATTCTTCCAGTTCTTTGGTGGTTTTGAAATAGCTTGCTTCAAGTTCGTTATATTGCTTGCTCAACTTCTTCAATGCAACCGTATCCTGTGGTGCATTACCTGTTTCGGTCATTTTCGACAATTGTTCTTCCAACATCTGGTATTCGACTTTTGTACGTTTGAGCTCTTCCAGCATACTCTGCAACTCATCATTACTCTTCGACAACTCCAGATAGCTTTCTTCCAACAGCTTGCATTCGGAGTTTTTCCTATCCAGCTCCCGCTTTTTCTCATACAGTTCTTTCTTGAGAGCATCAACATCATTCAGTTGATCGGGTATAGGATCAACAATTGACCGCTCAATATCTTCTAATGAACCACCATTACCATTTTTATTTATTAAGCTTTCATAATTGTGGAACAAGCTTTCATATTCTTTCTCAAGGTTAACGTATTCCTGCCTTGCTTTCTGTAACAGTCGTTCCTTTTCCAGAATCGTTTTATGCATGGACTCCACGGTCTCCATCCGCTCGGCGATGCGCTCACTCATATCCGAAGTCGACATCTGACGATTTTCCAAACGGCTAATCATCTTCTGCTGCTTATAAATTGTTTCCTCGTTTTGTTTCTCCTTCCCTTCCAATACCCGAATGCGAGACTTCAGATTCTTCGAACGATTTTTATGGATATCGGCGTAGGCAGCCTGACTTTTTGCCTCCGCCAGCTCAACTTCCAAAACCTTCACATGACTTTCAGTATCACGCTGCAACCTTTGCAGATACTCGATAATATTTCGATCAACATTTGCCGTTTCTCCAGACACATCAATATTCACCAAGACTTCTTTTTGCTGGTGGAACATATCGGCAATAGGCGTTCGATTAGCGGCATTAGAACTTCCTTCTCTCGACAGAGCAGTGTCCGTGCCAGAGTTTAAGGTAACCAATAACCCCAGAGCTTCACGGGCCATATCCTCCGATTTTGCTACAGTAAATTCATCTGCGTCAGGTGAACTCAGCTCAGCAATAAGATGCTCTAATTCTTCTTGTGCAGGCAGGGCATATTTAATAATCCGTTCTTCAGCAGCAAAAAACAAATGCTTGAACTTCTCAAGGTTTTCCAACCGCTTTTCATAGCTTTCCAGTTTTTCCTTCTGTTCCCGAATAATACTGTTGTAATCCGTATCATCGTGAGGCAACACCTCAACTGGCTTATGTTCGGCATGACGAGCCTGCAACTTTGCCTTTAACTCGATTTGTTTAACCAACTCCTTCTGTAACAACTGCTGCAAACTATCAATAAGTTCTTCCTGTTTACGACTTTTTTTCCAAAACGCGAGCGCAGCAACCATCAGAGCCACAATAATGGTAAGAATAATTTCACCGGCAATGACGAGCTGAGTAAACGAGACCTGCATGGCAATTCCCAATCTATGGCGCGCAACACAACAAACGACACCGTTTTCTACATTAAATCGGACTAATAAAGCATACTTCTCCGTTGTAAATTAACTATAGTGAATAAGCAAGATTCTTGCTTCTTACCCCTGATAACCGGAACTTACATAAGGCTGAAAGCGTGAGATTTTTAATCGTCGATGACAGTAAAGCGATGCAAACCATTGTCAGGAGAACACTGGTAGCAGCCGGTTACACCGACCATGAGTTTCAATACGCCTACAATGGTCAGGAAGCCTTGGAGATTATCACTGAATGGAAACCCGATATCGTACTTTCCGACTGGCATATGCCGGAAATGACGGGGATAGAACTCCTAAAAAAAATACGTGATGACGGAATTAAAGCGAAGGTTGGACTGGTTACAACAGAGCGATCAAGGGAGAGAGTTCAGGAAGCGAAAGAGGCAGGCGCACTGTTTATCGTATCCAAACCATTCAATGCCGAAACATTACACGATGCCGTTGAGGATGCGTTACATCAATCCACAATTAAAGAAAACTCTCAGGACCATCACGACCTGATACTACCCAACCCACAAAATATCTCCAGGGCGATGAATAGCTTTAGCCGACATAAAATTCTGATTAATCAATCAGACTCTCTGGACATCGACTACAATAACCATCCTTTTATGGCCGGTTTGTACGATAACCCGGAGACAGGACGTACATTAGGCGCAATTATTTTGGATGCTTCAGCGGCATGCAGTATTGGCGCGTCAATGAAAGATTTCCCGGCCAAGGAAGCCCAGGTCGCTATTGATAATCACTTTATTCCCAAGTCCATCTTTGATATGTGCAAATCACTTATCAGTCTGATCAGCACTCTCATTTACGACAGAAGACAGGAAGTCGAACTGGATATCCGCGCGATCCACTTAGTAAACAAGCCTGACGGTAAGCTGAAGACCCTGATTGATCAAAATATTAAGAAGGGCAAGTGTTACGATGTTGAAGTGGACGGGTACGGCAAAGGCAAAGTTATTCTGCTGCGTTTTTAGATGTCTCTTGCAGGGATTCGTGTTCGGCTTCGTCGCGCTCAGCCATGGATTCTTCTGCTTTTATCTGCGCTCCCCTATTGTCGAATACCCGCTTAACTTTAATTTTCGGGTCAACCCAATCGCCTGTTACCTGATAACTAATACTGGATACTCGATCAACTTGTTTTTTCAGTAGCTTGCCCACTAAATACACACCGATGGCAGCAGGCAAACCAGCTACAAATGCTGTCGCAACAGCAAGGTTACTCGCCACAGGCAAGGTAACGACCAACTCCGTATCCAGTTTTTCTTCAATCAGATCAATATTACCGGCCATCTGCATGGTGGAAGAACTGGACTTCACCACCATCGGATCAGGCAAACTCAGCATCCCGTCGTTGAAAATTAAATTGCCTTCCACAGAGTCAAATGCAAATCCACGCTTAGCCAAATCAGAAAAATCTAATTTCAAGCGTCGCGCAATCGTATCGAAATTCAATAACCCCATGAGTCGTAACAGCGGGTTTTCCCCCACTTCAGCCCCACGAATAAAATTCCCGTTGTTGATGCCCAATACCACTGAGCCATCAGCACTGGCCAAGGTCACCTGATCCGGCGCACCGGCCCATTGAGCCTCGATAAATAAATTCGCTGTTTCACTTTCCATCACCTTTTCGATACCCCATGCCTGGAGCACATCGGCAACATTTTCCGCTCTGATATTTCCGGAGAAGTGGCTGCTGTTTTGCCCCTCTTCCTGAAGCCAGATAAATTCTGCCCCTTCGTTTAGATCACCCACATACATTTTTCGGACGTTGGCATAAATATCGTAAGCAATAATTCCCGTTTCTGTCGGCCTAAGTTTAAACTTCCATTCACCATAATTTTCATTCCCCAAGGAAAACTCCTGGGTTTCAAAATCCAGGGAAATGGCCTTTTTCAAATCCACATCAGCCAGAGCACTTGCGGGTGCCACACCCTCCTGCTCAGGTTCCTCTTCATCGGGCAAACGTAAATACTCCAAACGCATTTCCGTAGGTACATCACCGGCATAGATTGTGACATCCCCTTTAATTACCGGACTTTCAAAATTCAGATCCCATTTTTCGTCGGTACCGATGCCGGTGGCAAATAAACGTTGGGTTTCAATTCCACCAACAGAACACGAAGTAATATCAAGAGAAATGTGAACAGGTATAGTTTCATCCGGTAGAGCTATGCCCAGCTGCTGAGCCTGCATGGTTTCATATTCAAAATATTTATTCTTAACTTCATTCCACTCTTCCAAATCGAACCCCGGAACCTTTCCGTGTACATTAAAGACTCCCGGCTCCATCGCCTTGGGCTCTACTTCCATGGCCAACTGCACGGCTTCTTCTCTATTATCACCACTTTCAACAATCAGGCGCATGGTGTTTTCGTAGAGGAAATCAAAGCTTTCCTTGTCCTCAAAAATTTTGATATCAATATCGAGTGGACGAGCTTCATCCGCATTTTTTTTCAACGGAGTGGGCAGCGCTAATTCAACCCCCTTAAGGTCTGACACCATAATCATACGCGCTGAATATTCCTGACTACCTTCAAATGGAATGGTCAGCACGCCTGAAATTTCTGTTTCACCTTCCGCAAAATACAGTTCGGGCCGCTCAGTCCATTCACGAACGTTGGCAACCGAAACCGGACCCGAAAAACGAATTTCAATATCACGGGCTGGGTCATTGTACTGGGCTTGATCCACTTTCTCGGCCAAAGGGCTAACCATGTGCGCAGTGACATCCCGTCCCCAGACTTTTCCTGCAAGGTGTTCTGAAGTCATGCCGTGAACAGACGAATAGGTAAGGTCACCATTAATTTTGTCGATCTGCAGTTCCAGATCCACCATATTGAGGTGTGCGTCATTAAATGTGACATGAACCTCTTGTGATAAGCCCTTAGCATTAGAATCCAAAGGGACAAACAGCTGAATCTCGGCCGACACATCGCCATCAAAAACCCAGCTATCAAACGTCGATCCAATTGCATCACGCACAGGGCTGTTTTTTAACAGCTCCATCGCTGCACCGGCGTTACTGACTAACGCCCCTTGAATGGACAGCGCCTGCCCTTGATCATGAGGGTTATCAACCAAGACCACGCGCGCGTCGTTTAAACGATTCCCAAGCAAAACAGCCTGATCAATATTCACCTGCAGGTTTTCGTTATCTAAAAACAACGTGCCTGAAACATTTTTCAGTTCTGGCCAGTTTTCATCAAAGGCAAGGTTTCCGTTGTGAACTTCACCTACCAACTGAATAGTCGGATCGGAAGAGGGATTTTTATCTATAGAGCCATCATAAATAAAACCAACGTTACTCACGCTTCCCTGACCAATACTCGTGCCCAACCAATCGTATAAATGTTTGGGAATAAGCAACGGCACATATTTACGGTGGTATTTGGTAAGCGAGTGCTCAACACCAACTGAGAGCGTCATTGTTGGCTCGCCGATTTCAGAATTAAACGGCAAGTAAAGACTCAAATACCCCTTACCTAATTCATCTTTATTGGAGACTTCCAATAGACCAGAATTAACCCGGGCGATTTTCTTGGCAAAATCCACCTGCCACGCTACTTGCCCTTCTGCTCGATCGTAGGATAGTTTTTCAGGGAACACTTTCGGTAAATTAACCGAAAAACCATGATGGCTTTCGACGTTAATAAAACCGCCTTTCGCGGTTAACTCGACATAACCATTGACGCCTTCAAAGCCCGGCACCCCCATGTACACACCCGACTGACCATTTTCAACGTAAGCACCCAACTTAAAGTAGCCGTCATCTTTTGATCTAACTTGGAAGTCGACATTTTTTAATCGCCCCCTTGGGGTTAACTCGGTAAATACCCGGCGAACATCACTTTCAACTGATTCGGATTTACTCAACTGGCCAGCGATCCCGGCCAAATCCAGCTTTGCCAGAAGATCGGCCCAGTCTTCGATAATCAATGCATCTGTTGTAATACCGAATGGTTTTTCCGCATTTCCATATAATTTGAAATTGCCCTCCGGTGCGGAAAAATTCTCCCAAGCCACTTGCATCTGCTGCAAGGTGACTTGCCAGCCCTCACCAAATTTCCACTTCCCAGTAAACTGAGAGCTGACCGACGACGGCAGCGCCAGGTCAACAGGAAAACTTAATGGAATACCATCAGTCGCGAAGTCGCCCCGAATCGTTACACCGCTCTCAGGTGTCCCTCGAAACCAGGCTTCCAGATTTAAACGGGAGCCATCACGCCAACGCTGCTTGTCCAGTTCCTGCCACCACTTACCACCTACGGCCGCAGTAACCCGCTCCAAGGGGAAATCCTTTAGAGAAATGTAACCGTTGGGCTTAAAACTCGTCGGATCACGAGGGTCTCCCTGTCCTTCGACAATCATGCTCAACGCTTTTTCGTCAGTATCAACCGCAGCGTAGGCTTGTATGCGGTGAAAATCTTTTTCATTTTCCAGCAGAATGGTAGGAACCAAAATTTCGGTTTGATGACCGGTTTTAAAACGCACATTCAGCAGCGCATTTTCCACTTCAACATGGCGGCCTATTAGAAAGATATCGAGTGGACGTTTTAGTAAAAACTCTTGATTCTTTTTGGGCTCGAAGACAAAGCCTTTTACTCCCCAGCGGCCGGTTTCCCGTTGTTCCAACGCCACATTTAAATCGTAAAATTCAATATCACGCCAGGCCAAGCGCCAGCGAGACAAGGTGTCGATAATACTCAGTTCAACCACTACGTGGCCGACGCTAAAAACTGATTCACCTTCGGGAGTCAGAACAGCCAAATCATGAAGTTCAAGTTTTGGACGAAGCCCTTTCCATGTCGCAGAAATGCCACCTAAAGAAGCATTCACATTAAAACGTTTACCAAAGGAGTGAGCGATTACGTCTTTATAATCGTTCAAAAGAGGAAATGCTTGCCGGCCGAGTTGCACCGTAACTGCCGCGGCAATAACACAGGCAAATACAGTCGCCCAAAAACGGCGGACAACCGTTCTCACTGGTACAGACTGTACTTTGGGCAATACCGACGCCACGATCTTTTTCAAAATAAATCTCTTATACGACTTAATATCACGCTAAAACAATGTCGTATTCTTCCTGACTATAGAGGGATTCCACTTGAAACTCGATTGTTCTACCAATAAAAGATTCAAGGTCGGCCACATTAGACGACTCTTCATCCAGTAAACGATCAATCACCAACTGAGAGGCCAACACCGTGAACTTTTCATTTTCATAGGTTCTGGATTCTCGCAGTATCTCCCTGAAAATTTCGTAACAAATGGTTTCCGGTGTTTTTAACAAACCTCGCCCCTGACACACTGGACAGGGTTCACACAGCATTCTGCCAAGGGACTCACGGGTTCGCTTACGGGTCATCTCCACCAAGCCCAGCTCTGACACTCCAGTGATACTGGTTTTTGCCCGGTCTTTTTCTAGATGTTTTTCAAGCGTTCGTAAAACCTGGCGTTGATGCTCTGCGTCCTGCATATCAATAAAATCGATAATGATAATACCGCCCAGGTTACGTAACCGCAGTTGCCTTGCGATTGCCGCAGCCGCCTCCAGATTGGTCTTGAAAATGGTTTCTTCCAGGTTTCTATGACCAACATAAGCTCCGGTATTCACGTCGATGGTCGACATAGCCTCAGTCTGCTCTACCAGCAGATAGCCGCCGGATTTGAGCATCACTTTCGGTTCTAGCGCACGCTGAATCTCATCCTCAACACCGAAGAGTTCAAAGATCGGACGTTCACCTGGGTAGTGTTCAATGCATTTACCGATTTCCGGAGCATAATGCTTGGCAAATTTTGCCATACGCTGAAAAGACTCTCTGGAATCAATTCGAACCCGCTCAATATTGGGACGCATAATATCCCGGATGGTTCGCATGAATAATGGTAAATCTTCGTAAATAAGTGCGGGCGCTCTGGCTTTTTTAATATCGTCTGCCAAGTCATGCCATATCTTAAAGACAAACGGGATATCGGCCCGAATTTCTTCTTCGGTTGCCCCTTCTGCAACAGTGCGAATGATAAACCCACCGCCCTGATATTCTTCTGCATACTCGTCGGCCAGTTTTTGTACTATGCCTTTTAGACGCTCACGCTCCTCTTCATCCTCGATCCGGTTGGAAATACCAATATGATCGGAATGAGGCATATACACCAGATAGCGGGCAGAGACAGAAAGATGCGTGGTCAAACGCGCGCCCTTGGAACTGATAGGGTCTTTGGTCACCTGAACCAGAACTTCCTGCCCCTCACGCAGCAAATCGCGAATATCCGCTTCATGGTTACTGCGCTCTTCAATCCCATCTTCATTTATTGGATTAATCCCGGCAACATGGATAAAGCCGGCACGCTCCTGGCCAATATCGACGAAAGCCGCTTGCATACCTGGCAGTACACGCACAACTTTGCCCTTATACAAGTTACCCACATACCCCTTGTTTCTGGCGCGCTCTACGTAGACCTCCTGCAAAACACCATTTTCAACCAGAGCGACACGGGTTTCGGTCGGACCAAAATTTATTAGTATCTCTTCACTCATAATGCACGGAGCTTCATCTAAGACTCGTGTTGCCAAATAGGCACATTAAATTCTTTTAATAGTATTGCGGTTTCGGTGATGGGCAAACCCACCACTGAGGAATAACTGCCCACAATACGATCCACAAATATTCCACCCAACCCCTGAATACCGTAGCCCCCGGCCTTGTCTTTGGGCTCACCGGTCTGCCAGTACTCCTCAATCTCAACCTGCTCTATTGGTCGAAAATAAACATCAGTTGAGTTCACTTTTACTTGAGCGGCATTATTGTGGGTAATACAAATGGCGGTGTGCACCTGATGGCATTGTCCGGACAGAAGCTGAAACATCGCCATAAAATCCGATTTATTCTCAGGTTTTTCCAACACCTTACCCCGATACTCTACTATGGTATCAGCTCCCAACGTTGGTAAGCCATCACCAACTTGGAATCCAGCATGGGATTTATCTCTGGCAAGACGTTGAACATACTCGATCGGCGATTCAGCAGGCTGTCGAATTTCCTCTACATCCACCTGAACCACTTTATATCGGACGCCAATTTGCGTTAACAGTTCACGCCGCCTCGGCGACTGCGAAGCCAGGCACAGATCATAGGATGACATAGAAAGAATCCCTTTCAATTACAAATATTCGTTAGTGTACCCGGTATAGACGCTGCAATTGCCTTAGACATATAAACAGCAACGGCCAAAACATCGCACTGGAAAGGATAGATAACAATAATACCTGAGCAGGACTATGGTATCCGGCCAATCCCTGGATCCAGTTTACGACGACTTGGTGTACACCAACTAAAACAAACACCCAAAGTGACTGGTGCCAGACAGAATAGCTGCGAATCCGCTGGTAGGAAACCACACAGACATAAGCAACAAGCGCAAGAGCCATAGCATGGCCACCCCAAACGACACCTTCGACGATGTCTTGGACCAGACCAACCAGCCAGGCGTAGAGAATACCAACCTTCTGTGGTGCCCAGATAACCCAGTAAATCACCAACAGGCAAAGTAATTCTGGGCGCAGTGGCTTTAACGAACTGGACAGAGGAAATATCGCAGCCAGCAAACCGACCAGAGTGGTGAGGAGCACAAAAACGCCCAACCCCTTTTGACTGGAATGCAAAGGCATTAGCCCTGCTCCGCCAGGGTAGGATCAAAGACTAACAGCACATGACGGCTTCTATTCAGTTCCGCTTTAGGACGAGCTAGCGCACGGACAAAAGGTCTGCCTGGATCAACAATAATTTCGGTAATTTCCGCAACGGGATAGCCCACCGGGAAACGTTGCCCTAAACCAGAGCTGACCAACAGGTCACCAACGCGAATATCGGTCGTATTGGAGATATGATTGATTTCCAGCTGATACAGGTCACCAATTCCCTCGGCAATCAGGCGGACACCATTGCGGTTAATCTGCACAGGTAAAGCGTGAGTGACATCGGTAATCAACAGGACTTGAGCGCTTTGGTTGCCAACCTCCACCACCTGCCCCATCAGGCCCGAAGCATCCAACAAAGCCTGCCCTTTGTAGACGCCGTGATCACTGCCTCTGTTAACAATGACCTTATGTACCATCGGGTCCGGCGACACACCGATCAGCTCAGTGATCAACACTCGGTCATTCAGGCTTTCAGCCGAATTGAGAAGCTCACGCAAACGCACATTTTCCGCAGCAAGAGATGCCATCTGCTGCAGTTTACGCTTGTGAACCAGAAGCTCGGTCCTCAATTGTTCGTTTTCCTGAATCAGACGAGCACGGGACATCATGCGGTTATCAGCCCAGTCCTCAGCTTCATCGGCAAGATCCGTCACCCAATAAAAGGGCGCTGAATAATCCACGGCCTTACCTTTCAGGAAGTCGAACCAGTCCGTATAAATATATGCCAGAGCAATACCCAAAGAAACGAAGACAAGCGCTGTCGAGCGGACAGCGGGAGAAGGTTTTTGTCCGAATAAGGGTTTTATTGCTCTATCTCCCGCAAAGATGAATAGAAGTTAACAAGCTACACTGTACAACACAACCAGAAGCAAACAGGAATAACCCGGCTTAGTAGACCAGATCAACCCCTTCCATTTCCAATGCCTTACCACCACCACGGGCAACACAAGTTAAGGGGTCTTCTGCAACCAACACAGGCAAACCGGTCTCTTCACTGAGCAAACGATCCAGATCACGCAACAAAGCACCACCACCTGTTAACACAATTCCACTCTCGGCAATATCCGAAGCCAGCTCTGGTGGTGATTGTTCGAGTGTACTCTTAATGGCTTGCACGATACCGGAAAGCGGTTCCTGCAGCGCTTCCAGAACTTCGTCACTATTCAGGGTAAAGCTTTTAGGCACACCTTCAGCGAGATTACGCCCACGGACATCGATCTCTAATACTTCGCTGCCGGCGTAGGCACAACCAATTTCCTTTTTAATTCTCTCAGCAGTCGCATCACCAATCACACTGCCATACTTGCGGCGAACGTAATTAACAACAGCCTCATCGAAACGATCACCACCGATGCGCACCGAATCCGACAGCACCACACCATTTAGCGAAATAATCGCGATTTCTGTGGTACCACCACCGATATCAACGACCATGGAACCGGTTGCTTCTTCCACTTCCAGGCCAGCACCAATCGCGGCGGCCATGGGCTCTTCGATCAAACTCACCTCACGAGCACCAGCGCCCAGAGCAGATTCGCGGATCGCGCGCTTTTCAACTTCGGTAGACAAACAGGGAACACACACTAAAACCCGAGGGCTGGGCTGAAACCAACTGTGTTCATGGACTTTGCGAATAAAATGCTGAAGCATTTTTTCGGTCACCTGGAAGTCGGCAATCACACCATCTTTTAATGGTCGGATAGCCGTAATATTACCCGGCGTTCTGCCGAGCATTCGCTTAGCTGCGATACCAACCGCTTCAACCGACTTCTGGCCATTCTGATTACGGATCGCCACCACCGACGGCTCATCTAAAACTATACCTCGACCTTTTACGTAGATCAGCGTATTCGCTGTACCCAAATCAATAGACAAATCGTTGGAAAACATTCCGCGTAAACGCTTGAGCATAGTTTTTTTTAACCCTGTAGAAGATATTCGTGAACGCTGCTTTTAGATTAGCTGAATAATTGAGCAAATACGCCTTTGATTATGATTCAAGTCCCCACCAAGCGGGCGTTTGCAGCAAATTGACGCACTGTAACAACGCCGGGGATTTAGAGCAAGGCACAAATGTGGTAACTTAGCCCGCTTTTAAGATCCTGTGAGATAAATCGGGTCGCAACTAGTACGACCGCATTTAGGAGATTCTCAGTGAACCCTTCCGATATTGAAAAGCTTTCCAATCTGGCTCGACTGCATGTAGACCAGGCAACCTTGGAAGAAACCGCCAAAAGCATCACCGATGTTATTAATCTGGTTGATCAACTGCAAGCGGCTGACACCGATGGTGTCGCGCCGATGGCCCATCCCCTTGATGCAGTGCAAAGACTGCGTGCAGACGAAATAACCGAGGGCAACCAACGGGAAAAATTCCAGGCAATTGCTCCAGCAACCGAAGATGGGCTTTACCTGGTTCCCAAAGTCATCGACTAATAAAAAATAGTTACAGAAAACATTCCTATCCAATCACCGGCTGGAAACAAAATGCACAATTTAACCATTGCCGAAATAAGCAAAAAACTACAAGACAAAGAATTTTCGTCGACGGAAATTACGCAATATTTTCTCGACAGAATTAATAATCTAGATAAAACGCTCAACAGTTTTATCACAATAAATGACGAAGCAGCACTTGCCCAAGCGGCAGCAGCAGACCAAAAATTGGCTGCAGGCGAAACCGGCGCGCTCTTAGGTGTCCCCATCGCCCACAAAGATATTTTTTGTACCAACGGCATACGCACAAGCTGTGGCTCAAAAATGCTGGACAATTTCGTTCCACCATACGATGCCACCGTGGTTGAAAATTTTGCGAATGCCGGTGCCGTCAGCCTGGGTAAAACCAATATGGACGAGTTCGCCATGGGCTCTTCCAACGAAACCAGTTACTACGGCCCAGTAAAAAACCCTTGGGACACAAACTGTGTACCGGGAGGGTCATCCGGTGGTTCAGCAGCCTGTATCGCCGCACGATTGGCGCCGGGCGCAACAGCAACGGACACAGGCGGCTCAATCCGACAACCCGCTTCGCTATGTGGTATCACCGGTCTGAAACCAACGTACGGCCGAGTGTCACGCTGGGGCATGATTGCTTTCGCCTCCAGCCTGGATCAGGGGGGCACCATGACCCGCACAGCAGAAGACTCTGCGATCATGTTGAATGCGATGGCCAGTTTTGATGCAAAAGATTCCACCTGTATTGACGAACCCGTGCCGGATTACACAGCAACACTGGCCAATTCAATTGCAGGCAAAACCATAGGTGTGCCCAAAGAGTATTTTGGTGAAGGTCTATCATCAGGCACCCAGCAGGCCGTGGAAGCCGCAATTAAGCAATACGAATCCATGGGCGCAAAGGTAAAAAGTATCTCCCTGCCTCATACTCACCTTGCCGTACCGGCATACTATGTCATTGCACCAGCCGAATGCTCCGCCAACCTGTCCCGCTTTGACGGTGTTCGCTATGGTCACCGCTGTGCAGATCCAAAAGATTTGGAAGACATGTATAAGCGCTCTCGCGGTGAAGGCTTCGGTAACGAGGTGAAACGTCGTATTCTGGTCGGCACCTATGCACTCTCTGCCGGCTACTACGATGCTTACTACCGCAAAGCCATGCGCGTGCGCCGATTGATCAAGCAGGATTTTATTGATGCATTTAAAGAGGTGGATGTCATTATGGGACCAACCTCACCATCCCCGGCGTTTGAGTTTGGTGCAAAAAGCAGTGACCCGGTTGCCATGTATCTGGAAGATATTTACACCATCGCCACCAACCTGGCAGGTTTACCGGGCATGTCCATTCCTTGTGGACTGGCAGACAACAAGCCTGTTGGCTTGCAGTTAATCGGCAACGTTTTTAGCGAAGCTGCGCTGTTGAATTTTGCCCATCAGTATCAACTTGAAACCAACTTCCACACGCTGGCTCCAGCAATGGTTAACGGGGAGGCGAACTAATCATGGAATGGGAAACTGTTATTGGCCTGGAAATTCACGTCCAATTGGCCACTAAAACCAAAATATTCTCCGGTTCAAGCATCGCCTTTGGTGCGGAACCCAATACTCAGGCCAGCGCACTCGACCTGGCGATGCCGGGTACTTTACCCGTTGCCAATGAGCAGGCATTTCGCTTTGCCACCATGTTTGGTTTAGCTGTTGATGCAGAAATTGGTAAACGTTCGGTATTCGAACGGAAAAACTATTTTTACCCCGACCTGCCAAAAGGCTACCAAACAACACAGCTGGAAGAGCCGATCGTAAACGGCGGTCATGTTGATATTCAGCTTGAAAACGGGACGGAAAAACGTATTCGTCTTCACCATGCCCACCTGGAAGAGGATGCAGGAAAATCTCTGCACGAAGACTACCATGGCATGTCCGGTATCGACTTAAACCGGGCGGGCACACCGCTGATTGAAGTTGTGACCGAGCCCGATATGCGCAGCGCCGAAGAAGCAGTGGCTTTTGCCCGCAAGCTGCACTCACTGGTGACGTCTTTGGGAATATGCGACGGCGAAATGTCTCAAGGCTCCATGCGTTTCGATGTAAACATTTCTGTCCGCTTAAAGGGCGAAGAGAAATTCGGCACACGTACCGAAACCAAAAACCTGAACTCCTTCCGCTTTATGGAGCGCTGCATTTTGCAGGAAGTGGAAAGACAAATAGAAGTTCTGGAAGACGGCGGCAAGATCACACAAGAAACCCGCCTTTACGACGGAGATACACATACCGCACGCGCTATGCGCTCCAAAGAAGAAGCCAACGACTACCGTTACTTCCCCTGCCCGGACTTATTGCCAGTTATTCTGGATGACGATTACATCGAAGAAATTCGCAAGCAACTGCCAGAATTACCTGATGCGCGCAAACAACGCTTTGAGGAAAACTACGGTCTATCCAGTTACGATGCCAATATCCTCAGTGCCGACGCAGCAACGGCTGAGTACTTTGAGCAAACTGCCAAAATCTGCGATGACGCCAAGCTTGTAGCCAACTGGATAATGGGCGAAGTTTCTGCCCGATTAAATTCAGAGGAAAAATCCATTAGCCAAAGCACCGTTAACGCTGAACAATTGGCAGGCTTGATTGTCCGAATTAAAGACCAAACCATCTCCAATAAAATCGCCAAAACCGTTTTTGAGGCGATGTGGAATGGAGAAGGCTCTGCCGATGAGATTATTGAAGCAAAAGGGCTTAAACAAGTATCGGATACCGGCGCTATTGAAAAAATCGTCGACGAGGTTATTGCCAACAATCCTTCTCAGGTGGAAAACTACAGAAATGCCGCAGAAGACAAACAACCGAGAATGCTCGGTTTCTTTGTTGGTCAGGCTATGAAGTTATCCAAAGGGCAGGCAAACCCTCAGGAACTAAACCGCATACTGAAAGAGAAATTAAGCTCATAAAATACAAGTTAAGCTTAAAAATAAAACCGGCCACAGGACTTTTGAAACGTGCCAATACTTCTATGCAGGCGCACAGATTCAAAACCTTAGACAGTTTCAAAAGTTCTCCGCCCCTTTGACCTAATGAGTTAGTGAGATATGTTAAAAAAAGACAAGCAAAAAGTTCTAGGTGAAGTCTTTGATGACGAGCGTGTAAAAAGCTTTCTTGATGTAGAGAGCTACGGCGATATTAATACGGACTACCTGGCACTACTGCGTGCTTACCGAGGTATGAAAATCGAAAACTTTGAAACTTTCATCACCTATTTCGTTGAAGCAGAGAAAGATCTAAACGCAATTGGCCCAGAAGGTAAAAGTCTACTGCAGGAAATCAGCGGCCACCGACATGCCGAACAATATGCCAAGGCTTTGAAAAACGCAGGCGCCAGATAATCGTGCAAGAGGTTATTCAAGTTCGCTGCCCCGTAAAAAATAATTTACTCAGCGGGGCAAGCTATTTTGCTGAAGGGGTAAAACTCATTTGGCACCCAAAACTCAGAGCCTATATTCTGGTTCCCCTACTAGTGAATATCTGCCTGTTTGTGGTGCTTACCGGCACATTAGTTCATTTCACCGGCGGTGCCATTGAAACTGTGATGGCAGAACTTCCCAGCTGGCTTGCACCGCTGGCATGGTTGGCGTGGATCATAATCGGTGTGTTACTGCTGATTGTGTACGGTTACAGCTTTAATATGATCACCAATATTCTGGCTGCACCTTTTTATGGTTTTCTTGCACAAAAAGCGGAAGAAATCATTACTGGCCAACCATTACCGGCAGAATCCCTCTGGAAAATGATCCCGCGGGTAATGGGAAGAGAACTATCCAAACTGATTTATTTTTTAACCCGCGGCATTATTATCACGCTCGTTATTTTATTGCTGGCAACCATTCCATTGGTCAATTTTCTCGCACCGATTATTGGTATCGCATGGGGTGCGTGGTCAATGACGATTCAATACTCTGACTATCCTGCGGATAACCACCAGCGGGGTTTTAAAATACTCAGGAAAAAACTGTGGACCAAAGCCTTCAGCAGCTTCGGTTTCGGTGGAATGGTAATGGGTTGCAGTATCATTCCGGTGGTTAATATTTTTGCCATGCCAGCAGCGGTTGTTGGCGGAACATTATTTTGGTTAAACGAACTAAAAAAATGTGAACCAGAGCCAGTTGAACACGGATAAAACGACAAGAGCCTGCACACGCATCACCCTATAAGCAATGCAGGCTCAAATTATTCATCATCACCAAAAACCAAATCACCCCCCGCCTCCTTTGCTCGATTCAGGCATTCAACACACGCTCCCATCAAACCATCCATCGACCCATTAACACAATTGGACACCCCCGCGCTAAACGACAACGAAAGACTATGACTACCAATAGATACCGACTCCCTTCCTAACATCTGTCTTACCTCGTCGACAAAGGCCCTGGCTTTTTCATTATTCAAGCCCGGCATCAACACAAAGAATTCCTTACTACCACCGCGAGCGACGATAAACCGTCCAAAGCTGCGCACAAACTTTTTGCCCACGTATTTCAAAAGCAAATCTGCCGCCTCATGCCCATATTCAGAATTCACGCTAGAGAAGTCTTCCAGCTCAATAATTGCCGCCGCCACAGGCGAGCCCTTTTCACGGGCACTCAACAACACAGTTTCCCCCTGACTAAAGAAATAACTTCGTGTATAGGTTCCGGTAAGTACGTCACGACTGACAGAATCTTTTATGGTTTCGATTAATTCAAGAAATTCAATGTTGTGTGATATACGGCAGTGAAACTCTTCATGATTAAACGGTTTTCGCAAAAAATCATTTGCTCCGGCTTTAATAAATTTGGCTGAAAGTGATGCTTCACCTTCGGTCGACAGACCAATAATAATCAGATCCGTTTTTTCATATTTAACCCGAATATTTTGTACCAGCTCGACGCCCCCCATCCTTGGCATATTGTAATCCGTAATCAACAATTTAATATCGGGGTGTTCCAGCAAGAGTTTTATTGCTTGCATTCCATCCTTTGCCTGCAACACATCGAACATATACAGTTTCAACAGGTTAACCGCTATTGCTCGCTGAGTATCGGAGTCATCTACCACAAGCACTTTGATTTTTCGATTTTTGATTAATCTATGAATCACACCCAAAGCATACTGATAGGAGTAACGCCCCTCTTTAGTAACATAATCGGCAACCCCCTTAGCCAGTAATTGCTCTCGCTTCTGCTCATCAAAACTACCGGTCAAGACCACACAGGGAATGCCCTGCTGCAAGACAAAATCCACCACCTCCCCATTAGGTGCATCCGGCAAAGACAAATCCACCAAGGCGGCGACAAATCGATGTTGTGCAAGCTGTTTTCTTGCTTCATCAAACGTCACAGCATAAACAGGTTTTATCTGGTCGCTTTGTGACAAAACATGTCGCAAAATTTTCATCACCATTGGGCTATCTTCAACAACCAGAATTTTTTCCATCCAACTCACCGCTAACCTAAAGTCTATTTGTATCAGTGTAGATGAGCCTGAAACAAAGCAGCAGTTTCCCTCTGTTCATGCAAGGTATCTCACCTAAAGCCCTACGGTTTGTTTATAAAAAATAACATTTCCGACTATTGAGTTATAAAAATAGGAAGCACTAGAGGAAACTATGCATTTATAGAAAAACACACAGAACGAGACACAACGCCCAAACAATTGGGCACGAAAGAAAAGAGATGAAGCACACTCACACCGAATGCACTTCCGAAGAATAAACTCGTGGATAACGAGGAAAGAGACCTAAGATTGGGCACCGAACGCTCAAATCTGGTGAGTGTTATTTTGAAGCCAGTAGATGCTCAGGAGGTAATACACATTTCAGTTTTTCGCCAAGTAAGGCCTCAATTGCAGGCAACCTAAAAGCATCATCCTCACAGGCAAAACTAATGGACACGCCCGATGCACCTGCCCGCCCAGTCCGACCAATACGATGAACATAGTCTTCCGGCTCCTCCGGCAGGTTGTAGTTAATCACGTGGCTAATGCCATCAATATGAATTCCCCGCCCCGCTACGTCTGTTGCCACAATTGCTTGAAGGCGGCCTTTTTTGAAGTCTTCCAATGTGCGAATGCGTTTCGTCTGCGCCACCTCTCCTGAGAGCTGACCAACCCGATACCCCTGAAATCGCAAGGCCTCAAATAACTTGCGGCACTCATCGCGACGGTTGGTAAAAATCATCAGGCTCGACACTTCCGGTTGTCGCAACAGATTTCCAAGAATCACCAATTTTTCATCGCCCGCAGCCATGTACACATGCTGTTCAACCGTTTCGGTGGCCACCGTCTCAGGCTCGATCTCAACCCGAACAGGGTCTTCCATCCATTGCTCGGTGAGGTTCAATACATCAGCAGAAAATGTGGCCGAAAAGCACATGGTTTGTCTGTGGGTTTTTCTCGGAGTCATGCGAATAATGCGCTTAACCTGGGGAATAAACCCCATATCAAGCATCCTGTCCGCCTCATCAATCACCAGCACCTCAACCTGGTCCAGAAATACTTCCCGCTTCTCGCAGAAGTCCAGCAAACGACCAGGCGTTGCAACCAGAATATCGACAAACTCTCCATGCAAGGCCTGCAACTGCTTGTTGTAATCCACCCCTCCGACCAGAGTGTGAACAGACAAATCTGTGTATTTTGTCAGCTCCTTGGCATCTTTAGCAATTTGCATCACTAACTCGCGAGTCGGAGCAATAATCAAGGCCCGGGCCTCCCCGGCATAGCGCTCTTCCGGAGCAGGGGAATTATTCAGGTCTTCGATCACCGCAATTAAAAAAGCCGCGGTTTTACCTGTACCAGTTTGCGCTTTACCCAGCACATCGTGGCCACTGAGAGATATCGGCAGCGACTTGGCCTGAATCGGCGAACAATACTTAAATTTCAGCTCTGCCAAGGCACGAAGCGTCGTATCTGACAAGGCCAGGCTGTCGAATGTTGTGTTATTTTCTAGGTCTGTAATCAATGGGAAACTCTCAGCAGTGTAATATTCTGCATACGACTTTAGATCTAAGTTGGGCAATATGCCTACTTAAAGGACGTCTATTTAAACACAGATCGCGGACTGACAGAAATACTGGTAGTATCTACCGGCCGTAAATCTTGGCCTGACAGGCTGTCATCCCCCTTTTTTCACCCAGATTTTAGAGAACACATTGCATGAAGTTTTTAGTTACCGGTGCAGCAGGTTTCATAGGTTATCATTTATCCAAGCAGTTACTGGAACGCGGAGATAGCGTCGTCGGGATAGATAACCTGAATGACTATTACGACCCTCAACTTAAACTTGATCGATTAAAGCAGCTGGAAACACAATCTGAGTTTGAATTCCACAAAATCGATATCGCCGACCGAGCAGATATGGAGCAACTCTTCGAAGCTCATCAGTTTGATCGCGTCGTACACCTGGCAGCTCAGGCCGGTGTTCGATACTCACTTGAAAATCCACATGCTTACATCAACTCCAACATCGTCGGCTTCCTCAACATATTGGAAGGCTGTCGCCACCATAAGATCAAGCATTTAAGTTACGCCTCTTCAAGCTCTGTGTATGGCGCAAACACCAAGCAGCCATTTTCAGAAAAAGATAATGTTGATCACCCGGTTTCCCTCTACGCTGCAAGTAAAAAATCCAACGAGCTTATGGCGCACACATACAGCCATTTATACGGATTACCTACCACTGGATTGCGCTTTTTTACCGTTTACGGCCCATGGGGTAGGCCTGATATGGCGTTATTTAAATTTACCAAAGGTATTTTGAATGGCACCCCCATTGATGTATACAACAATGGCGACATGTATAGAGACTTTACGTACATCGACGACATTGTCGAAGGCGTCATTCGGGTTACCGATCAAATTCCGGAAGGCAATGCAGAATGGAGTGGAGAAAATCCCGACCCATCATCAAGTAAAGCCCCGTACAAAGTTTTTAATATCGGCAATAATGCGCCAGTCAAACTTATGGAATTTGTCGAAGCGATAGAAAACGCAATTGGCAAACCCGCAATAAAAAATATGATGCCAATTCAACCCGGCGATGTGCCATCCACTTACGCTGACGCCAGTGCATTGCAGCAAACAACGAATTTCAAACCCAATACTCCGATAAACGAAGGCGTAAAACAGTTTGTCGACTGGTATAAGCTTTACTTTTCGCAATAAGCTGCATGCAATTTTTTGCGCCAAAAAATTTTAAAGATAATGGAATATTTCTAATTATTGGCAAGGATGCAAATAAGCCATTGCAATACATTCTGAAATGCTCATAATCGGCGACGTATTCTATCTTGGGCTTTATGCCTTTTGCTCTTTTCAGAAATTATAAAAAATTGAGCAACGCAAAATAAACATCCGTTTAAATTCAAAAAACGTCGCGGAAAAGAATTCCGGAGGGAAACGTGAGTCATTTTTCAAAAAAGAGTGTTAATTTAAATATCAAACCAATTGCACTGGCCGTCAGCCTTGCAATACCTTCTATAGCATTTGCACAACCTGGCCCTAAGCCTGTTCTAGAAGAAATTACGGTTACCGCTCAAAAAAGAACAGAAAGCTTACAGGACGTTCCGCTATCCGTTGCAACGTTAAGCGGCGAAAAAATCGCTGAATCCGGCGTTGAAAATTTGCAGGATTTAACCGCTCATATGCCCAACATCCACTTTACCGAAACGGGTATTGGCACTCAGGTTCGCGTACGCGGTATTGGTTCGGATAATAGCCAAGGCTTTGAACAATCCGTAGGCATGTATATTGATGGCGTTTACCACGGCCGGGCACAATTATTCCGCCTACCGCTTTTTGATCTAGAGCGCGCAGAATTATTGCGTGGCCCGCAAAGTACATTATTCGGTAAAAACAGTATTGCTGGCGCATTGAATTTGACTTCCGCTCGTCCAACCGATGAATTCGAAGCGGAATTGGATTTAGGTTATTCGGAAGATCATGGGGAATTTGAAATTAACCATGTGTTATCTGGCCCCATCGCCGAAAACCTTTATGGTCGACTCGCTGTTCGTTATTACGAGACCGACGGCCATATAGAAAATACACACACACACGCGCACGAACCAGAATCAGAAGAAACCGCTATTCGCGGAACTCTCGTTTGGGAAGCAACAGAAAACCTGGATTTCACGCTAAAAGCGGAGCAAAGCGATTTTGATTGGAAAGGTCGCGCCATCGAAATTATTTATGATGAAGCGATTACCGACCCAGACCTTCCTGCAAGCCAACGAAACCTATACAACGCATTCAGCGGTACCCCCTTAAGCGCGCTATATGGTCTTGATGCTCCTGGTAATTTCAATGAATCAGTGCAAGCGGTTACGCCAATATTCCAGGCGATGGGTGTGATTAATCCTGGTGTAACCTTTGGCGAATTTGAAGATTCACTGGATTACAAACGACAAGCTGATTTTCAAGACACCAGCAATAACGAAGTCACCAATATCACCTTAACCACCAACTACGATTTTAATGGTCACACATTAACGGCTGTAACTGGCTATCTCGATTTCAGCAGTGACGAAACCTGCGATTGCGACTACACGCCAGTGAATATTCTTTCTCTTAATCTGGACGAAGAATACAACCAGTTCAGCCAGGAAATTCGTATAGCCTCGCCAACAGGCGGAGCGGTTGAATGGCTTGCAGGTGTTTTCTATCAAGATTGGGATCAGGAATTTTCGGATTATCTTGAATTACGCCACAGCGATGAAGACCCGAACTTTTTAACGTCAATTGTTCAATTCAATGCTGCATTGCGTGGCGCTAACGTTGACATTCATAACACCGGCACGCTGAGAGAGTTCGAACAAACATCGGAAAGCTGGGCTATCTTTGCGCGCACCACCTTTCATATAGCGGATATTCTGCACATCACCTTGGGAGCTCGTTTTACCGAGGAAGAGAAGACCGGCAAAAAGAGTATTAATCTGATAGAAGATATTGCTACCGGAGAATTTGTCGACCCAACCACTTCGGCAACGGGTTTGTACTATATGAATCTTTTCGGTGTTGAAAACGAACAAGCACCAACAGGTTTCCCTGTACCAATTCCCGGTGCTGGCGGTGCGACCTTCCCGATTGCATACGGTGGTCAAAACGTTCAAGGAGAGAGAACCGAATCCGAGTTCTTGCCATTAATCAATGTCGAACTTGATATCACCGAAAACAGCATGCTTTATGGCTCGTACACAAAAGGTTTTAAAGCCGGTGGTTTTGACCCACGCTCTAACACGGTTGGCGAATACGACAAGCGCATCATAGATAGTGATTTTACATACACTCCACCAGCAGAAGAGGCAAACCCGCTTTCTAACTTCGAATTTGAAGACGAGAAAGCCGACGCCTATGAAGTAGGTATTAAAAATACTATTGCCGATGGTCGCGGCGAACTCAATGTTGCCTTATACCGAACCGAGTACGAAAACCTTCAGTTCAGCCAGTTCGATGGCGGCGTAGGGTTTAATGTGGGCAACATTAAAGAAACATTGGTGCAAGGTGTCGAACTTGAAGGCCGCTGGCTACTCATTGAAGACCTTACCGCCCACTACTCTTTAGCGTATCTGGATTTCGAATACAAAGATTTCGAAAATGCCAACTGCCACGCTATGCAACTGCCTAACGACGATGGCTTCTGTAGTTTAACTGGTGAAAGAGGTGTATTTACACCAGAGTTAACGGTCAATACGTCTTTTGATTACCGCACCTTGGTTGGCAACAATCTGGAATTTGTTAGCGTACTCGACTTACAGTATGTCTCAGAGCAAAAAACACACGTAAACCACGATCCAATTGGTGATATTGATGCTTACACTTTGGTAGGCGCACGTATCGGCATAGAGGGTGAACACTGGGGTATCGCGCTGGTTGGCAAAAACCTGACTGACGAAAAAGTTGTCACCTACTCTGGTAACGCCCCCCTTTCGGACTCAACCCTTGGTACCAACACGCACTATGCGTTTGTTAAGGATTCCCGCTCGATCGCCATTGAAACGAAGCTTCGTTTTTAATCGCTGATTATCGAAACAAAAAAGCCGTCTAGACCTAGACGGCTTTTTTGTTTCTGAACTATTTAGTTGTGTATCTGACGCTGACCGGCAATTCGAAAAAGTTGAATCAACAAAAAAGATAAAGAGCCTATGTTAGTTTTTTTGTCCCAAAGTAACACGATCATTCCCACCCAAATCCCGAACGGTTTCCACTTTTATAAAACTATTATGAGAAAAGACATCACGCACGTCTGCTCCCTGCTGCCATCCGTGTTCGATTAACAACCAGCCGCTATTAGTTAAAAAATCCTTTGCACCAGCGACAATAATTTTTATATCCGCCAAACCGTGTTCGTCGGCCACCAATGCCGTTTCAGGCTCAAAGCGAACATCACCTTCATTTAAATGATTGTCTTGCGCGTCGATATAAGGTGGATTACTCACAATTAAGTCATAGCCAGTTCGCCCAGGGTTTAAACCAATACCGGCGAACTCATACCAGTCACTTTGGAAAAATTCAGCATTGTGTATATTCAAACGCTGCTTATTTTTTTGCGCCAAGGCAATCGCAGCAGAGGATTTATCGACCCCCACTGCCCGATAGTTACGATTTTCACTGGCAATCGCTAAGGCAATAGCACCGGTTCCAGTACCCAAATCCAGGACGGTAGACGTATGAGGTAGAGTAGAAAGCTTATCGAGCGCGAGTTCAACCAACAATTCTGTATCTGGTCGAGGAATAAGTGTGGAGGAATCACAAAACAGCGGCAGTGACCAAAATTCCTTTTCACCACAGATATACGCAATCGGTTGGCCATTTTTTCTTTGCATCAACGCTGATTCGAACTTCAGTTGTTCCTCTTCGGTTAACTGATATTCCGGCCAAGTGTAGAGGTAAGTTCGATTTTTCCCTATCACCCAGGCGAGCAGGACTTCGGTATCCAGCCGGGCAGAATCTGAGGTCTGCTCAAGCTCACGCGACTTGGACAAACACTCAGATATATTCATGATAAGAATTACTCACCACTTAATGCAGCAAGCTGATCCGCCTGATATTCGTTTACGAGAGGTTCAATCACTTCTTGCAATGCGCCTTCCATGATTTCTGAAAGTTTATAGAGAGTCAGATTAATTCGGTGATCCGTTACTCGACCTTGAGGGTAGTTGTAGGTACGAATACGTTCAGACCGATCACCACTTCCCACCAGACTGCGACGCTCATCGGCTTGCTCCTGTGCCGCCTTTTCCTGCTGTGCGGTATTTAATCGAGCCGCTAACAATGCCATCGCTTTGGCTCGGTTTTTGTGCTGAGAACGCTCGTCCTGACATTCCACCACTACGCCGGTAGGAATATGCGTAATACGAATAGCAGAATCAGTTTTGTTTACGTGCTGCCCACCCGCACCGGATGCACGGAAAGTATCAATTCGTAAGTCCGCTTTATTAATATTGATATCCCCTTCATCTTCCACCTCCGCCATAATGGCGACCGTACATGCCGAGGTATGAATACGCCCCTGAGATTCGGTTTCA